>NZ_AP024660.1:3382014-3709352 GCF_019977395.1 Arthrobacter sp. NicSoilC5 | reverse complement strand
CCATCCGCGGGTACACCGAGCTGATGCGCATGACCGAACCCCTGACCGAGGACGGCCAGAAGTCGCTGGGGCGTGTTCAAAGCCAGTCGGAGCGCATGACCGCGCTGGTGGAGGACCTGCTGCTGCTGGCACGGCTGGATGAGGGCAAGGCAACCGAAGCCACGGACGTGGACCTGACCCAGCTGGTGGTGGAAACTGTCAGCGACGAAAAGGTCATGGCCCCGGACCACGCGTGGCAGCTGCAGTTGCCCGACGAGCCCGTCACGGTCCGCGGGGACACCACTCAGCTCCACCAGGTGCTGGCCAACCTGCTCTCCAACGCCCGCAAGCACACCCCGGCCGGGACCACCGTGACCACCGGCGTGATGCGCTCGGCCGACGGCAGTGTGGTGGTCACGGTCGCCGACGACGGGCCCGGCATCCCGGCCGAATTCCAGGGCAGCATCTTCTCGCGCTTCACCCGGGCCGATGCCGCCCGTTCCGGCTCCGAGGGTTCTTCAGGGCTGGGTCTGTCCATTGTCGAATCGATTGTCATGGCCCACGGCGGCACCGTGGAACTGGTGTCACGTCCGGGCAGGACCGAGTTCGCGGTCCGCCTTCCGGCGGCCGGGCCCGCGCAGCCCTGAAGCGTCCTGACTTACACAGCCGCGTCACAGGTTGTGCCTAAAGCCTTCAAATCAGGCGGCGCCACTCTTGATGCATGACGCTCACCGACCACACTTCAGGAACCCTGCAGGACGCCGCGGTGGCGCCGCCGGGCCTTCCCTCCCCGGGACGTGCCGTACGGCGCGCCCCCGTGGACACCCGCACCGCAGTCCCCGTCCTTGATGTCACCATCCCCGTCTTCAACGAGGAGCGCGACCTTGAGGAATGCCTCCGCAGGCTCCACGGACACCTGCGCGACACCTTTCCGCACAGCTTCCGGATCACCGTGGCGGACAACGCCAGCACGGACGGGACCCTGACGATCGCCGAACGGCTGGCCCGCGAGTTCCCGGAGGTCGCCGTGGTCCACCTCGATGAGAAGGGCCGGGGGAACGCGCTGCGCAAGGTATGGCTCGCGTCCCCGTCGCCGGTCCTGGCCTACATGGATGTGGACCTTTCCACCGACCTGGCAGCCCTGCCCCCGTTGCTGGCCCCCCTGATTTCCGGCCATTCCGACCTTGCAATCGGCACCCGGCTGACCCGCAACTCCCGGGTTGTCCGCGGACCCAAGCGGGAGTTCATCTCGCGCAGCTACAACCTGATGCTCCACTCGCTGATGGCAGCCCGGTTCAGTGACGCCCAGTGCGGGTTCAAGGCCATCCGGGCCGACGTCGCGCAGCAGATCCTCCCCTACACCGTTGACAATTCCTGGTTCTTCGACACCGAGCTGCTGGTCCTGGCTGAGCGCTGCGGCCTGCGCGTCCACGAAGTTCCCGTGGACTGGGTCGACGATCCCGACTCCAGCGTGGACGTGGTCCGCACGGCGCTGGCCGACGTCCGCGGAATGGCCCGGCTCACCAGGGACCTGGTCTACGGCCGCATCCCGGTTCCGGAACTGCGCGCCGCCCTTGCCAGGGGTCCGCTCCCGGCGTCGTCCCGGGCTGGCGAACAGACCCGCGGCAGCAGCCTCTTCGGCCAACTGGTCCGGTTCGCCGCCATCGGCGCGGCCTCAACGCTGGCCTACCTGCTGATCTTCCTGTTCTGCCGGGGTTTCATGGATCCGCAGCTGGCCAACTTCCTGGCCCTGCTGGTCACGGCCGTGGCCAATACCGGGGCCAATCGGCGCTTCACGTTCGGGATCCAGGGCGGAAACCCGGTCCGGCACCATTTTGAGGGTTTGATTGTGTTCGGCATCGGCCTGGTGCTCACCTCCGGGGCGCTCGCCCTGGTCCACCGGACCACGACGCCCGACCGGTGGATGGAAGTCCTCACCGTGGTCGCGGCGAACCTGGCGGCCACGGCAGTGCGGTTCCTGCTGTTCCGGCTCTGGGTCTTCCGGGGAGCCGGCACCAACAAGACAACCCACGCCACCACCTCCACAGAAACGGGTGCACCATGACCTCCACCATCTCACCGGCAGGCGCCGGCTCAACTGCCGCACCGCTGCCCGCAAACGCCGGTGGGCCGGCCACTGCCACAGGAGCTCCACAACCCACCCCGCGCTGGACGCGCTACGCGTTCGGCAGCCAACCGCGCTGGGTGCGCCCCTCGGCCGCCGCGCTCCTGGTGGCCACGGCGGTCCTGTACCTGTGGAACCTTGCAGCGACCGGCTACGGGAACTCGTTCTACGCCGCCGCCATCCAGGCGGGCACCAAGGACTGGACCGCGTTCCTCTTCGGATCGCTCGACGCCGGAAACGCCATCACGGTGGACAAGCCCCCGGCGGCACTGTGGATTCCAGCCCTGGCGGGCCGCATGTTCGGATTCTCGTCCCTCAGCATGCTGGTGCCCGAGGCACTCATGGGCGTGGCCGCCGTCGGCGTCCTCTACCTGGCGGTCAAGAGGGTCTCAGGACCGGCCGCAGGCCTGCTGGCCGGCGGAGCGCTGGCGCTGACGCCAGTGGCTGCGCTCATGTTCAAGTTCAACAACCCCGACGCCATGCTCACCCTGTGCCTGGTGCTGGCGGCGTACTTCACCATCCGGGCCATCGAACGGGCTGGCTGGAAGTGGCTTGTTGCGGCCGGAGCCGTGATCGGGCTGGCTTTCCTCACCAAGATGCTGCAGGGCTTCCTGGTCGTTCCGGCGCTGGGACTGGCCTACCTGTGGGCCGCCCCTACCCCGATCGGCCGCCGGTTGGCACACCTCATGGGCGCACTGGGAGGCATCATCGTGGTGGCCGGCAGCTACATCGCCCTCTTCCAGCTGACCCCGGCTTCAGCCCGCCCGTACATGGCCGGGTCCACCACCAACAGCTTCCTGGAGCTGACCTTCGGCTACAACGGCCTGGCCCGCATCACCGGCTCGGGTGAAGGCATGCCCGGCGGCGGAGCGGCCGGCGGGCCCGGCGGCGGTTTCGGCGGCGGCAACAGTGGATTCGGCGGCGCTGCTGGCCTGCTGCGGATGTTCGGGACGAGCTTTGGCGGCGAAGTGTCCTGGCTGCTGCCCGCCGCCCTCGTCCTGCTGGTTGCCGGCCTCTGGTTCACCCGGAGGGAAGTCCGCACCTCGATGGGCCGCGCGTCGCTGATCCTGTGGGGCGGCTGGCTCCTGGTCACCGCGGGTGTGTTCAGCTTCATGAGCGGCATTGTCCACCCCTACTACTCTGTGGCGCTGGCACCGGGGATCGCGGCACTGGTGGGAACCGGTGCCGTGGAACTCTGGCGCGGCCGGGCGTCCTGGCCGGCCAGGATTGTCCTGGCCGCAACGGTCCTGGGCACCTCCATCTGGTCGGCTGTCCTCCTGGGCCGCGACGCGTACTGGCTCCCCTGGCTGCGCATCGTCGTCATCGTCCTTGGCGTCCTTGCCGCCGCCGGCCTGCTGCTCCGCGTTGACGGCCTCGGCACCGCCGGACGGTTCCGGCGCGCGGGCGCTGCCGCCGTCGTCGTCGTATCCCTCCTGGCCGGAGGACTCGGGGCGGGTGCCTGGACCGTGGCCACCGCAGCGTCCGCGCATTCGGGTTCCATTCCGACGTCGGGGCCTGCAGGTTCGGCGACAGGCGGCTTTGGGAACCGGGCAGCTGGTTTCCGCGGCGACCGCACCGGCGGCACGGACGCCGCCACCGGAACCGACAGGTTTGACCCCGCAAACGGGTTTGACCCCGCAAATGGAATGGGCGGCGCAGCCGACGGCGCCGGTGGTCCCGGCGGGGCCGGCGGCCCCGGTGAGGGAACGGCCGATGCCGCGGTGACCGCGCTGCTCTCCTCCACCACCACGAAGTGGTCCGCGATCGTCTCCGGCGCCAGCCAGGCAGCAAGCCTGGAACTTGCCACGAACACCAACGTCATCGCGCTCGGCGGCTGGAACGGCGGGGATCCGTACCCCACGCTCGCCCAGTTCCAGGACATGGTGTCCAAGGGTGAGATCGGATATTACATCCAGGGCGGCGGCATGGGTGGCGGGATGGGCGGCCGGGGCGGCAACTCGGAGGTGGCGGCCTGGGTGCAGGCCAACTTCCAGGCCCAGACCGTGGGCAATTCCACCGTCTACGACCTGGCCAAGTAGCCCGCCATGGCCAGCCGCTACCCCAGCTCCATGACTTCAGGCCCAACAACCGGGTCCACGCGCCCCCGCCTGCATCACGCGTCGGGAGGGGGCGGGGCCACCACGGCCCGGGGGACCAGGCCCGGCAGCCGGCGCCGGGATCCCCTCGGCCGACGGCGGAACCTCGAACTGGCAGCGGTGCTGGCGGGCACGGCGGCGCTGTACTTGTGGAATCTCGGGGCGTCCGGCTGGGCCAACGCCTTCTACTCCGCCGCGGCCCAGGCGGGTTCGCAGGACTGGACGGCCTGGTTCTTCGGTTCCTCGGACGCTGCCAACTCCATCACGGTGGACAAGCCGCCGGCGTCCCTGTGGGTCATGGGGTTGTCGGTCCGGCTGTTTGGGCTGAACCCGTGGAGCATCCTGGTTCCTCAGGCGCTGATGGGCGTAGCGGCCGCCTGGCTGCTCTACCTGTCCGTGCGCCGGACCGCGGTGCATGCCACCGGAGATGCCACCGCTGCCCACCGGGCGGGCTTGCTGGGAGCCGCGGTGTTGGCCCTCACCCCGGTTGCCACGCTGATGTTCCGGTTCAACAACCCGGATGCCCTGCTGGTGCTGCTCATGACGGCGGCCGCGTACGCGGTCCTCCGCGCGGTCCAGGAGGACCGGTTGCGCTGGCTCCTGCTGGCCGGGGTGTTTCTGGGCTTTGGATTCCTGACCAAGCAACTGCAGGTCCTGCTGGTGGTTCCCGGTTTTGCCGTGGCCTACGCGGTTGCGGGGCCGGGCAGGCTGGGCCGGCGCCTGCTGCGGTTGGCCGCGGCCGGGGCGGCGATGGTGGTTTCCGCGGGCTGGTGGCTCGTGGCCGTGCAGCTGACGCCGGCCGGCATGCGGCCCTACATCGGCGGTTCGCAGGACAACTCCATCCTGGAGCTGACCCTCGGCTACAACGGACTGGGCAGGCTGACGGGCGACGAAACGGGCAGCGTGGGCGGCGGCAACGGCTGGGGCGTTCCCGGCCTGTTCCGGATGTTCAACAACGAGTTCGGTGGCCAGATCGCCTGGCTGCTGCCTTCCGCCCTGATCCTTGCGGCCGGCCTGCTGTGGGTCGGCCGGCGGGCACCGCGGACGGATCCGGTGCGCGCGTCCGTGCTGGTCTGGGGCTCCTGGGTGCTGGTGACCGGCCTGGTGTTCAGCTTCATGGCGGGCATCATCCACCCCTACTACGCCGTGGCGCTGGCGCCGGGCATCGCCGGGCTGACCGGCCTGGGCGCAGTCCTGCTGTGGCAGCACAGGCAGCAGGCGGCCGCCGCAATCGTGCTCGGGGCCGCAGTGGCCGCGGCAGCCCTGACGGCGTTCTCCCTGCTGGGCACCACCTCGGCCTACGGTCCGTGGCTGCGCTGGGTGGTCCTTGCAGGCGGGCTGGCCGGGGCAGTAGGAGCCGGTTTCAGCAAGTTCCTGGGTATGCGTTCGGTGCAGCGGGCGACGGCGGCCCTGGCCATCACGGCGTCGCTCGCCGGACCGCTGGCCTACTCCATCTCCACGGCCTCCACACCGCACAGCGGGGCAATCGTCAGTGCCGGCCCCACGGCCGGCTTCGGCGTTGGGCCAGGTGGTGCTCCCGCCGGCGTCCGGAACAGCCGGAACGGGTCCGGCCCGAACAGCACCGGCGGTTCAGGTATTGCGGGGCAAGGCAACACAAACCCGGGCAGTGCGGGGCAGGGCTTCCGGCAGCCGAACGCCCAGGGCGGCGCGGGCTTCGCGGGTGGCCGCGGGGGTGGCGTGGGTGGCCTCCTGGGTGCGCCCACGCCGTCGGCTGACCTGGTCGCCGCGCTCAAGAGCAGCGCCTCAAGCTACACGTGGGCCGCGGCCGTGGTGGGCTCCAACAACGCCGCAGGTTACCAACTGGCAACGGAGCTGCCGGTCATGGCGGTGGGCGGCTTCAACGGCACCGACCCCTCCCCCACGTTGGCGCAGTTCCAGGACCTGGTAGCCCGGGGAGAGATCCATTACTTTATCGGTGGCGGAGCCATGCGCTCCACCACCGGTTCGGACGCTGCCACCCGGATCGCGGAGTGGGTGGCAGCCAATTTCACGTCGCAGATCATGGGCGGCACTACGGTCTACGAACTGACCGGCCACTAGCGGAGGACGCCCCGGGGACCCGGCCTTGGGCTGCATGATGCTCTGGCACGCGAGTGCCCGGGGTGAATGGTGCCCGGGGGCCCGGCAGTCCATTACGGGGATACTCCCGGCGCAGTCAGACAACCCGACGCGCTGCCGGCCGTGACTTCCGTTACCTAAATGTGACTTTCATTTAATCTTCCTGTACCGTCGATTGGGTGCGGTCCCCGTTCGGGCCGCATATCCCGGGTTGACGCCAAGCTCTGCCGCTTCCCCGGATTTCCGATTGAGCAACGGCAGAGGCGGGGGACCCACCGTCCCGGGCAATGATTGCCCTTGGGGTTAAGCCAGTACGTGATTTTTCCGTACGGCCGGATGCCCTCATCCGAACCCGACAGCTAACTCCGCAGGTGTGAGAGGCGATCAATCATGTCCAAAAACACGGCAGAAGCACGCCTGCATGCCAAGGCTAAACATAAGGCCACGCAGCAGGCAAAGAAAACCACCCTCGGCCGCAGGGCCGGAATCCTCGCAGTATCCTGCGCGGTGCTGGTTGGGGTCGGCGCAGCCGGCCAGGCCACCAGCAGCATGGCCCCGGTGTCATCGACCCAGGCAACCCAGGCAGCGTCCGATGCCCAGATGAGCATCGAGAAGAGCGAGATCCGCTCCAACCCGGTGGAGAGCCCCGCTCCCGCCGCAATCGCAGTGGCGCCCCAGGCGGCGGAGCCCGCTCCCGCGGCCCCGGCACCCGCCGCCCCCGCGCCGGCCGCGCCAGCGCCTGCACCGGCACCTGCACCCGAGCCCGCCCCGGCTCCTGAGCCGGCACCCGCCGTCGCGGTCAACGACCCCGCTGGCGCCCAGGCCTACGCCGCCAGCCAGCTGGCCACATTCGGCTGGGGACCGGACCAGATGCAGTGCCTGCAGACCCTGTGGACCAAGGAATCCGACTGGACCACCACGGCCACCAATCCCAGCAGCGGGGCGTACGGAATCGTCCAGTCCCTCCCGGCCGAGAAGATGGCCAGCTCCGGCGCGGACTACCTCACCAACTACCGCACCCAGATCAACTGGGGCCTGGATTACATCAAGAAGAGCTACCAGTCCCCCTGCGGCGCACTGAACTTCCACCTGGCGCACAACTGGTACTAGGCACCGCTCCCCTGCGGCTGCGCGTCGAAGGACCACCCTCCGCGGAGCCTGCCCTGCATTGACCGCGGCCGACGGCGCGTCCCTGCTCTCCGCCGTCGTACGCCTTGGGCAGGGGCACAGCAGAGCATTGCAGCATCACCACTGCCCGCATCCAAACGGATGCGGGCAGTGGTGTTTTAACCCCCTGCTGTCTTAACCCCGGGTTGAGCTGCAGTGCCCTATGGTGCGGACGTTAGGGTCGCGGTGGTTGGGGTTGCGGAGCCTGTGATTGCGGTGCTTTCGGTTGCGTCCGGCCCGGCGTTCCGCCACGGGATGTACTGGACGGACCACTTGTTGCCGTCCGGATCGGCGAAGTACACGAAGTGGCCCCACGGCAGCACTTCGATATCACTGACGTCCACACCGTTGTTCTTCAGGTGGTCGTGTGCGGCCTGGATGTCGTCCACCACCAGCTGCAGGTTTGACCCCGTGCCCGGAGTTGCGTCCACCAGCCCCTCCCCCAAACAGATGGAGCAGGCGGATCCGGGCGGCGTCAGCTGCACAAAGCGGATGTCGTCCGAAGGCCGCTCGTCATAGTCGGCGTTGAAGCCCACCCTGTTGACGTAGAAATCCTTGGCGCGGTCGACGTCGGACACGGGGACAAAGACAAGTTCGAGTTTCCAGTCCATCCGCACAGGCTAGCGGCGGTGATCCTGCCGGAAAAGGGGGAAGGCTACCCTGCGATGCCGTACAGGCGGTCGCCGGCATCGCCCAGGCCGGGAACGATGTAGGACTTCTCGTTGAGCTTCTCGTCGATGGAGGCCAGGACGATGTGCACGTTCGCGTCGCCCAGTTCCTCCTCCAGCTTGGCCAGGCCCTCCGGGGCCGCCAGCAGGCAGATGCAGGTGACGTCGGACGCGCCCCGCTTGAAGAGGAACTTGATGGCCTCGCGCAGAGTGCCGCCGGTGGCCAGCATGGGGTCCAGGACGAATACCTGGCGGCCGGTCAGGTCCTCCGGCAGGCGCTCCGCGTAGGTGATGATGTCCAGCGTCTCCTCGTCCCGGGCCATGCCCAGGAAGCCAACCTCGGCGGTGGGGACCAGCTTGGTCATGCCCTCCAGCATGCCCAGGCCTGCGCGCAGGATGGGGACTACCAGCGGGGTGGGCTTGGTGAACGCCGTGCCAATGGTGGTGCTGACGGGGGTTTCGATGGTGACGGGCTCCGTGCGGACCTCCCGCGTGGCTTCGTAGGCCAGCAGGGTCACCAGCTCTTCCGTCAGCTGGCGGAAGACCGGCGACGGCGTGTTCTTGTCCCGCAGGACGGTGAGCTTGTGGGCGACCAGGGGGTGGTCAACAACGAGAGTACGCATCCCCCAAAACTATCATCCGGCGGTGTCCTTGTTGTGGCTGCCGTGGGCATGCTCCTTGCCGTCCCCGCCGTGGTGGTGCACTTCCTCTGCCACCACGTCACGGACGATCGGACGGTCGAACGACGGAGCCGCACCGGCGTGCTCCCGCCTGCGGACCAGGTGGAACAGCCTGTGGGCCAGTATCACGACGCCCACCCAGGTGAGGCCCAGCAGCCACCCTGCCATGACGTCCGTCAGCCAGTGGTGGCCTAGGAAGACGCGGCTGAGCCCCATGGCGATGATGAAAAGCGCGCCGGCCGTGATGGCGGTGACGCGCACCAGCATGGTGTTGAACTGGAGGCAGACGAGGTAGACCACCAGGCTGATCACCACGGTGGTATTCAGGGTGTGGCCGCTGGGGAAGGAGGGTGAATCCTCGTAGGGGGGCACCGCGTCCGCATGGTCCGGGCGGGTGCGGCCCACCAGTTTCTTGCCAAAGGTGGTGGCCATGATGGAGACCCCCGCCGCACCGCCGATCAGGACGAGCGGGCGCCAGTTCCGGCTGAGGAACGTCAGCCAGGCGGTCAGGATACTGGCAAGGATGGGCATGCCGATGCCGCCGCCGATGTTGGTGAAGCCAGTAACGAACGCATCAAGTCCGGGGCTGCGCAGGCTCTCGGCCAGGGCCAGGGCAGGCTTGTCCAGGTTGGCCAGGCCGGCAGAATCCACCACGTTGTCGTACACCTCGGCACCCAGCAGTGCCAGGGACACGATGATGACGCCGCCCACAAGGATGGTGAGGACGAGCGCCGCGTAAGGTTTGAACCAGAGACCTAGCCGATCCCGAAGAGTGTCCATGGTGCCTCCCGGCATCCGTAAGTAACCTGAGTATCCCCGAAACTATCATTGAGCCATGCCGTTGCCCGAAAAGAAACATGATGCCTGGATGGGCCTTGCCTTGGCGGAAGCCCGCAGGGCACTCGCCACGGAGGATGTTCCCATCGGCGCCGTGGTGATAGGGCCCGACGGCGGGGTGCTGGGTTCCGGCCGGAACCAGCGGGAGGAACTGGGCGACCCTACGGCCCATGCCGAGGTGGTAGCCATCCGTGAAGCGGCGGCACGGCTGCAGGAACGGGCACGGCTCGACGGCGGCCGCGGCGACGGGTGGCGGTTGTCCGACTGCACGCTGGTGGTCACGCTGGAACCCTGCGCGATGTGTGCCGGAGCGATTGTCCTGGCCCGGATCCCGCGGGTGGTGTTCGGGGCGTGGGACGAGAAGGCCGGCGCCGCAGGGTCGGTGTTCGACATCCTCCGCGAACGCCGGCTCAACCACTGGGTTGAGGTGTATCCGGGAGTCCGCGAGGATGAGTGCGCCGTGTTGCTGCGCGGGTTTTTCGCCGGGCACCGCGGAGCAGCCTCTAGTCCGGTTCCGCCAGCAGGGCCAGCACTCCCCTTGCCGTAGTACCCCAGTCCGGAAGGCGTGTCCGCGCCTCCAGCGCTGCTGCGCGCCAGCTTTCCCTCATGTCCGGGTCCTGCAGCCAGTGGCGCAGGACGCCGGCCAGCAGGCGCGGGCTCTCCTGACCACCTTCCGGAAGTGGCAGCGCTGCCCCGGGAAGCCGGGGTCCGCCGTCGGCCGCTGTTAATCCTGCCAGCCCCAGCGCCTCCTCCGCCCCTGTCCCTTCACGGACCAGGACCGGGATGCCGCGGGCCAGGGACTCGGTGACGGCCATGCCGAACGCCTCCTGCCGGGACACCAGGAGGCTGAGATCCGTCCGCGCCCATTCAGCTTCCAGTGCTTCGCCGGCGAGCTCACCGGTGAACCGCACCCGTTCCTGCAGCGAATTCTCCGTTATGGCAGCCCGGACTTCCCGCGCATAGTCGGGGTCCGCCCGGTCCGAGCCCACCAGGGACGCGGTCCAAGGGAGGTCCTGGACCAGGGCGAGTGCTTCCACCGCCAGCATCTGGTCCTTGTTGGGCAGCAAGGCGGCGACGACTGCCAGGTGCGGAGGCGTGGAACCGCCGGCCTGGGCTGCGGGGTCGACTCCGGGCAGGGCGACGTGTGCCCGCGGAAGCCCTCTTTCGGTCAGGACAGATGCGGCCCAGGTGCTGGTGCAGATCACACCGGCTGCTGCGCGGAGAGCCCTGGCCTCGTCTGCAAGGGCTGATTCGCCTGAACTTTCCGGCACCGGCATATGCACCAGCACCCATGTTTCCTGTCCCGCACGGGCCGCGGCTTCCAGCTCAGCCGGGGCACCAACGGCCACCAGCCCGTCGACGATTGCCACTGCCCGGCCGGGACCTCCCCCAGGTTCGCTTGCTTCGAGGAAGGTGCCCAGCCGGCGTCGTTCGGTGGCGCCGGCGTGCGGCCAGTCCCCTTCAACACTGATCACGTCCACCGCCGCGCCAAGTTCCCGCAACCCTGCAACCAGGCGGGCGTTGTAGACGTTGCCGCCTGAGCTGTGGCGGATGTTGCCGGGGACCAGCAGCCGGATGTGGCGCACGGTCAGGCGGTGAGGTCCAGGGAATAAGCGGCCCACGCGTCCGGATTCTCGCGCAGCGTGACGTCGAGGCCCGCGAGTTCGCGGCCGTCGTCGCTGTCCTTGATCCTGGCGGCGACTTCCTGGGCGATGTACTGGGCCAGCGCTTCCGTGGTGGTGAGCTTGCCGTCAAAATCCGGGTGCTCGTCGAGGTTGCGGTAGTTCAGGCCGGCCAGCACTTCCTCGATGATGGTTCCGGCGGCGCCGATGTCCAGGACGATCGCGTCATCGTTCAGGGCACGGCGACGGAAGGTCACCTCGGCGACGAAGGTTGCCCCGTGGAGCCCCTGGGCCGGGCCGAACGCTTCACGCGGAAGACTGTGGGCAATCATGAAGTGGCGGCGGACTGTCAGGCTGAACATGGGTTACCTCAAGTTCTCGGAGTGGTGAGCGGCTGGAGTGGGTGCTTGGTTGGTGGCGGGGTACTCGACGACGTGGCACAGCGCTTCCAGGGTGCCGTCCGCCAGGCTTTGGACGACGCCGGGCAGGTCCTCGAACTTGGAAGAGCCTGTCAGGAATGCGTCGAAGACGGGATCCTCCAGCAGGGACACGGCCAGGTCCAGGCGGTCCGCATTGGTGCGGCGGTGGCGCCGGGCACGCGCCACCATGCCCACCTGGCTGGCCCTGATGGACAACCGCCTTGCGTGGAAGTCCTCCCCCAGCGGGACAGTGACTTCCCGATTGGCGTACCAGGACATTTCGATGACGTCGCCTTCGTCGCCGACCAGCTGCAGGCTGCGTTCGAGGCCTTCCTGCGAGGCCGAGCAGTGCAACACGATGTCGCAGTCGTCCAGGGCGTCGTCGGGGTGTGCAAAGTCCACGCCCAGGGTGTCCGCGAGCTGCTTCCTGCCGGGATCCAGGTCCACCAGCTGAAGGCGTTGCAGCGGAAAAGTGCGCAGGAGCGTGGCCACCATGCCGCCCACCAGGCCTGCACCGACGACGGCAACCCTGTCCCCGAGCCGCGGCCCGGCTTCCCACAGGGCGTTGACTGCTGTTTCCACCGTCCCGGTGAGGACCGCACGCCGGGAGGGGACGTCGTCGGGAATCCTGGTCAAGGACTCCACCGGAACCACGTAGAGGTCCTGGTGCGGGTTCAGGCAAAAGACGCGCTGGCCTTTCCACCCCTCGGGCCCTTCCTCCACGATGCCGACAGACAGGTAGCCAAATTTCACCGGCCCGGGGAACTGGCCTTCCTGGTGCGGCGCCCGCATTTCCTCCGCGACCCGTGGCGGCACTGCCCCGGCGTGGACCACCATTTCCGTGCCCTTGCTGATACCGGAGTAGAGGGCACGGACCAGCGCTTCGCCGGGCCCCGGGGCCCGCACGTCCTCGGTTCTGAGTTCGCCGTGCTCCTTGGCAGTGGTCCAGTATGCGGTTGCGTGGATGGGAGTCTGTGAATTTGTCATCTTGCTGATGAATCTAACCGGACGCGCAGGGACGGGGAAAGTCCGACGCCGCGTGGCAGGGTTCATTGCTTCACGAGACAAGGTGCTGGAGGAGCGCTTCTTCGAGGAGGCTGCGCTCTTCGGCAAGGCTCGGTTCTCCAGGCACCACCCCTTCGGCCGGCATGATGTGCCCACCTGGCAGGTACCTTTCACCTTGCAGGAATCCCGAGGGCCAGCGAGGTGGTTCCCAGTCCTGGTGTTCGCTTTGGTAGTGGCGGCCGGTGGGTGAGGTCCAGCCGGGTGGTTCGTTCTTGGTGGCGGGGGTGGGTTTCCAGGCGGTGGTGTGGCGGAGTTTGTGGTGTTTCGGGCAGGGCTGTCCCAGGTTGCTGATTCCGGTGGTGCCGCCCTTGGCCCAGGCGAGGATGTGGTCGGCGTCGTTGTCCAGGGAGTTGTTGCTGCAGCCCGGGAACGGGCATTTGCCGTCCCGCAGCCGCAGCCAGGACCGCATCGCGCCGGTGACCCGGTAGCTTGTCCGGCCGATCTCCAACGGTGCCCCGTCCCGAGGATCCACCAACACCCGGTAGAACGAGCCAGCACCGGAGGCGACGAGTGCCCGGGCCATTGACGGCGGGATGGGACCGTACCCGTCCAGCATCGCCGGTTCATCGGTCTGGCCCATCAGCGAGAACGCCGGGACCGTGACCAGCACCTGCGCGCGGATACCCGACGACGGCTGGTCGGTTCCGGCACCGTTGCCGGTGCTGTTGCCGGTGCTGTTGCCGCCGTTCGGTGTGCCATTGGTGAGGATCGCTTCGGTGAAGGTGTCCGCCCGGAGTTGGGGCATGCTGCGGGGCTCGTCCGGTCCCTGCATGCCCCGGGCGGCGGCGGTGAGCCGGTTCCACCCGGCCAGGGCCTGGTCCGCGGGCAGATACGCGGACAGCCAGGCCATCCCGTCCTGGTCCGGCCGGAACTCCACCCGCCGGTCAGCGACCCCTTTGGCGTGGCGTTGTTCGATGGACCCGGCCTGGTGGCGTTCCCGCCAGGTACGGGCCTTGGCCTTGAACCGGTGCGCCGGCAACCCACCCACCGGGCACCCCCTCGCCCGGTCCGGGGCGTCCGGGTCCAGGAAATGCGCTTCCAACGCCGCAGCCCCATCAGGATCAAGGCACGCTGTCTCGTCCGCCATCACCACCGCGTGGCTCCAGGAGATCGCCCCGGCCTGCAACGCCTCCAACGTCCGCGGCAACGTCGCCGTGACAGCGTGCGAGGTGACCAGGAACGACGACGACGCCCGCGGCCCCAGGGCCAGCACGCATCCGATCTCCGCCGCGACCGCCATCTCCTGCGCACGCACCGGAACATCCGGGCCCGCAACAACGTGGGCGCTCTCCGCATACCCAACGGCAGCCTTGGCCTTCAACCCTGCGATCCCGGCTTCAACCTCACGGGAACCGGCCAGAATCTCCAGGCAACCATCCGCCAAACCAGCGAGAGGGTCAGCCGCAGAAAAAGGCACCGCACCGGCCCCGTCCACCTCGGCATTCAGCACAGCAAGGGCAGCACGGATCTCCCCGAACGCCCTCACCACCGCTGCCTTCCCCATAAACCCATCATGGCAAGGGGGTCTGACAATCAAGACCGGACGCCGGACACTGGCTGGTGGTACGCACGTTTTGGGGATGCAGGCCTTGCTCCGGTACCCTATTGAGGTTGGTGACGTGTCCGAGCGGCCGAAGGTGCAACACTCGAAATGTTGTTTGGTGTAAAAGCCAACGTGGGTTCAAATCCCACCGTCACCGCCAGATAGAAAGGCCCTGCTTCCCTTGTAGAAGGGAAGCAGGGCCTTTCTTCATCCCGGGAAAGGTGCCCCCGAGTGACGCCATGATGTGGACTACCGCTTGGTCGGCGACGAAAGCCTCAGCGGGTCGGATCGATCATCGTCATGCCCGCAACGTTGGCGGTATCAAGCCGGGGCAGCATTTCGGCAGCCTCCTCCAGACCAATCACGCGTTCGATCAACTTCTGCGGTTCGAGCGCTCCTGACTCAATCAAGGCGAGCATTCCGGGGTAGTCCGCAGCGGCCATCCCGTGGCTTCCAAAGACGTCCAGTTCCCACGCAATCACCCGCGCCATGGGCACACGGGGGTGGCCTTCCACGGGCGGCAGGAGCCCGATCTGGACGTGCCGCCCCCGGCGGCGCAGGCTCAGGAGTGCGTCGGCGCACGTCTGTTCGCTGCCGACGGCGTCGACCGAGACATGGCTACCTCCCGTGAGCGCGTGCACCTGTGCCGGAACGTCTGAACCGTCTGCAACCAGGACGTGGTCCGCGCCGAGGCGCGCAGCCACCTCAAGGGCGGCCGGGTTCCGGTCAACAGCAATCACTTTGCCGCCGAGGGCCTTGGCGATCATGACGGTGCTGAGCCCCACGCCGCCTGCCCCGATGACGGTAACCCACTCATCGGCATTAAGGTCGGCCCGGCCGGTCAGCGCACGGTAGGCAGTGGCGAACCGGCATCCCAGGCTGGCGGCTGCCTCGAAGCTGACGCCCTCGGGAATTGCCACGAGATTGGTGTCCGCCGCGTGGATCACCACCTGCCCGGCAAACGAACCCCAGTGCGTGAAGCCAGGCTGTTGCTGCTCCGGGCAAACCTGCGCATTGCCGCTGAGGCACCACTCGCACGCGCCACAGCCCTCGACGAATGGTGCGGTAACCCGGTCGCCGGCCGTCCACTTCGTCACTCCCGGGCCAACACTGGCAACGACACCGGCGAATTCGTGGCCCGGGACATGCGGCAGCGCTATATCGTCATGTCCTGCCCAGGCATGCCAGTCGCTGCGGCAGAGCCCCGTCGCAACGACGCTGATGACGACGCCGCCCACCGGCACCTCAGGCTCTCCAACCTCCCGGACGGCCAGCGGCCCTGCAATCTGGTCCAAGACAATCGCGCGCACATGACCTCCACATATCGACGTTGTGCCGCCCGCATCCCTGAGCGGCTCCGGCCGACATCTTCCCACGCGGCGCCGATGCGCTGAAAAACCTCCCCAAGATCACGCCCGGGCCACGGCGTGACGCCGGGGGCCGTCGTCGGGCCTGTCCCAAACCGCGCGCCCCAAAAGGCGCGGCGGTCAGAGAAGCCGCTGGTACATGCGGTGATCCTGCCACTGGCCGGCGATCCGAAGGTAGGCGCGCGCGGTGCCGTAGGCCTCAAAGCCGTTCTTTTCCAGCACCCTCTGCGATGCCATATTGTGCACCAGGGTGGCTGCTTCGAGGCGGTGGAGGCCGAGCCCATCTTTCGCGATGTCGGTTGCCGCGGCCACTGCTGCCGTCATGAGCCCCCGGCCCTGGACAGACTGGGCGATCCAGTAGCCCAGGTGGGCGTTCTGGAAGGCGCCCCGGACGATCGAACTGAGCGTCAGGAGTCCCAGAATGCCGTCTCCACCAGCCAGCACCATGGAAAGCGCTGTGCCTGCGTCAAGATCATCCCGCCTTCTCCTGATCAGCTCGCGCTGGCCTTCAACGGTATAGAACTCCTCTGCCCTGACCGGTTCCCACGGGGCAAGGTGGGAACGGTTGGCCTGGAGCGCCCCAGCCAGGGGTCCTGCGTCGGCAGCCTGCACGGGACGGAGAACGGTGCCGTCAGCGAGTTCACAGGAGAAGTCCACTGGTTCAGGCTACACAGCCGGAAAAGCGCGCCGCAGGGGCCCACCATGTGTCCCGGGCCAGCACTTTGCCCCTGGCCAGCAATGAGTCCCTGCTGCCGCTGCACCAATTGTCGTCACCATCAGGCAGAATGGGCCTGAATTAGTCCAAGCTCTGGAATACAAGTCCTCAATGAGAATCCAGGACGGGAATGAACGAATTCTTTACTTCTTCTTTCGACAAGGGCGTGCTGCGGTTGCAGTGGAGCCCCGAAGTCCTCATAACCTATGACATTGCCGTCCGGGCGGCGCGGGTCCTGGAAGGCCTCAGCGGCGGCCGGGTCCTGCCTCTTCTTGTTGACCTCGCGGGGGTTGCGGCATTGACGCCCGAGGCCAGGGCCGGGATGAACGCCTACCGCGGGTTCTCCGCCGTCGCCCTCATTGGCGATGGCCCGATGGGCAAGGTTGTGGCGGCGTTTTCCCAGCGGTCCCTGACTCCCACGGCATACTTCACCAACGGCCCCGATGCCCTGCACTGGCTTTCGGAGCAGGGCAACCGGGCCGGCACGCCAGGCGAGGCGCTCCGCACTGACCGCTGAGGGCGCGGCTGTCACAGCTGTGCCGACGGCGGCGGCTTCCTTTGCGCGTCCCTTCCGGCGCGTTTTTTGATGCCCAACGGCATGGCACGATCCATGACGAGGTAGCCCGGCCGAAGGACGAAATCCATCAGTCGAAGACCCCATGGCCGTCCGGGGCCGGACCGGGTGCGGAGCAGCAGCCTGGTCCCCGCGTCCCCGGCATCATGGAGGACGAATTGCCAGGTCCCGGTGACCGTCCCAGGCGGCGCACCAGGGCTCAAGTCCAGGACCAGATGGCGGCAGCTCTCCATGTCCACAACACGCGGCCCGCTGCGTCCGCCCGGATAACCTTCCGGCGTGAAGGCAATGATGTCTCCCACCTGCAGGTCCTGCCACTCGGGGTGGATGCGGTCTGCATTCGTGACGCCCAAATGGAGCAGCCCGTTCTCCAGCCAGGTGTAGGAATACAGGCCCGCACGGTCCACCCCCATCTGCAGAAGCCATGGCCAGACTTCCTCCGGCGGGGCGGGGATGGTGACCGCCATGGTCTGCACTTCAGCCGGAGCAGGAATCAGTCCGTCGCCGGGAAGGGGCATCGATCTTTCCGGCTCCGTCGCTCCCCACGCACCCAGGGTGCGGGGCAGGAGACCATGCGTAATGAAACCGTCCGCGGCAGCGAAGCCGAAAACCGCCGGCAACCAAGGACGGAAACCAGCGGAGCGCGAACCAGCAAAGCGCAAACGACCACTTGCCCGGTTCCCCCGCTGTGATGGCTTTACGGTAGCCAGGAAACCCGGCATCAGGCTGGTCATGGCGTCTCTCCTCCGCGATCGGATGCAAGGAGCATATGGACAGGGTTCCCCGGGGACCCAGAGTCCAAAGCCCTCCCCGTACCGGCGCCCACACTCCACGGCTGATATGCGCCCAATGCTTGACGGTCCCGTCCGGCACACGCTAGAAAGTAAGTAGCCTTATCATTTCCCAATGATGCACAACCGTTCCGCAAAAGGAGGACATGCCATGAGCGACAAGCCGGGGAACCAGACCCCCAACACGCCTGATGTGAGTGAAACCGAACTGCGCAACAAGAAGGTGGACGAACTCCGCAAGGATGCCAAGCAGGAGCACATCGCCGGCGCTTCGGGCATGCGCAAGGAAGAACTTGTGAAAGAGGTGGCCCAGGCCCGGCAGGAGGACGCGGATAACGGCCGGGGCCGCAACAGCCGCTCCGGGGCGGACGACGAAGAAGACCTGGGAGCCGGCCCCGACGGCGGCAGGGTCCGCCATGGCGACGACTCGTCCAAGTCGTTGAAGTACTCGCAGGAAATTACGTCCATCGAGGAGGAGCCAGAGCGCGAAGGACGCAGCCTCGCGACCACACACCATGAGGTCATCAGGCAGTGGGCGGAAGAACGCGGCGGCGTTCCGGCGACTGTTGACGGCACGGAACACGGAGACCACCTGGGCGTCCTGCGCATCGACTTCAGGGAGAAGGACGCGAACCTTCGCGAAGTCAGCTGGGAGGAGTGGTTCAAGACGTTTGACGACCGCGGGCTCAACTTCATCTACCAGGAACAGAGGTCCGATGGGAGACAGTCCAACTTCTTCCGGCTGGAGAATCCGGAGCGTGAAGACGCCTAGGGGGACCCAGGCCTGACGCATAAAGGAGGCGCCACCGCTGCTGCGGTGGCGCCTCCTTCGGTTGGTTCCTAAAGCCGCGTGTCGAACGACCCGCAGAACACGTTCTCGTTGAACGTCCCCTGGAATTCGGACTTGCCCTGGATCTTCTCCACCGCAGCCCTGATGGCCTCCCGGCTCCCGGCATGGGCGTGGACAGCCGTCCTGACCATCGGCACGTCGATCAGGTGGTTCGGCTGGTTCAGGGACACGAACACTGTAGGCACCTCCGTGACGTACCACGGGATTTCCGCAGCCATCGGTGAGGACCACTTGATCCGGATGGCCGCCTCCTGCGCGAAGCCCTTCACGTTTGCGAAGACAAACGCGGCATCGTACTTCTCCGCGTAGTCACCGGTGGCTTCCTCTGCCAGGACCCGCATGAAGTTCATCCCGGCCTCCCCCGCCGCCTCACGCTGCTCTGCCGTACGGAACAGGCTCACCTCGAATCCGGCAGCCTCCAGTTCCTCCTTCACCACGTCCAGGTACGCCAGCGGGTCGGCCCGGGTGAAATCCGCCCCGCCAGAGATCCCGTACAACCGCACCCGCGGATGCGTCGCCGGGGTGATCGGCAGGTTCCCGGCGGTGTCCTTGACCAGCGTTACCGTCTTGTCGGCGATCTGCCCGGCAACGGCGCGGTGCTCCGCGGACCCGATGACGGCAAGCGCCCCTGCGGGCGGCACGAGTTCGTCCAAGGATTTCAGGTGCAGCCCCAGGGACGCCTTCAGCCCAAGGATCCGACGCAGCGCTTCATGGAGCCGCTGCTCGGTGATGACCCCGGACTTGTACCCGTCCAGCATGTACTGGAAGTCCTCGGCGGGATTCCGGAAGAACAGGAACATGTCGCAGCCGGCCGCGATCGTGGCAGGTACCAGGTCCTTGCGCCTCATCGCCTGCGTCAGGCCCACCATCTGCGACGCATCCGTCAGCACCAGCCCGTTGAATCCCAGTTCACCGCGAAGCAGGTCCTGCAGCAATTCAGGGGACAGCGTCGCCGGCAGGATTTCCGCATCCGAAAGACCCGGCCGAAAATGCCGGGACACCTCCGGCGCCCCGATATGCCCCACCATGATGGACTGCACGCCGTGCGCGATCATCTCCCGGTACACGTGCCCGTAGGTCCGGTCCCACTCCTCGTAGGAGAGGGTGTTGTAGGACGTGACCACATGCTGGTCGCGCTCATCCACGCCGTCACCCGGGAAATGCTTGATGGCGCAGGCGGTGGGAGACTCGCTGATCCCGTCGAAGTACTCTTTCGCCCGCTCCACCACCACCTCCGGCGTGTTGCCGAAGGAACGGGTGGAGATGACCGTGTTCCGCCAGTTGTAGTGGATGTCCACGATCGGCGCGAAGGCCCAGTTGCAGCCGAGCGCCGCCGTTTCCACGCCTGCCACCCGACCCATCTGCCGCGCAATTCCCTTGTCCGGGTGCGAACCTGCCTGCAGGTGCGTGCAGACGAACGTGCCGTCGTCGCAGCTTCCGGCCCCGCCCATCTCCGGGTTGGAAGCGATCAGCAACGGAATCCGGGACCTGGACTGCGCATACCGGATGTGCTCCTGGACCGCAGCTGAGGGCCCGGGACGGTACCGCATGCCGCCCACGTGGTAGTTCTCCAGCACAGCGTCGAGGTACCCCGGTGAGTAGTCGTTGTTGTGGTTGATGAACAGCTGCCCGATCTTTTCCTCGAGCGTCATGGCACCAATCGTGCCCTCTACCCAGGCGACCGCGTCGCCGTCGAGGTTGAACGGAGCGGCGGCAAGGTCGACGTCGAACTGCCGCGGCCGGGTGCCCGCGGCACCTGGCGAGGAAACGCCCGGGTTGGAACGTACGACGGCGGCGATGCCCTTGAGTGCTCCGGCCACGACGTCGGCGACGGGCGCGGCGATGTCCACCACCACCCCGCGTTCATCCTGTTGGAGCGGTTCGAGGGTGGCGAGCTGGGAGTCCAGCAGCGCGGGTGGCATGAAGTGCCCGGTGCGGCCTTCGGTGCGTGCCTTCAGGACCTCCTTGCTGCCGTGCAGGTGCAGGAAGATTGTGTCCGGTGCCTGCGCCCGGATGGCGTCGCGGTAGCTGCGCCGCAGGGCAGAGCAGGCCAGGACCAGTCCGCCGTCCCCGGCGGCTGCCAGTTCCCGGCCGACGGTTGCCAGCCAGGGCCAGCGGTCCTCGTCCGTCAGCGGTGTACCGGCGGCCATTTTGGCGACGTTTTCCACGGGGTGGAGGGAGTCGCCGTCCAGGAACGGGACGCCGAGGTCGCGGGCGACGAGGTCGCCGATGGTGGTCTTGCCGCAGCCGGAGACCCCCATGACGACGATGCGGATCTTGTTCACTGGGTGCTTCCTTACCAGTCGTGGACGGTGCCGTCGACCAGGCGGTTGTAGGGCAGGTAGGCCTGCTGGTACGGGTAGGCCGCGGCGGCTTCTTCGTTGAATTCGACGCCGAGGCCGGGCTTGTCGCCCGGGTGCAGGTACCCGTCGGTGAAGGTCATGGACTGCTCGAAGACCTCGTTGGTCTTGTCCGAGTGCTGCATGTATTCCTGGATCCCGTAGTTGTGGATCGCCAACCCCACGTGCAGCTGCGCGGCGAAACCGACCGGGGAAATGTCGGTGGGGCCGTGGAAACCGGACTTGATCTGGTACTGCGCGGCGAAGTCCATCACCTTCTTCAACGGGCTGATGCCGCCGAAGTGGGTCGACGCTGCCCGGACGTAGTCGATCAGCTGTTCCTTGATCAGGGTCTGGTAGTCGTACACGGTGTTGAAAATCTCCCCGATGGCCAGCGGGGTGGTGGTGTGCTGGCGAACCAGGCGCAGGCCCTCCTGGTTCTCCGCCGGGGTGCAGTCCTCGAGCCAGAACAGGTCATACGGCTCCAGGGCCTTGCCCAGCTTCGCCGCCTGGATCGGGGTCATCCGGTGGTGCCCGTCATGCAGCAGCGGGATCTCCGGGCCGAACTCGTTCCGGACCGCCTCGAACACCGTGGGCAGGTGGCGCAGGTACGCGCGGGTATCCCAGTCCTCCTCCACCGGGAACGCGCCCCGCCCGGCCGGCTCATAGTCATACCGCTCCCCCGACGCCTGCGCCTGCGCCGCCACCCCGTACACGGCCTTGATCCCGGGCACGGCGGTCTGGATCCGGATCGACTTGTACCCCAGCTCCAGATGCTCCCGCACCGAATCAAACAACGACTCAATATCCGCACCCGACGCATGCCCGTACGCCCGCAAACCATTCCGGGACGCGCCGCCCAGCAGCTGGTACACCGGCAACCCGGCAACCTTGCCCTTGATATCCCACAACGCCATATCCACCGCAGCGATCGCCGCCATCGTCACCGGCCCACGCCGCCAATACGCGGACCGGTACAGGAACTGCCACGTATCCTCAATGCGGTGCGGGTCCTTGCCGATCAGCAGCTGCGCCACATGCTCCTTCAGATACGCGGCAACAGCGAGCTCGCGACCGTTCAGCGTGGCATCACCGATACCGGTCACACCGTCCTCGGTGGTGATCCGCAACGTCACGAAATTCCGCGACGGGCTGGTGACAAACACATCGGCGGCAATGATCTTCATGGGAGAAACTGTTCCTTCCGGACGTAAAAGCAGGGTTCAAAAAACACGGTTCAGGGCTGAGTGGCGGCGGAAGCCACGGCCTTCGCCGTGAAGGATCCGCAGAGTCCCCGGACCAGGGAAACAACTTGGGGATCGTCGGCGAGGCCGGCGCTGACCAGGCGGAGCAGGGTTTCGACCCTGCCGTCGCCCGCCAGGGCATTGGCGTCACGGATCGCGGAGGCGAGCGGATCCTGGAAGTCGCTGATCGCGCCGGCATAGTCGATCCAGGCGGCGATCATCAGCGCGCTGCCGGCACCGCTGCGGCCGGCGGCCCGTTCCGCGGTGAGGGCGGGGACCGCGCGCATCCGCAGCTTGGTGGTTGCATCCGCCGCGATCTGGGCCAGGCGGTGCGCGATCCGGGCGTTGCCGAAGCGCTCGAGGAGCGCTTGCCGGTACTGCGGAATGTCCAGTTCCTCACCGGGCAGGTGGCGGGCGGCCTCGTCCCAGAAGTCCTCCACGGCTTTCCGGCAGGCCGGGTCGGCCAGGGCGTCGGCCACCGTGGCATGGCCGCGGAGCTGCCCGGCGTACGCCAGCATGGAGTGGGCGCCGTTCAGGAGCCACAGCTTGCGGTTTTCATAGGGTTCAATGTCGTCCACGATGACGGCGCCCGCATCTTCCCATCGCGGCCTGCCGGCGGGGAAACCACCGCTGAGCACCCAGTTCCGGAACGGTTCGGCCACCACCGGCGAGTTGTCGCGGTAGCCGCATTGTTCGGCGACTTCGGCGATGTCCGCGTCGGTGGTCCGCGGCGTGATCCGGTCCACCGAGGTGCTGACGAAGCTGACGTTCGCGTCGATCCACTCCGCCAGGCCGCGGCCCCAGACGGCGGTCAGGCCCAGGACGGCGCGGCGTGCCACGTCACCGTTGGCCGAGAGGTTGTCACAGCTGACGACGGCGATGGGTCCCGCGCCGCTGTCACGGCGGCGGGCAAGGGCGAGCACCAGGCGGCCGAGCGGTGTTGCGGGCGTGCCCGCTCCCCCGGACGCCGCTGCCGACAGCGCACGGAGGTCATCCGCCACGGCCGGCGCATCGGCGTCGAACGTTCCATCCGCCGCCAGCCCGTAGGCTGCCTCGGTGATGGTCAACATGACGATCGCGGTGTCCTTGGCGGCGACGAGCCCGCACAGCCGGGCGGTGTCCGCGCCGTCCACCGCCTCGACGATGCTGCCGATGACTTCAAAGCTGTCCCCGCCGGCCGACCGCTCCACCAGGGTGTAAAGGCAGTCCTGGGCGGAGAGCGCCTCGGCGGCATCCGGGCGGCGGCCCGTAAACGCCGCGATCCCCCACTCCGCCGCGTCACCGGCGTGCTGGGTGTACCAGGCCTGGTGCGAACGGTGGAACGCGCCCAGGCCAAGGTGCACGATCCGCACCGGCGGCTTGGGAAGGGGCTTGAGGCTGCGGTCCAGGGCAGGGATGTCAGTCACAGCTTGAACACCCGCCGCGGGGAGGCATCCACGATGTCCACAATCAGTTCGTGGGCCCGTTGCTCGGTGATCCGGTGCTCCGCCACCAGGCGGGCCAGGAACGAAGCCTCGATCCGTCGGGCCGTATCGTGGCGGGCGGGGATGGAGCAGAAGGCGCGCGTGTCATCAATGAAGCCCGAGGACCGCGAGAAGCCGGCCGTCTCCGTCACCGCCGACCGGAAGCGCAGCATCGCATCCGGGGCATCGAGGAACCACCACGGCGCGCCCAGGTACACCGATGGGTAGAAGCCCGCCAACGGGGCCAACTCCCGGGAGAAGACCGTCTCATCAAGGGTGAACAGCACCAGGTGGAAGTCCTTGGCCGTGCCGAAGTCCTGCAGCAGCGGGCGCACCGCCTCCGTGTAATTGACCGCCACCGGAATGTCATGGCCGGTGTCCGCGCCAAAGGCCTCGAACGTGGGCGCGTGATGGTTGCGGAACGAGCCCGGGTGGATGGTCATCACCAGGCCGTCCTCCACCGACATCCGGGCCATCTGGTAGATCATGTGCGCTTCGAAGGCGTCCCGGTCTGCAGGACTGGCCTGGCCGGCCCGGCCCCGCTCGAAAAGCCGCTCCGCCTCGCCGTCGTCCAATTTCAGCGTGGCAGGCGTGAAGACGCCGTGGTCGGCGGACACCGCGCCGCGCTCAACGAAGTGGCGCCGGCGCGCTTCGAGGGCCTTGATGTAGCCGGCGTAGCCGGAAGCGCCCTCCGCTGCGGCGTCGATGAGGCGGTCCACGTTGTCCCGCCACACCGGATGCGCCATGTTCAGGTACTGGTCCGGCCGGAAGGTGGGCAGCACCCTTGCGGCAAATGAGGGGTCGGCGTGCAGGGCCGCGTGGCTGTCCAGCGAGTCCAGTGGGTCATCGGTGGTGGCGAGCACCTCGATGTTGAATTCCTTGAACAGTTCCCGCGGCCGGAAGCCCGGCTCCGACAGTTTGGCCTGCAGCGCGTCATACAGCCGGTCCGCATTGTCCGCGGACGGTTCCTCCGGCAGCCCGAACACGTGGGCAAACTCCTGCCGGATCCAATACCCGGACGCGGTCCCCTCGAAGTCCGGCCACGCCTCGCAGAAGTGGCGCCAGACTTGCCGTGAATCGGCAGGCTGGCTGCCCAGGCCCAGCTGGTCCATGGGCACCCCGCCCGCGTGGATCAGGCGGGTGACGTAGTGGTCCGGCGTGACCAGCAGCGCCGCCGGGTCAGGGAAGGGGGTGTTCTGTTCGATGATTGCCGCGTCCACGTGTCCGTGCGGGGAAATGATCGGCAGTCCTTCCACCTTCTTGAAAAGGGACCGTGCGATGTCCCGGACGCCGGGATCGGCAGGCAGCAGCCGGTCCGGGTGGTCCGCTATGGGCTGGCCCATGCTCAACGCCTTCCTGCCGGGACGGAGAGCCCCGCCAAGGCTGCGGTGGAACGAAGGTAGTCCAGGTTGTCAGCCGTCCGCTCGGCCAACGGAAGGTCGGTGGAGAAGTCCTCCACGGTCACCCACCCGTCATAGCCAAAGGCCGCGAGTGCCTTGAAGTACTGCAGCACGCTGCCCTGGCCCGAGCGGAGTGGAGCCCACTCGTTCCGGAAGACGGCCGCGCCGGACTCATCGGTTTCGCCGCTGTTGACCCAGACCGCGTTCTTCACGTGGACATGGGCCAGGTAGTCGCCCAGGAGCTCGAACGCCGGCAGGTAGTCCTCCTGCCCTTCGATGAGCAGGTTGCCGAGGTCGTGGATGACGCCCACGTGCCGCGGATCCAGTCCGTCCAGCAGCCGCAGCGCTGACGACGCGGAAGCGGTGATGGTCCGGTGGTGCAGCTCAACGAGTGCCTTCACACCATGGTGTTCAGCCCGTTCGGCGATCCATTCAAAATCACGGCGGGCTCCGGCGAAGAGCTCCGGGTAGGGCGTACCACTGGCCGGTTCGTTTCCCCAGGCCGCAGTTCCCAATGGAAGCGTTGTTACCCGGACCTGGCCGGCGCCCAGCCTGGCTGTGGCGGCCAGCATCCGGTCCACGTCGGCGTGGTTGTCGCACCGTGCGTACCCGCCGATTCCGGAGAACTGCAGTCCCGCGCTGCCGGTGATGGCCACGATCCGGTCCAGGTGGTCCTCCATTCCCGTGAGCGGGACCGTGGCCCTGTTGCCGGCCCAGAAGCCTGGTTCCGCCGCATCTGCCTGGTCGGTGATGCGCCATTCGACGCCGTCCCAGCCCTGGTCCGCGAGGTGCTGGACAGCCTCTTCGGGCTCCCATTCCGGGGTTGATGCGGTAAATACTGAAAACTTCATGGCTCAGGCGCTTTCTGCCGCGGTGCCGGTGCGGACTTCGAGGTCGTTGTACTTGCCCGCCAGCACATCGTCGAAGAGGACGGGCTGGCCCAGGGTGGCCGATACGTACACGGCCCGCACCGCTGCGAGCGCGTTGACGGCGTCGCTGACCGTGACGCCGGGCTGCCTTCCGCCGGCAATGGCGGCCAGGATGTCCCGGTACTGCCGGACGTGTCCGGCGGGGTAGGTGGTGGGATCCGCGGCCTTGTAGTCCTCCTCCGGGTACTTGGCCAGTTCCTCCTCGGCCTGGTTGCCCCCGCCCTGGAGGCCCATGTCCGCGGATTCGCCGCCGGCGTCCTTGCTGTGGAAGTACTGCAGGCGGTCGTTATCCACTACGGCTGATCCTTCGGATCCCATCAGCTGCACGCGGACGGTCAAGCCGGGGTAGGCGGCAGTGGTGGCGTGCAGCACGGCCAGGCCCCCGTTTTCGAAGGTGATGGTCGCTACCGCAGTGTCCTCCACCTCGATCCGTTCGTGGGCCAGCCTGGCGGTGTGGGCGTGGATCTCCACGGGGCGTCCCATGAACCACAGCAGCAGGTCCACGGTGTGGACGCCCTGGTTCATGAGGGCGCCGCCGCCGTCCATGGACCAGGTGCCCCGCCAGTCACCGGAGTCGTAATAGCCCTGGCTGCGCCACCACGCGACGGACGCGATGGCAGAGGTCAGCCGGCCGAAGCGGCCCTTTGCCACGGCATCCGCAACGGCGACACTGGACTGGTCAAACCGGTGCTGGCTGATAACAGAGGCCACGACCCCGTTGCCCGCGGCTTCCTTCGCCGCGGCTTCGATTTCCTGGGCCCGCGTCAGGTCCACGTCCAGTGGTTTTTCAATGACCACGTGCTTGCCGGCGGCCAGGACTTCCAGGCCCTGCTGGATGTGCAGGCCGCTGGGCGTTGCCAGGGCAACAAGGTCAATGCCCTCCGCCGCGAAGGCATCCGCCAGAGTGGTGAACTGCTGCGGCCGCTGCCCGCCCTGCTGCTCGATAAAGTCGGCGAGCGCTTCGGATGCCGCCGGAATGGCGTCGACGAGGGCAACAATCCGGGCTTCCGGGAAGGACTGGAGGGCTACGGCGTGGGTGCGCCCAATGACGCCGCATCCGGTGATGGCTACGTTCAAGGTGCTCATGCGGTCTGGACTCCTGCTTCTGCGGTGACTTTTGCGAAGGCGCGTGCTGCGATGCCGAAGGCGGTGGGCCCGGAGAAGCCGCCCAGGCCGTGCGCACCTGCCAGGTGGGGTTCCAGGGAGGCGAAGCCTTCGTAGCCGTCGGCCTTGAGTGCTTCGACGGTGCGGAGCACATCGCCGTCCCCTTCCCCGGCAGGAACAACGTGGCCGTTGGCGAAGAGGGCGTCCTTGACCTGCAGATACTCCAGGTGCGGACGCAGCTTGGCGTAGCCCTCGTCGAAGGGTTTGACGCCCACCTGGACAAAGTTCGCGGCGTCCCAGGCGACCTTCAGGGCCGGCGAGTCCACGGTCTCGATGATGTCCAGGACCCGGTCCGGAACATCCCCGAAAATGTCTTTTTCGTTCTCGTGCAGGAGGATAACGCCGCCTTCTTCGGCAACGTCGGCGAGTGCCCGCATGCGTTCCATGACGGCGTCACGGATGCTGTCCACCTGCACCGATTCGCCGTAGTAGAAGGAGAAGATGCGGATGTACCTGGCGTCCAGGACCTTGGCAGCGTTGACAGCCCGGCGGAGCCGCTCCACCTCGTGCTCCACGGGCAGGCTGACATCCACCTTTCCGATGGGGGAAGCGATGGCTGAAACCTTCATGTCCTTTTCGGCGAGCAGTGCGGCCAGTGCCTGCAGCTGCTCATCGCTGAGGTCCACGATGTTGGTGCCCCACGCGCTGCGGACTTCGATGTGGTTGGCGCCCAGCGCCTGCAGAACTGCGATCTGGACCGCGGGGTCGTCGTCGATCTCGTCGCCAAAGCCTGACAGCTGCCAGGTGACCTGGTTGGTCGAAACCATGGTTATTTAACTCCTCCGGCGGTCAGCCCGCCTACTAGGTAACGCTGGAAAATCAGGTAGAGAATGACCACCGGTGCGGCGCACACCAAGGCCGCCGCCATCATCTGGCCGTAGTAGGGAATGGCGCCGCCTTCCTGGGAGGCACCAAAGATCTGGAGTGCGACGGCGGCGGTCTGGCTTTCGGGGCGCGTCATCACCGAGGCGAACAGGACGTCATTCCAGCCGAGCAGGAAGGCGAAGATGCCGGAGACGACGATGCCCGGCCAGCTCAGCGGGAGGA
Source organism: Arthrobacter sp. NicSoilC5 (assembly GCF_019977395.1). Taxonomy (NCBI): domain Bacteria; kingdom Bacillati; phylum Actinomycetota; class Actinomycetes; order Micrococcales; family Micrococcaceae; genus Arthrobacter; species Arthrobacter sp. NicSoilC5. Next base: position 3,681,189 of record NZ_AP024660.1, on the reverse strand, counting down.
TGATCCGGAAGAGGACCCCCAGGTTGGAGGCGCCGTCGATCCGGGCTGCCTCTTCCAGTTCCTTGGGAAGCCCGCGGAGGTAGGTGACCATCACCCAGGTGGAGAACGGCATGGCGAACGTCAGGTAGGTGACGAACAGTCCCCACTGGGTACCAATCACCTGGATCCCGAGGTAGGTGGAAGCCGAGGAAAACAGGACGAAGACCGGCAGCACCATGAGGGTTCCGGGCACCGACTGGAGGGCCAGCAGGCCCCGCAGGATGGTCAGCCGGCCCCGGAAGGTGTAGCGGACCAGGACGAAGGCGGTGGATACGGACAAGGCAGCGGACACCACGGCGGTTGCGCCGGCCACCAGGACGCTGTTGGCGAGGCCGGTGGCCAGGCCCACGCTGGTCCAGATTTTGGAGTAGTTCTCAAACGTGACCGAGGACGGCCAGAACTCGCCGTTGGCCACCCCGATGTCAGAGTTCACGGAGGCCAGGAAGATGTACAGCACCGGAATCAGGACCAGGGCACCCAGGAAGACCAGGACGAAGATCAGCAAAGGGGTGGGAAGAAGGCGCAGGACCTCGTGCTGCCGGTGTGAGCCGGGACGGTCGACGTGGTCGGTGGCCGGCCTCTGCCGTGTGGCTGTGGTGGCGCTCATTTCTTGCCTCCTGGTGTTTCGGCGTCGTCAAGCTTGACGGCACGCAGGTAGACGAACAGCGGGATGGCGATGAGCACCAGGGAGATGAAGGCCATCGCGGCGCTCAGGCCAAACCGGAAGCTCTGGAAGCTCGTGACGTACGTCAGGATGGGGAGGACTTCGACGTCGGCGGGGGCCGGGACGCCGAAGAGCACGAACGGGAGGGTGAAGTTGTTGATGTGGTGCAGCATCCCGATCAGGAAGGCCAGCGACAGCGGGCCCTTCAGGTATGGGAAAACCACGTACCGCAACTTGTTCCACCACAGTGCACCGTCCAGGGCCGAGGCCTCATGCACCTCATGGTCCACGGACTGCAGGCCGGACAGCGCCAGCAGGTAGATGAACGGCCAGGACGCCCAGATCTGGACCAGGACCAGCGTCCAGAAGGTCTGCGGCCCGTTGAGCCACAGCCCCACATGGATCCCCACTGCGCCCAACGCTTCGTCCACGATGCCGCCGGGCTGGAGCATGGTCCGCCAGACGGTGGCCACCACGAAGGATGGGAGGACGTACGGGATCAGGAAGATCGAGCGGATCACTGCCCGCCCCTTGAAGGCGTTCTGGGTGGCCACCGCGGCGGCGATGCCCAGCGGCAGCGTGACCACCATGGCCAGGAGTGAGTAGCTGACGCTGAGCCAGACGGCGTGCAGCAGCGGCGAAGCAGTGACAGCTTCAACGAAGTTTTCGGCTCCGATGAGCGGCGCACTGATCCACTTCCGCAGGGTGTACTGGTCCAGGTTGAGGACCGACATGTAGATGCCCAGCAGGAGCGGGAGCACGATGATGATGATCATCAGGGCCCCGCCGGGGATCAGCATCCAGAGCGGCCGGTTGCGTTCGCTCAGGCCTTTGCGGCGCGGGCCGCCCTTGTGGCCGGACTGCCGCCCGGCGTCGTCCGTGGTCCGGGGTGCCCGGCCTGCGGCGGTATCCGCCGCAAGCCGGACTTCATGTGAGGCGTCGGTTGACATCAGAACCTATCCTTTGGAGGCCCGGTCCAGGGAAGCCTGGCCCTTGTTCTGGGCGTCCTTGATCCTTTGGTCCAGGGCAGAGTCGTCCACCTTGCCTGCGGCAAGATCGGGGACGGACTGGACAGTGACGTTGAGGAGTCCCAGCTGGATGTCGCCCCAGGCACCGGTGAACGGCGTGGCCTTGGACTTGGCGGCGGCGTCGGCCAGCGGCTTGAGCTTGGGGTCTGTCAGGCTGGCCAGGGCCTCGGCGTTGGCAGGCAGGTCGCCGAAGGTCTTCTGGTAGTTCAGCTGCTCGTCCTTGGAGGTGATCAGCTTGATGTAGGCGAAGGCCAAATCCTTCTGCTTCGAGTAGTCAGCCACCACCAGGTTGTCGCCCGAGAGGATGCTGGCCGCGTCGCCGTCGGACTTGGACTGCGTTTCACCGGGCGCAACGGTGGGCATCAGCGTGTACTCGTACTTCCCGGCAACCGCCGACTTGTCGAGCGTGGGGATGGAGCTGGAGGTTGTCATCATCAGGTAGCCGGCCTTGCCGCTGGCAAAGGCAGCCACGGCGTTGCTGTTGCTCCAGCCGACCGATGCAGGGTCGACAACCTTGTCCTGGGTGAGCCAACCGAAGTAGGTCTCGTAGGCCTTCTTGACGGTGGGGTCGTCCATCTTCAGCTTGTTGCCGTCAACCAGCGGGTTGCCGGCCTGGACGGACATGGCCCAGATGAACTTCCAGGGATCGTAGTTGTCCTTGTAGCCAGTGGCGATGCCGTAGGTGTCCCCCTTGGTCATCTTCTTGGCCTGGGCTGCGAGCTCGTCCCACGTGGTGGCGGGCTTGTCGATGCCGGCTGCGGCCAGCAGGTCTTTGTTGTAGGCCATCACGAACGGACGGCTCACAAAGGGGATGCCGGCCTGATGGTCCTTGTCCGGCCCGGAAATCCCGAGGGCGGCCTGGTTGAAGCGGTCCTTGCCACCCACTGCTTTCCAGTCGTCATCGGAAAGGGTCACGAACGCCTTGGTGGCGTAGGCCGTGGGGGTGAACGTTGTGCCAAGGCCATAAATGTCAGGTCCCTGGCCTGATACCACCGAGGTCTGGATGCGGGTGAGCTCGTCGTTGGCCGAGGCGAAGGTTTCGAATTTCACGTCCGCCCCGGTCTCGGCCTTAAACTTGGCGGCGATATCGCTCTGCCACTGCTTCTGCTGTTCGGGGTACTGGCTCAGGACGCCGACCAGGACGTTCAGGGTCTTGCCCGTACCATCCACTTTCCCGTTCGCGTTGGTTGATCCTCCGCTGCTGCCGGAGCCTCCGGATCCACAACCGGTCAGGGCGAGTGCTGCAGCCGTGACAATTGCCGCGAGCCCAGTAGTCGATTTAAACCTCATTGTTTTTCTCCTCTAGGACACCCGCATGGCCACATCCGTCCTGTGGCGGAGATCACTGCAGGCGACTCGAGAGTCAGTCTAGGAAGATGGCAACGCGCATGGCAAGCGGTTGCCAAAAGTTGCCATAAATGCTCAGATTGAGTTCAACAGGATTCCGGGAACGAGTAGCCTTGGAAACCCCACATGGCCGGTTTTATCCCGGTCCGCGAGGAAGGCCCAGCGATGGCAGACCCAGCAACCACGGCGTCGTCAGTCCCGGCAGGCCTTGACGCGGGCACCCGGCGGGACCGCCCACCCACCATCCGGGACGTGGCAGAGCTCGCCGGAGTGGCCACCTCCACCGTGTCGCGGGCCCTCGCGCGGCCCGACCGGGTCAACCCGCGGACCCGGATCCGGATAGAGGAAGCTGCCGCGGAGCTCAATTACGTGCCCAGCTCCCAGGCCCGCGGCCTCAGTTCCGGACGGACCAACGCGGTGGCTGTCCTGGTCCCCGACATCACCAACCCGTTCTATTTCGACATCATCCGCGGCACACAGCACCAGCTCAAGGCGGCCGGCGTCACCCAGCTCCTGGTGGACACAGAGGAGTCCAGTGAGATGGAACTCGATGCCCTGCACAAGATGCGCAGGTCCGCGGACGGCTTTATCCTGGCCGCGTCACGCCTGACGGACGCCCAGCTTGCGGAGGTATCGCAGTCGCAGCCCCTAGTAACCTTCAACCGAGCCTCCACCAGTGCCCCTACGGTGATGATCGATACTCCCTCTGCCATCATCCAGGCCCTTGAGCACCTCGCCTCGCTGGGCCATCACAAAGTCTGCTATGTGGCCGGACCGCCCACCTCCTGGTCCAACCAGATGCGGTGGAAAGTCTTCGAGGAGGACGCGACCAAACGGGGTATGGAGGTCCACCGGATCGGCCCCTACGCCCCGAAGACCACGTCCGGCGCGGCGGCGGCGGATGCGGCCGTCAGGACGGGGGCAACGGCATGCATCGTCTTCAACGACCTGCTGGCCATCGGCATGCTCCAGCGCCTCCAGGCCCGCGGCATCCGGGTTCCTGCCGACATGAGCATCATTGGCTCGGACGACATCTTCGGCGCGGACTTCTGCAACCCTCCGTTGACCACGATCTCCAGCCCTATCGAGCAGGCCGGCAGGGTGGCCGTGTCCATGCTGCTGGCGCAGCTCAACCCGCTGTCCGGAAGTGCCAGCAGGCAGCTCGCCGTCATGCCAACGCACCTGACCGTCAGGGAATCAACAGGCCCAGCCCCGGCCTGATCAGCCCACCGTGAACGGCAGGACCAGACGGGACTGGTGGTGCGCGTCGCGGTAGATCTTGTGCGTGACCGGCCTGCCCACCGGGAGGTGGAAGGCGTCCGGCGGCAGCAGCGAGTTGTGTTCGTCCGCGAGCGGCTCACCGTTGGACAGCTCCACTACCAGCCGGTGCCCGAGGTTGAAGGTGTTGGCGAACGGGTAGAGGCGGACCACGTATTCCTCGATCCTCCCCGGCTCCACCGGAACCGCGCGGGTATGTGGATGGTAGGGGTTGCCCTCCGTGGTGCGGTCATCGAGTTCGCGGTGCGACGCCTTCAGGTAGCCGGTGGTGATGAGCTGCCGCTTCCCGTTCGGCGCTGCATCCCACAGGCGCAGGATGAAGTTGGTGTCCGGCTGGTCGATCTCGGCGAAGATGTGCGCCGCCCCGGTACCAATCATCTCGGCGGGTTCTTCAAACGTTTCGGTGCTCCAGCTGATGATCTGCACCTGGTCGGTGACCGTCAGCGGCGCCTGGTAGAAACCGTCGGGAGCCGCATGTTCGGTGCCCATCAACTCGGGTTCGGTGGAGAGCTTGTGCCGCGGGCGCAAGTAGAGGGCCCGGTAGTCAATGTCCCTGGGCGGCCACGCTTCGGCGGTAACCACGTCCCGGGAACCTTCCACGAAGACGGACACGGCGGGTTCGTCCATCACCCCGTTGTCGATGCCCTTGATCCAGTAGTCGTACCAGCGGAACATCTTGTCGTGCTCTTCGATGAAGGGCCGGGACTGCATGGGCGGGTACGGGCCAATGTCCAGCTTCTTCGGACCCTGGAGCGCGTTGAACAGCTCGATGGTGCCATCCAGCGTCCAGCCGCGGCCCTGGTCCAGCTGCAGCCACACCGGAATGTCGATGTTCGGGGCCAGGGTGATGGGATTGCGCTCTTCGTACCACTCGCCGTCGAGCCCGTTCATGACGATGTCGAACCACGCCTCGTGGTTCGTGGGGTAGTTCAGAACATGGACCAGGTTGGGCCAGGCGGCCACGTCCGGGTCCTGCAGCCGCTTGGCCACGAGCTCCTTGAGTTCCTCCGCGGAGTACTTCTCCACCATCCGGGATTTCACCCGGTCCGTGAAGGCCCAGCCGGAGTCCCCTCCCCTGCCCTCACGCGCAGCGCGGGGCATGAACCACATGACGCCGCCATGGTAGGTGGTCTCGTAGAAGTCATAGTGTCCGCCGGAGACGAAGATGGCCTTCAAATGCGGCGGCCGTTCGGCGGCGGCGAGGACCTGCATGGACCCGAAGTAGGAGATGCCCACCATGCCCACATTGCCGTCGCACCAGGGCTGGTCCGCCACCCACTCGATGAAGTCGTACGCGTCCTGGCCCAGGGACACTCCCCCGGCGTTGTAGTTGCCGATGTGCTCGCCGCCGGAATGTCCGGAACCGCGCAGGTCGCCGATGACGTGGACGTAGTCCTCCTTGACGATCCGGGCGATGTCGCCGGCTTCGATGCAGCCGTCCCACATGGGGCTGGGCCGGCGTTGCGGCGGGGTGGTCAGGGCCAGGGCCTGGAGCTCCTTGCCGTACGGGCTCAATGCCACCAGCGCGGGCCGTGGCTTGTCGCCAGCGCCCTGGTAGGCGTCGGCGGCAAGCTCAACCCCGTCCCGCATGGGGACGCGCAGGTCCTTGCGGACGGCAATTTTCTGCCCGCCGGCGTCGATGGTCTGGTACTCAGCCATGGTTGCGAACGCTCCTCTGGAAAGACGTGGTGGTGGACTGGGTGCGGTAGCCGTTCATCGTGGTGAAGAACGGTGACGGCTCAAGAGTGGGATCGCCGTCGTAACCAAGCTCCCGGGCAACCGGGGCGAAGGGCGAGTACGGGGACTGGGACTCCTGGAGGCCGTCGGCCAGGCAGCCGCAGGCGGCCTGGCCGACGTGCGCCTCGATGGCAAGGCTCTCCGTGAGGGCCTCGCGTGCTTGGCTCTCGTCCAGTTCCACACCGTAGGGCGTACCGTCCGAACGGCGGTACGGGTGCCCCAGGTACAGGTGCCGCGGGCGGACCTCGTCCCGAAGGTACTCCAGGCTGGAACGGTAGCCGGACGGATCCACGTACCCGGGGAATCCGTTGGCCGCACCGTGGACCTGCACGGCGTCTCCTACGAAGACGTCATCCTGCCCGTCGATGACGTAGGCCACCGACCCTGGGGTGTGGCCGGGAATTGAATGCACCGAGACCGTGACGTCACCGCCCAGGGAGAGGGTTTCACCGCCGCGCACCAGCATGGACGGTTCCATCTCCCCCGAGATGACGGCGTTGGCGGCGCCAATCTGCTTCGCTTCGCCGTCGGGGTCCTGCAGATACTGTCCCCGGCCGGATAGATACTCGTCCACGTGCGCCTGGCGTGCGCGGAGCATCGGAGCATCGGCTTCGTGGATGACCACCTTGGCCCGCCGGCCGGTGAGCTCCCACAGCGCGTGCGCGCCGCCGATGTGGTCGATGTGCCCATGGGTAAGCAGGATCCAGCGGACGTCCTCGATCCGGCGGCCGATCGCCTCCAGTGCCGGCGCCATTCCTTCCGCGGGGGACGACGCGATTCCGGTATCCACGATGGCCGGCTCCGGAGCATCAATGAAGAAGCTGTACAGGCCGAAGCGGCCCCACGGTGAGACCAGCGGATGGACAGCGACAGGTGTGGTCATTGCCCGGCCTCCGTTTTTACTGGTGAGCCGTTCAGGAACCCCGCCGTCTCTTCGAAGGCCCGGTGGTATTCCGGGAGCCAGGAGAAGTGCTGGACGAAGCCATGTCCGGCCCCGGCATACCGGCTGACGGTGGCGGGCACGCCGGCTTCCTCCAGCCGCCGGCCATACAGCTCGCCCTCATCCCGCAGGGGGTCGTGCTCGGCGGTGATGATGAGCGCCGCCGGAAGCCCGGTGAGGTCCCCGCGTTTGATGGGCGAGACCAGGGGATCGGCCGGATCCGCGCCGTTCTCGAGGTAGAAGGAGTTGAAAGGCTTCAAACCCGCAGTTTCGAGTCCATACCCCACGGCGTTCTCCCGCATCGAGGGGTACCGGTCTTCGTCAAAGTCCAGGTCAAGGGACGGGTAGAACATGACCTGGTGGGTGATCCGGTCGAACCCGGCGTCGTGGGCCTTGGCAGCGACGGCGGCCACGAAGGTTCCGCCCGAGCTGTCGCCAGCAATGGCGAGGTTCTTTCCGTCCCAGTCCAGGGTGTCGCCGTGCCCGGCGGCCCAGCGGACAACGCCGTAGCAGTCCTCGAGGCCCGCCGGAAAGGCGGACTCGGGGGCAAGCCGGTAGCCAACAGAGATGACCTTGTGGCCGGTTTCCTTGGCCAGGGCCCGCGCCACGTGGTCGTGGGTGTCCAGGCTGCCCAGGAAGAAGGCGCCTCCGTGGAAGTAGACCAGCAGGCCGTAGGCGTCGGTGTCGACTGGTGTGTAAATCCGAATGGGCACGTCGCCGGCCGGAGTCACGGCAGTGGCGTCTTCGACGGCGTGCAGCGGGAGCCGGTCCTCCAGCGGCGGAACCTGCGCTGCTTCGCCGGCACGCATGGCCTCAGGGTTCAACGGACCCGGTGGCGGCGGCGGGAGGGTGCCGAGGATCCTGGCAATTTCGGGATGCAGCGACATCGGCTCAGGCCTGTGCCACGGCGGCGGGCTGCTGGGACTTTGGCTTCTGGCCCGGGAAGACGTCGTTGACCTCTTCTTCGCTCCAGCCCTGGCGGGAGATGCGCTGCAGCTCGTCGGTGACGGGCTTGCGGGTTGCCTGGAACAAGGCCAATGCCTCCTTGACCGAGCCGGCCTGGGCCAGTGCGTCGGCCAGCGCTCCGGCGTCTTCAATGGCTGAGTTGGCGCCCTGGCCCTGGTGGTGGAGCATCGAATGGGCGGCGTCGCCCATCAGCACCACCGAGTCGGTGTGCCAGGTGTCCACGGGGTCGATGTCGTAGACGGCGCGAATGTTCACACTGTCCATGTCCAGGCCGCGGGCAATGCCGACGATGCGCTCGTCGAAGCCTTCCACCGTCTTCAGGAGGTCTTCCTTGGTGATGCTGGGCGCCCAGGTGCCGTCCGGGTTGAGGGCGGTGATGTCGAACGACATCTGGTTGCGGTGGCGCAGTGGCAGCAGGTAGACCTTGGTGCCCTTGCCGATGTACATGCGCAGGTTGTCGTCAGTCACCATGCCGTGGGCGTCGTCGGCCGAGATCACCACGCGGTAGGCATGCTCGCCGGAGAACACCGGGCCCTTGTCGCCGAAAAGCTGCTCGCGCACCGAAGACTTGATGCCGTCGGCGCCGACCACCAGGTCAGCCTCGGCGGTCTCGCCGTTGGCAAAGGTCAGGACGGAGCTGCCGCCCTTGTCCTCTATGCTCTCCAGCCTGTGGCCCAACTGCACCATGCCCTCGGGGAGGACACCGAGAAGGGCATCGATGAAGTCGCGGCGGTGGATGAGGTACGTGTGCTTCTCTTCGCCGAATTCCGGCCAGGTATCCTTCATGATCGGATCACCCGTGGCTGACAGGATTTCGAAGTAGTCGCTTGCCGTACTTACCTTGGCGATCGCGTCGAAGATGCCCCACTGGCGGAACCGGGCCATGGTGGCCGGGCGCAGGCCGATGCCTGCGCCGACCTCGCCCATCTGGGGAGCCTGCTCATAAACCTTGACATCTGCGCCAAGCAGGCTCAGTGCCTTGGCCGCGGCAGCGCCGCCGAAACCTGCGCCGATGATGGCGATCTTGAGGTTCTTGAGGTCTTCAGCCTTCATTGGATAAGTCTCTTTCGTGGGCCAGGCAAGGCCTGGGGAAGTGGGAGGAAGCGGTGGCCTGTGCGGGTCAGGCGTGGAGGGACAGGAAGTCGGCCGGGTTGTCCTGGAGCAGGAGTTTGAGGGTGGCGTCGTCGATGCCGGCGGCGCGCATGTCCGGGATCATGTCTTCGAAGATGTAGTTGATGGTGTGGCCCTTCACGCCGGGCCAGCCAAGGGGGCTGCAGTTGGCGTCGGCGGAGACCAGGAGCTTGTCCGCGTAGCCCTTGTTCACGAGCTTGACGAAGTGCTCCATGCGTTCGGCGCGCTTCCGGCCCCAGAAGGGCGGGTCGGGAAGTTCGAGGTCGTACCCGAAGGTGTCGAAGCCGATCCGGCCGCCCTGTTCGTAGATCCAGTCGTGCGGCGTGATGGGCGCGTTCAGGCCGTCGTCGGCGTGGCCGAACAGCACCCGGTCCAGCGGCAGGCCTTCTTCCTTGAAGATGGCCACGGCCGGTTCCGCGTCGATGGCCAGGTGGGTCAGGATCGGGGCTCCGGTGACGACGGCGGCACGGGCCGCGGCCCGGTAGATCCGCTTGTCCAGGTCCGTCATGCGTCCGCCGCGGCTGACGCCCACCTTGATGACGCCGGCCTTGGCGCCGGTATCGCCGATACCGACGGTGATTTCGTGGATGAAGACCTTGGCCAGGTAGTCAACCGTGGCGCGGGAAAAGTGGGGCAGCGCGGTGTCGCCGCCCACGAAGCCCGTGCAGGCCACGATGTTGACGCCGGTCTTCCGGGACAGGGACTTGTAGTAGTCGATGTCGCGGCCGTTGCAGATGCCGGTGGCGTCCACCATGGTGCCGCCGCCGTATTCACGGAACTTCCGGAGTTTGGGCACGGTTTCCTCGTAGGCCTGTTCCGGCGTCTTCCACCATTTGGTGTCCAGCTCGGATCCGGGCATGCCGTAGCCGATGTGTTCGTGGACGGCCACGATTTCAAGTTCTTCGGCCGGAATGGTTCCCAGCACTGTATTGACCTTGGTCATTGTTCTACCTCGGGTTTGGAGGGTGATGGAAGCGTGGTCAGCGGACTGCCAGCAGGGCGCGGGGGTTGTCCACGAGGATGCGCCGGGCATCGTCGTCGGCCAGGCCGCGGGCTTTAAGGAATGGAACGAACGTAGCCAGGACATGGCTGTAGGGAAGGTTGTATTCGGGCAGGCCCTTGGCCACTCCGATGGAATTGCCGGAAAGGATGATCTTGTCCGCATGGCCGGCACCGACGAGTTCCAGGACCAGTTCGGCCCGGCCGTGGTCCGTGAGGTAGCCGGGGTGGTCGTTGAGGCCGACGTGATCGATGCCCACGAAGGCGCCGCGCTCGGCCACTTTGCCTGCGGCGCCGGCGGCGTCGAGGCGGTCCAGGCCGCCAACCAGCACGCGGTCCGCGGGAAGCTGCTCGTCCAGGACGATGTCCAGGTCATGGAGGGCATCGGCGCCGAAGCGGATGGACACGGGCACGCCGGTTTCCCGGGCAGCCCGCGCGGATCCGCGGAAGAGGCTTTCCTCGGTGGGGGTCATGCCGGCCCGGTCAGCAGTTGTGGCGATCATTCCGGCAGCCGCGCGGCGTTCAACCCTCGGGACCACCATCCCGTCGGTGACTTCCTTGCCAAAGAGATCGCTGAACTTTTCGGCCGGCCATGGGGTGGGCGGGTTGGTCTGCGGCGTCAGGAAGTAGCCACCGAGCTCCTCCTCGGGCCCAAGGCCGGTGGAGGCGATGATGTGCACGCCGGTGGAGCGGGACAGTGCCTCGTACAGCTTGAGGTCCCTGCCGTGGAACATGCCGGTGCTGTCGACGATCGCCTGGCCCCCGTGCTGGCGGAAGTCGCTGAGCTTTTCGGCGAGCGCCGCAAAGATGTCCGCCCGGTCCATTGAAATATCGGGGGCATACTGGGCTCCCGGAAGGACTGACAGCAGCGCTTCATGAATGGCGATCACGCCCAGTTCAGAAGCGGGAACCGGTCCCAGGACCGTGTTGACGGTGCCCTGTTCCTGGGTGGGGACGGGGGCGCCATAAGAATTGGCGGCCGGATGGATGCTCACGAAGTTCTCCCTTGAATCCGGGTGCTTGAGTAGGGGTCCCGCCGAGCCCTCGCTCCGTTGCGGTGTAGCCAGCATCACACATTTCTTTACAGAGTGTCAAGGAAACTTTTATTGCGAATTTTCCTTGACACTGTGTAATGGATCACTACAGACTGTTGGAAATAACACTCAACTTCGCAATGGAACAAGGGAGTTTCATCGATGAGCCTGACCCCCACCGTTTCGAGCCGCGGCTCGGTACGTGCCACCTTTATCGCGGCCTACAGCGCCGTGACCCTCGCGCAAATCACCAATGCCCTCCCCGGCGCACTCAACGGAACCTTCGCCGTCGAATTCCGGACCTCCGGCGCCGGGCTGACCTGGATCGCCGGCATGTTCATGATGGGCATCGTTGTGTTCGAGCTCAGCTGGGGCCTGTTGGGTGACCTGTTCGGCCGCCGGAAGCTGCTGTACGCCGGCGCGGCCGTGAGCATCGCGGGATCCGTCCTGGCGGCACTGGCAGTCAACACGGAAATGATGATCGCGGCCCAGGCCGTGGGCGGCATCGGCGCCGGCATCCTCTTTCCCATCTCGCTCTCCATGATTGCGGCCATCACCCCGGACCACCGGGCGAGGGCCAAGGTCATCGCCACCTGGGCCGGTTTCCTGTCGCTGGGCGCGGTCATCTCGCCCATGCTGGCGGGCCTGACGTCACAGGCGTTCACCGTCCCGGGGCCCGCGGCAGGCTCACCCAATGCCTTCAGCGGCTGGCGGGTCGCCTACTACATCGCGGCCGTGATCGCCGTCGTGGTGCTGGTCATGGCCACCCGGGCGAAGGACTCCGCTGCCGCTGAAGGGCGGAAGCTCGACGTGCCCGGCCAGGCCACCCTGGCGCTGGGCCTGATTGCGGTGCTCTTTGCCACCGTGCAGGCGGTCGACGCCGGATTTGGCAGCGCCGAGGTCATCGCCAGCTACGTTGTGGGTGCTGCCCTCCTGGTTGCCTTCGTGGTGATCGAGACACGGACGCACCAGCCCCTGGTCCACCTGTCCCTGTTCCGGAACAGCGCCTACTTCATCACCGGAATCGTGGCCGTCACCGGCATGTTCGCCTTCCTGGCCGTCTGCTACAGCACCAGCGTCGCCGTGGGCGGCCTTGCCCTGGCTGAGGCCTGGAAGGTGGGCGTGCTGTTCGTCTTCATCCAGGGCCCGGCGTTCGCCTTCATTCCGGTGGTGGGCTGGCTGATCCACCATGTGGCACCACGGTGGGTGCTGACGGCCGGCTTCGGTTTCATGGCAGTCTCCGCCTTCTGGCTGTCCACCATCCCGCTGGGTGTCCCGGAGGCGTTCGGCGGGACACCGTGGACCGCGTTCATCCCGCCCCTGCTCCTGCTGGGCATCGGTTTCGCGCTCACTGTAGGCTCCATCACCGCAGTGGCCATCAACACCGTACCGCCGCAGCACATCGGCATGGCGTCCGCCACCACCAACCTGCTGCGCGACCTGGGCTTCGCCCTGGGCCCGGTGATCGGATCAGCCATCGCGTTCGGCGTTGGTGCCACCGCCTTCGCAGGCCCCCTGGCCGGAATCCTGGGCGGAGCGGGCCTTCCCGCCGAGGCCGTGGCCGGACTCTCGCACGTACCGCCGCTGGGTTACCTGTCCGGCTGGGACGGCGTCGTTGCCCAGTTCTCCGGCCAGGCCGCTGCGGGCGGTGCCCCCGCCCAGGCTGTGGACGGCATGGCGAAGGCCCTGGCCTCGGTCCAGCCCCAGATCCAGGGGGTAGCGGGAACGTCCCTGGGCCAGGGTTTCCAGGCGGTCTACCTCGCGGCGGGCATCGCCGCCGTCCTGTCCGCCGTCCTGACCCTTTTCATCAGCTCCCGCTCATCGGCCCCGACGGCCGATGCCATCGCCGAAACCACAGAAGCCAACGCCGAGGCCGTCCAGGCATGAACGGTCCAGGCCCGGAAACCCCATCTATCCGCAAGGAGACAACTGTGAACCCCATGGAATCCGATATCGACATCTGGGATGACGACATCACCGTGGACCCCTACCCCACCTACGCCGCACTGCGTGAACTGGGCGGCGTGGTCCACCTGCCGAAGAACAACCTCTACGCCGTCACCCGCTACGACCTCATCCGCGACGTCCTGGCGGATCCTGCATCCTTCTCATCCACCAGCCTCGGGTTCAACCCGATGGTGAACGAGGCTCTGCAGGGCACGTCGCTGGCCTCGGATCCGCCCATGCACACCCAGCTGCGGGCCACCCTCTCGGCGAACCTCACGCCCAGGGCCCTCCGCGGTCTCAAGGTGACCATTGACGAGAAGGCGGACAAACTCGTGGCCGAACTGGTGTCCACCGGCTCGTTTGAGGCAATCGATTCCCTGGCCCGCGCTTTCCCGCTGGACATCGTGGCGGACCTGATCGGGTTCGGCGGCCACGTCAAGGAGAACATGCTGCGCTGGGGCCAGGCGGCCATGCAGGTGATCGGCCCGCTGAACCACCGCACCCAGGAGAGCTTCCCCATCGCCGGCGAACTCTATGGCTGGTGCTCGTCGGTCACTGCGGAGGACCTGGCGCCCGGCTCCATCGGCCGGGGCATCTTCGACGCCGAAGCCCGCGGGGACATCCCCGAGGGCTCCGCAGGCCATATCATCCACCAATACCTGGGTGCCGGCGTCGACACCACCATCGCCTCCATCGGCAACATCGTGGCCCTGTTTGGCCGCCACCCGGAGCAGCTCGAGCTGGTCCGCAACAACCCCGAACTGGTTCCCGCGGCCTTCGCCGAGGTGCTTCGCTACTGGACTCCCCTGCACATCTGGGGCCGTACCACCACCCGCGAGGTGGAGCTCGACGGCGTGACCGTTCCGGCAGGCGCCCAGCTCGGCATCCTCCTGGGTGCCGGCAACAGGGACCACCGGCACTACGACAACCCGGACACCTTCGACGTGACCCGGAACCCGGTGGACCACCTTTCCTTCGGCTACGGTCCGCACGGCTGCGCCGGCCAGGGACTGGCACGCCTGGAAGGGCACGCCATCGTTGAAGCCCTGGCCCGGCGGGTGAAATCACTGTCCCTGGGCGACGGGTACCGGGTTCCGAGCAATATCACCAGGAGCTTCGAACAGCTCCAGGTACTGGAGGTGGAAGCAGCATGAGGATCGAACTGGACCGGCCGCGCTGTGAGGGCCACGGCCTCTGCGAGGAAGCAGCGCCGGCGCTGATGCACCTGGACGACGACGGCGAGCTGGTGATCGATGTCCCTGAAGTGGACGGGGACCAGGCCGTCGCGGCGGCCAAGGCCGCAGTCCGCGTCTGCCCCGTAGCAGCCCTGAGACTGGTGACGGTGTGACGGCACGGCGGATCGTCGTCGTCGGCAACGGCATCGCAGGCCTCACCGCGTGCGACTCGCTGCGGGCAGCGGGCTTCGACGGCGAGCTAACCGTGGTGGGCGCCGAGCGCCACTCCCCCTACAGCCGGCCCGCCCTGTCGAAGGCGCTGCTCCACGGCGGCGACGGGCTGGCGGCGCACGAGCTCCCCGCACCGACGCACGGCGCGGACGAGTTGCTGGGGGTCAGCGCCACAGGTCTCGATGCCGGGGCACGCGTGGTGAAGCTCGACGGCGGCGGGAGCTTGCCGTACGACGGGCTGGTGATCGCTTCCGGTTCCCGCGCCAGGCGGCTGGCCGGGAGCACAGAGGCAGGCTACGACGGCGAGCTGACCCTGCGCACCCTGGAGGACGCCGTCCGGCTGAAGGAACTGGTGGCCGGCCGGCCGTCGGTGATCGTGGTGGGCGGTGGTCCGCTCGGCATGGAGGTGGCGTCCGGCTGCCTGCACAGCGGCTGCGATGTCACCCTGGTCACCGAGGGCGAACCGCTGGTGCGGCAGCTGGGCAGTTACCTGTCCGGCATTTTCACCGCGGCGGCCCGCACGAGCGGGCTGCGGATCGTCAACGGCTCCAAGGCCCGGCTCATCCGGTCAGGGACCACCCCGCAGGTGGCGTTGGCCGACGGAACGGTCCTGGAAGCGGACCTGCTGGTCAGCGCGGTCGGCGACGAGCCGAACGTCGAATGGCTGGAAGGCTCCGGCCTGCTCACGGACGGCGTCCTGCGGGTCGATTCCCGCGGCCGCGTGCGCCCGGACATTGTCGCAGCCGGCGACGTGGCATTCTTTCCCACCCAGCGGGGACTGAGCCGGGTACCGCTGTGGACCAGTGCGATCGACCAGGCCAAGGCCGCCGCCGTCGGCCTCCTCTTGGGGGACGAGGCTCCGCCGCTGGAATTCCAGCCCTATTTCTGGACGGAAGCCTTTGGACTGTCGCTCAAATCGGTGGGCTTCACGCCCGTGGAGGGAACTCCGCACTTCCTGGAACAGGGCGCCGGCGCCGATTCGGCGCTGCTTCGGTGGGAGCACGCGGATGGTTCCGGAACAGCCGCGGCCATCAACTACCGCATCCCCATTCCCAAGCTGCGGCGGCTGGCCAACACGGGATCACAGGTGGCCCGGGCCGCCGAACCCGTGACGGCCTGAGGCCACCACCTCCGGTTCCAGCGCCCGGACTCCACGTTAGGATTGACGCTATGCCATCGCTGCGCGAAGCCCAGAAGCAGCTCACGCGGGACACCATCGTGGAACGGGCGCTGGAGCTTTTCACCAAAAAGGGCTACGCCGCGACCACCATTGATGAAATCGCCGCGTCAGCCGGAACCACCCGTGTGACCTTTTACGCGTACTACCCCACCCGCGCAGACTTGATGCGGGATTTCATGGCCCGGGTTAACGCGGTCCTGGAGCGCGCCGACGGACCCGACAGCGGATCAACCGCTCCGGACCTGGTGCAGGTGGTGCGGGACGGCAAGCTGGCCGGCATCCTGTCCTGGCTGGAATCCCGGGCAGCGCTGTGGCCGGTCTTCCGCCCCTACCTGGATGTCCTGGACGAGGCCGCGGCAGTGGACCCCGAGGTGCGCACCATGGTGGAACGCTGGCATGAGGAAGTCATCACGGACATGGTCCGCGGCATGCAGCTCGCCGGGCGCTTTGCCGCGGAAACCCGCCACATCCGCGGCACCCTGGCCTTCACTCAACTCGACTACGTGGCCACGCTGTGGACCCGCCGCAAGATGGAACCAAACCGCGAGCACGCACTGGAAGTACTGGCTGACAGCTGGTACCACCTGCTCTGCGACGAAGGCTGACCAGGTCAGCGGAAGCTAGGCCCGTTCTGTGATCCACGCACCAAGCTCGGCGGCAGTTTCCGCGGTGAGGGCGTGTCCGCCCGGGTCCTTGCGGGCGTGGGTGTCTGCCCCGGAGGCCCCCAGGAGGTAGTCCCACGTGCGGGCCAGCAGGTCAGCCGGGATGACGGTGTCGGCTTCACCGTGGGCCAGGAACACCGGGGCGCCGGCAAGCCGGTCGGGCGACGTCGGGACGCCAGCCTCGAACGGCAGCGTCCCGTAAAGGACGGCGGTGCCCGCGAAACGCTGCGGATCAGCCAGCAGCAGCCCGCCGGCGAACGCCGCACCGCCACTGAAGCCAACCAGGATCACCGGCCGTCCTTCCGGCGCGATCGGCTCCAGCCAGGTCCGGAACCATTCCATAGTTTGGGCCAGCGACTCGGCGACGGGCCGGCCTGTCCCCCGGTTCGCGAACCAGGCGAACCCGCCCCCTGCCGGGATCGGCGCCCGGACAGCTGCGTAGGAGGGGCCGGCGGGAAGGTGGTTGGCCAGTCCGATGATTCCCGATTCATCCGATCCGCGCCCGTGCAGCAGCACCACGAGCGGGCGGTTGGGATCGTCGGGGCTCTGCCAGGCGACGGTAAGTTCGGCGAACGGTGCGTGCATATCGTGTCCTCGGTGTTGGTGGTGGAAATGGCTTGGGTCAGGCGGGGGCCGGGGCCCCGATTTCCCGGTTGACTGCGGGCATGATCTCGGTGGCGAGCAGCTCGATGGAACGCGCCGTTTCGGCGAACGGCAGCCCGCCCAGTCCGATCTGGGCCATGTACCGGCTGGTGCCCAAGGCCTCGTGGATAGCCAGGATCTTCTCCACCACCTGCTGCGGGCTCCCCACCAGCAGGCCGCCGCCGGGTTCGGACCAGTCATCGAAGGTTGAACGCGGGAAATGGTCCACGGGCCGGGGCATGTTCTGTTCGAAATATGCCCGGTAATAGGGATAGAAGGTATCGCGTGCCTGCTGGGAGGTGGGCGCCACGTAGAAGTGGCCGCCGGCACCCACCGGCAGGGCGGCGGCGTCATGCCCGGTCTCGGCAGCGGTGTGCCGGTACAGCTCCACCAGGCGGCGGAACCTTTCGGGTCCGGACAGCAGCGCGACAAACAAGGGCAGGCCCAGGCGACCGGCGCGGGCAAAGCTGGCCGGCGTGCCACCCACTCCCACCCAGACGGGAAGCTGTTCCTGCAGCGGCCGCGGGGCAATGTCCATGCCGGGGATTGTCTGGGTCAATGTGCCCTGCCACGTCAGGGTGGCGTTGTCCCGAAGCTCCAGCAGCATGCGCAGCTTTTCGTCGAAGAGGGCGTCGTAATCGGCGGTGTCGTAGCCGAACAGTGGGTAGGACTCGATGAACGCGCCGCGCCCGGCGATGATCTCGGCGCGGCCGCCGGATATGAGGTCCAGGGTGGCGAACTGTTCGAAGAGCCGCACCGGGTCCTGGGTGGAGAGGACGGTAACGGCGGTGCCCAGCCTCAGGTTGGTGGTCTCGCGGGCAACCGCGGCCAGCACCATTTCGGGGGCGGACAAGGCGAAGTCGCTGCGGTGGTGCTCGCCCAGGCCCAGGAAGCTGATGCCCGCCTGGTCGGCCAGCTTGGCCAGCCCAATGATTTCTTCCAGCCGCTGGTGCGGCGACTGGGCGCGCCCGGTTATTCCGTCGCGGGATAGTTCACCAAAGGTAAAAATGCCGAAGTCCACATTGGTTGAACATTCAACTTTGCAGAAATATTCCGAAGCTGCTCCGGCCGCCCGATCCCCGGACCTGCCCCGGGCCCGCGAATAGGTACGGGCCTGCACCCTCAGGGCCTCCGCTCCGGACGCGATGCACCAGGGGGTCCCTATTACCTGCCCGTAGCATAGCGGCCCGTTTCGGCGCCGGAGCATACTTGACCCGCCACTCGCATTGATGGACGAAAGAGACGTCCCACCGCACCCTCACCGGCAGTTCCCGGGGATTCTGCCGGCATACCGCTGCGGGACGGGGGAACATCCCCGCCGCGTCGCAGCCCTCAAACGGAAGACACCGGTCTCGAAAGGGGTAAAGATCAACGATGAAACGCACCAGGACGGGACTGCTGTCCATGGCATCCGCCGCCGTGCTTGCCCTGGGACTTGCTCCCGGAGCTGCTGTGGCCCACGGCGGATCCGGGCACGGGGACCCTGACCAGAGTGACGACTGGCGGCACAATGACGATCAGCGGCGGCTGGTCAGGGCCCTGCGTGATGTCACCGACGACTACCGCTGGCTGGAGAACGCGGAGGCGGACGGATACCGGAAGATCACCGAATGCATCGACAAACCGGGCGTGGGAGCCATGGGCTTCCACTACGCGAAGCAGGACCTGATCGATGACAGGACCCAGGCCCGGAAGCCCGAGGTCCTCGTCTACATGCCTGACGAGGACGGGCAGTACGAGCTGGTGGCGGCCGAATTCATCTCGACGGCGGCCGAACGCCCCACCCTCGCCGGCCTCGATTTCGAGGACGGGCCGTTCCCCGGTTCCTATGCGCTTCACGCCTGGATCTGGCGGGACAACCCGGACGGCATGTTCGCTTCCTACAATCCGGACCTGAGCTGCCCCACGTAAGTCCCCGCTGACGCTAGAGGCCGGCACGACGCAAGGCGGGCGTACGACGCCGGGAGCCACCCGCCGTCGTACGCCCGCCTGGAATCGTGGTGCTTAGGCTCCCACGAGCTTGGCGCCGGCAGGAACCTCCGCCGGGGCGCCGGTCTCGTTGCGGCCGTACAGCCAGTCGTTGTACTGGAAGTTGTTGTCGCCGCGGCTCTTGAACAGCATGTTCCGCAGGACGCGGGCCACGCCGTCCACGTGCCAGGACTCGCCCCAGATCCGGGCGGTGGTCTGGACGCGGGCGGTGCGCGCCGCGCGGGTTTCGTTGAACTCGCGGAAGGCATCCTCCCATGCACCGGCGTCGATGCCTTCGGGCGTGAAGACCTTGTGCTGCGCGGCGTCCTGCAGCACAGCAGCATCCTCGAGTGCCTGGCAGGCGCCCTGGGCCAGGTACTGCAGCATCGGGTGGGCGGCGTCGCCGATCAGTGCCATGCGGCCGGAGACCCAGTTCTCGATCGGGTTGCGGTCGTACATGGGCCAGCGGATGCCGGTGGCCAGGTTCTTCAGGGCTTCCTGCACGGCGGGGACGCAGTCCTTGTAGGCCGCCTGGAGTTCGTCCACGCCGCCGTACTGCTCTTCGCCGCGCTCGAACGACGGGGACTTGAACACTGCCACGGTGTTGAGCAGCTGGCCCTTGCGGAGCGGGTACTGGACCAGGTGGCAGTTCGGGCCGAGGTAGACGATGACGTCCTCCAGGTCCGCGGCGGGGGTTTCCTCGGTGATGGGCACGGTGCCGCGGTACGCCACGTAGGCGGAGTTAACGGGGCCGTCGTTGGCAACGGTGGCGCGGAGGGTGGACTTCAGCCCGTCGGCTGCCAGGATGGCGTCAGCCTCGAACACCTCACCCTTGGCGGTGTAGGCGCGGGCCCGGTCGCCGTCGGTCTCCACCTTCTGCACCAGGACGTCGTTCACCAAAGTGACGCCGGCTTCCTGGCACGCTTCGAGCAGGATCCGGTGCAGGTCGCTGCGGTGGATCACCACGTAGGGGGCGCCGTAGCGTTCCTCGAATTCGCCGCCCAGGCTCTGGCGGGTGAGTTCCTCGCCGGTGATGGCGTCGCGGAACACCAGGTGCTTGGGCTGGACGCCGATTTCCAGCGCCTTCTCCAGCAGGCCCCAGCGCTTGAGGACGCGGGAGGCGTTGGGGGCCATCTGCAGGCCGGCGCCTACTTCGCCGAAGGCGGGTGCCACTTCTACCAGGGTGACGTCGGCGCCGTTTTCGCGAAGCGCCAGCGCTCCGGCGAGTCCGGCCATGCCGCCGCCCACTACCAGGACGTCGGTGGACGCTTTGACGTTAGACATTGGAAACTCCTACTGCTGTTGATTTCTTGATTTTGGTACCGACGGCTGCGAGCAGGACTGCTGCTGCTGCGGCTGCTCCGGCAAATGCCAGGAAGTTCGAGTTGACGCCCAGCCCCGCCGCGAGCAGGAGCCCGCCGGCCTGCGGGGCGGCTACAGCCCCGATCCGGCCCACGCCGAGCGCCCAGCCAAGGGCGGTGCCGCGCAGGTGTGCCGGGTAGTGGCTTGCCACGGCGGCGATGATCAGGCACTGGGTGCCGTGCGTGCCCACGCCGGCGAGCACCAGCATGAGGTAGACGACGGCGACCGGCGGCCCGGTCACCAGGACCAGCAATCCGATGGCGGCCACGGCCGCTGCCGCGATGGCGGTGGGAATGGGGCCGAACCGGGTGCCGGCCCAGGCGGTGAGCACCGAGCCCGCCACGGCGCCCAGGTTGAGGGCCAGGGCGAACGTTAGGGCGGACCCGAGGTTGTAGCCTGCCAGCTGCATGAGGTTGGGCAGCCAGGTGCCCAGCCCGTACCAGGCGAAGAGGGTCACCAGGGTGCCAATGGCGAACAACAGGCTGGTGCCGAGGTAGGGCGCACGGAGCAGGGATCCGAACCCGACGGCGTCCTTGGCGGTGCTGCCCTGGGCTGCGCCCTTGGAGCCGGGTGCCAGCGTCTCCGGCAGGTAGCGGATGCCCAGCGGGATGACCACCACCAGGGCGACGACGGCGACCAGGAACATGACCGGCCAGCCGAAGGCGGGAATCAGCGGAATGCCGACGAGGGCGGCGATGGAACCGCCGATGGGGACGCCGGACATCATCAGGGTGGCGATGGTGGACCGCCACTTTTCAGGAACGAGTTCTGCCACCAGGGCATTGGCCGACGGCACCAGGCCGCCCAGGCCAATGCCTGCCAGGAGGCGCAGGCCGCCGAAGACGGGCGCGTTGGGGGCAAAGGCGCAGAGGATGGTGAAGAGGGAGAACACGACGGCGCAGCCGATGATGGTGCGCCGGCGGCCCCAGGTATCGGACATGCGGCCTGCGAAGACCGCTCCGATCATCATGCCGATGAAGGCCATCGACCCGATGGTGCCGGCGGTGGCCTTGGTCAGGCCCCAGCCGGTATCGCTGATGAGCGAGCCCTGGACCGTCCCATAGACGATCAGGTCATAGCCGTCGAAAACGACCAGCAGCCAGCACACCAGGACGGCAAGCACGGAACGCCGGGGAAACCCGGAACGGCCGGCGCCCGGGGCGGGGGCGGCCGTGCGCTGCGGCGCTGCAGCGGAAGTTGTGTGATTCATCCCACCACTGTGCTGGCAGCCATACCGCTCCGCACATAAGATTCTGTTATGCAGAATCTTCCGGCCCGACGGAAGCCCACCTACTCCATTGAGGCGGTGGACAACGCCCTGCAGCTGCTGCAGCTCCTGCGGGACGTGGGCAGCCTGCGGCTCAAGGACGCCGCGGCGGAGCTGGGCGTGGCCCCGTCCACCGCCCACCGGCTCCTGGCCATGCTGGTCTACCGCGGCTTCGCGGTGCAGGACGAAACGCGCCGTTACGTGCCGGGCCCGGCGATGGGCGCCGGCCCTGCCGGGTTCAGCTGGACCCGGCAGCTGCGCGACATCTCCCGGCCACACATGGAAGTCCTGTGCGCCCGCACCAACGAGACCGTCAACCTGATGATCCGGGTGGGCACCAAGGTCCGGTTCCTGGACACGGTGGAAAGCTCGAATATTCTGCGTGTGGGTGACCGCCAGGGGACATTGCTCCCGGCGCACAAGGCATCGGGAGGCAAAGCCATCCTGGCGGAGCTGGAACCGGCCGCGCTGGAACAGCTGTTCCGCAGCCCCAACGCGGAGCTGGCCGGCGACTACATTCCCGACGCCGAGTACCCGGCATTCCTGCGCGAACTTGAGTCGGTGCGGGCCAACGGATTCGCTGCCAACTTCGAGGGCACCGAGGAGGGCATCAGCGCCTTCGGGATGGCGCTGCACAACGGCAAGGGCATGGTGGTGGGCGCCTTGAGCGTCGCCACTCCGGTGGCCAGGTTCCGGCCACTGTTCGACGCAGGGCTGGTGGGCGTGATGATGGAAACCCGGCGCCAACTGGAGATGGACATCGCGGCCAATCCGGCCGACGGCGGCGCGGGCGGCTGACCACGACTGGCAGCTCTTTCTGCTCTACAGAATATGCTGGGGATCACAGCGCTCATTCCTTAGGGTCGAATCCACGTCGCAGTCAGTCCGCACGCAAGGAGAAGGCCAGTGTCGATCAGCGCTGAAAACCAAACGCACGAATCCGTGGCACAGGAACACCATGTTCCCGAGCCCACCCCCGAGGAGGCTGCCCAGCTCGAGCAGCTGTACAAGGACTTCAACAAGGAAAACCTGATTCCCCTGTGGACGGAGATCGCGGACCTGATGCCCATGGTCCCGTCCCCCAAGGCGGTACCGCACGTATGGCGGTGGGATGACCTGTACCCGCTCGCCGCCCGCGCCGGCGACCTGGTACCCGTGGGCCGCGGCGGGGAACGGCGGGCCATCGCCCTGGCCAACCCCGGCCTGGCCGGGACCCCGTACGCCACCCCGACCCTCTGGGCCGCCATCCAGTACCTGGGCGGCCGCGAAACCGCCCCCGAGCACCGCCACTCCCAGAACGCCTTCCGCTTCGTCGTCGAAGGCGAAGGCGTGTGGACCGTGGTGAACGGCGATCCCGTACGCATGTCCCGCGGCGACTTCCTGCTCACCCCGGGCTGGAACTTCCATGGCCACCACAACGACACCGATGAGCCCATGGCGTGGATCGATGGCCTGGACATCCCGTTCGTCCATTACGCCGACGCCGGGTTCTTCGAATTCGGCACCGAACGCGTCACGGACGAGGCCACCCCGGACATCTCCCGCTCCGAGCGGCTCTGGGCCCACCCCGGCCTGCGCCCGCTCTCCGGACTGGAGAACACCACCAACTCCCCCATCGCCGCCTACCGGTGGAAGTACACCGACGCCGCCCTGCGCGAGCAGCTGCTCCTGGAGGACGAGGGCCACCCCGCCACCGTGTCCCAGGGCCACGCAGCCATCCGGTACACCAACCCCACCACCGGCGGGGATGTCATGCCCACCATCCGCGCGGAGTTCCACCGTCTGCGGGCCGGCGCCTGGACCGAGACCGTCCGCGAGGTGGGCTCCAGCGTCTGGCAGGTCTTCGACGGCACCGGCACCGTGACGCTCAACGGCGAAACCAGGGTCCTGGCCAAGGGCGACCTGTTCGTGGTCCCGTCCTGGGCCGCCTGGTCCCTGCAGGCCGAATCCGAGTTTGATTTGTTCCGGTTCAGCGACGCACCCATCTTTGAGCGCCTGAACTTCAACCGCACCTACATCGAAGGACGCACCAAGTAATGAAACTCCTCACCCTCCGCACCGCTGACGGCACCAAGGCGGTCCGCCAGGACGGCGACACCCTCACCGAGATCCCGGGCTTCTCCGACGTCGGGGCCCTGCTGAAGGACCCCAACTGGGAAACCACCGCCAAGGCGGCCAACGGCGCAACGCACCCAGTGGACGGCGCCGACCTCGCCGCCGTCGTGCCCTCCCCCGGCAAGATCATCTGCGTGGGCCACAACTACCGCAACCACATCAAGGAAATGGGCCGGGAGGTTCCCGAGCACCCCACCCTGTTCGCCAAATACGCCGAATCCCTGATCGGCCCCAACGACGACCTGGCCCTGCCGCAGGAATCGGACACCGTGGACTGGGAAGCCGAACTCGCCGTCGTCATCGGCAAGGCCGGCCGCCGCATCCCCGAATCCGAAGCCGCTGAGCACATCGCCGGGTACTCCGTGCTCAACGACGTCTCCATGCGCGACTACCAGTTCCGGACCATCCAGTGGCTGCAGGGCAAGACCTGGGAGAAGTCCACCCCGTTCGGGCCGGCCCTGGTCACCAAGGACGAGTTCACCGCCGGCCCGCTGATGACCTCCGCCGTGGACGGCGAAGTCCAGCAGTCCACCCCCACCTCGGACCTGGTGTTCACCCCTGAGTTCCTGGTCTCCTACATCTCCACCATCATCACCCTGAACCCGGGCGACGTGATCGCCACCGGCACCCCCGGCGGCGTGGGCCACGCCCAAGACCCCAAGCGCTACCTGCAGGAGGGCCAGGTCCTGGTCACCACCATCGAGGGCCTGGGCCAGCTGACCAACCGCGTGGTCAAGGAAGCCTGATGGTTGCCCGGCACGACCAGGCCACCGATCCCGTCCTGCTCGACGGGCTCCTGCAGGCCCGGCGCGGCACCGCGTTCTTCGCCCGCAAGCTCAACGAGCTCACGGACGCGGAACTGGACGGGGACTCGCTGCTGCCGGGCTGGACCCGCCGGCACGTTGTGGCCCACGTGGGCTACAACGCGCGGGCCGTGGCACGGCTGGTCGAATGGGCAGCCACCGGCGTGGAGACCCCCATGTACCCCTCGGTGGAGGTCCGCAACCACGAGATCGACTTCGGCGCCACGCTCAGTCCCATCGCGCTGCGGAACCTGTTCGACCACTCCGCCGTGCACCTGAACGTCGAGTGGCGCGACCTGCCCGCCGAGAACTGGCACCACAAGGTCAAGACCGTCCAGGGCAGGACCGTTCCCGCCGAAGAAACCGTCTGGATGCGCACCAGGGAAGTGTGGGTGCACGCCGTTGACCTGGACAACGGGGCCACGTTCCGGGACATCCCCGCACCCGTCCTGGAACGGCTCCTCACGGACATCACCGGCGCCTGGCACGCCCGCGGCACGGACAAGGACCTCGTGGTCAAGGTCACCGGCCAACCCTCTGCGCTGGTCTTCGGTGACACGGCAGCCGCCTCCCCCACCGTGGTTTCCGGCTCCCTGGCCGCCATTGCACAGTGGGCCACCGGCCGCGGCACGGACGGCACCACGGCACAGCACGACGGCGGATCGGTCACCCCCGCGCCCCCGGCCCCGGCCTGGATCTAGCTGCAGATCGAGCGCCCGGGCAAGCCATCTGCCACACCGCACCCAAGGCGGGCCAGCATACGCTGGCCCGCCTTTGCCGTGCCCGCCGGACTCCTCCCACGCAGCCGGCCTTCGCCTCGGGCTGCAAACCAAAAATCCGTCCCCGCGTTTGGGACCGGGCCCATAATCAGGACGGCGGCCGCTGGATAGCATGAGGTGACCGGACAGAGCCGTCCGGCGGGATCGACGCAAAAGGAAAACCCATGGCCGCGGTTACGGTGGATGACATCCTCTCGGATCTTCCCCTTGGCTTCGCCAGCCTCATCCTCCGTCCAGCCCCCTCGGCGCCGGCCATTGAACGGTTCCTTATTGTCGACGCCGACGACGAGTCCGTCCAGGCTGCCGGCGCGTTTGTCCTGCTCATCGGTGTCCGCGGCCGCTCCGCCTTGCCGGCCCTCCGGCGGCTCCTGAAGGCCCCGCCCCCGGTGGTAGCCGTCAAGGGCAACCGCGAAGACCTCGCCGAAGCGGAAGAACTCCTGCAGGCAGCGGGCTCGGGCCTCCTCCTGGTTGATCCCGCCGCCGACTGGGACCGCCTGCTGTCCATCGCAAAGGACCGGATCCAGCCGCGCAGCTACGAGAGCGAAGTCCTCACCCTGCTTGAGGAAGACCTGTTCGCCATCGCCCAGACCACGGCCAGGCTCACCTCCAGCCACGTGCTGATCGAGGACGCGGCCAACAAGGTCCTGGCGTACTCCACGGTCACCAACGACATTGACGAGCTCCGCAAAGCGTCCATCCTGTCCCGCCGCGGTCCGCGGAAGTACGAGCTGCTGCTCAAGGACCTGGGCGCATACCGCGAACTCCACCGCACCCGGCAGCCGGTCCGGGTGCCTGCCCGGCCCCAGGACGGGCTGCGTGAACGGGTGGCCATCGCGCTCTTCGCGGGCGAACGGATCATGGGGTACATCTGGCTCCAGGAGACCGGAGAGGGCTTCGGCCCGGACGTTGAGTACGTCCTCACCGGATCCGCAGCCAGGGTTTCCGCCGAACTGATCCGCTACCGCAACCAGCAGTCCGTCCACATGCGGGAGGACCGGGTGGCACGGATCCTGTCAGGTCCCGCCGAGGCCGCCGCCAGCGCCCACAGCGGAAAGATCCCCTCGGAGCGTCCCGCGGCGCTTCTCCTCATCGGCATGTCCGACGCCGACTCCCGGGCCGACGACGCCGCGCTCAAGCACGGCGAACTGGCCAACCTGGCCTCCATCCACGCCGCCGCGTACAAGGCATCCGCCGTCGTGGGCCAGTTCAACG
Organism: Arthrobacter sp. NicSoilC5; assembly: GCF_019977395.1. Taxonomy (NCBI): domain Bacteria; kingdom Bacillati; phylum Actinomycetota; class Actinomycetes; order Micrococcales; family Micrococcaceae; genus Arthrobacter; species Arthrobacter sp. NicSoilC5. Next base: position 3,654,683 of record NZ_AP024660.1, on the reverse strand, counting down.
GTGACACGGCCATCATCCTGCCGGACCTGCAGTCCAGCACGGCGGAGGCGGGGCTGAGGGCACTTGCCGAAGCAGTGGTCAAGGATGCCCGCAAACACCTGGGCATCATTCCCTTCGCCGCCGTCGGACCGCTGGCGCCGGACCTGCTGTCCATCCACCGGGTCACCGGCATCACGGAAGCACTGCTGGCCTGCGTGCGGAACGCCACACCGGGCACGGTGGCCACCGTTGACGATTTCGAGGCGGAAATCCTCTACCGCGAGGCCGTACGGAACTTCCACAGCTCACCCTTCCGGCACCGCAGCATGGCGGCACTGCTCCAGGAGGATGCCGAACTCGCAGCAACCCTGCAGGCCTACTTCGACGCCTGCTTCGACGTCTCCGAATGCGCCAAACACATGAACCTGCACAAAAACACCGTCTATTACCGCGTTGCCAAAGCAGCCAGGGTCACCGGCCTGGACTTCGGCAACCCCCGCGACTCACTGGTGGCCCTGCTCCATCTCCAGGAGTGGGCCGCCTCCACCGACAATCCAGGCAGGAAATGAGCACCACACTGAGCGCACCGCCCCTGGGCCTCCTCCTTGAGGACATCGTCCGGCGCCACCGGCCCAGGCAGAACGCGGGCAGCGTTCCCGGAAACATCCCTTTCCTGGCCACGGTCCCGTTCGACCGCTTCGGCATCGCCGTCGCCACCACCTCCGGCGAGGTCTTCAGCTCCGGGGACGCCGGCGTTCCCTTTTCCATCCAAAGCATCTCCAAGGTGTTCACCCTGGCCATGGCCCTGCAGGGCGGCAGGTCCGCTGCCCTGTGGTCCCGGGTGCTGCGCGAACCCTCCGGAACGTCCTTCAACTCACTGGTCCAGTTGGAAGCCGAAAAGGGCATCCCGCGCAATCCGTTCATCAACGCCGGCGCCCTGGTGGTCACCGACCACCTGCTGGAAGAGACGCCCGACGCCGCCACGCAGCTCCTGCGGTTCCTCACCGAACAAGCGGGGAGCCACGAGGCGGAGCCAGGCTCCCACGCACCGTTCATCGATGAAGCCGCTGCTGACGGTGAGCTGGCCGGCAGCAGCCGCAACCTGGCCCTGGCGCACTTCCTCAAGGATTTTGCCAACCTCACCCAGCCCGCCGCCGTCGTGGTGGAGAACTACGTCCGCCAGTGCTCCATCATGATGACCTGCGTCCAGCTGGCCCGTGCCGGCCTGTTCCTTGCCAACGACGGCCAGGGATCAACCGGCAGGGTGCTGTCCCCCAGCGAGGCCAAGCGGATCGGCTCCATCATGCTGACCTGCGGCATGTATGACGCCGCCGGCGAATTCGCATACCGGGTGGGCCTGCCCGGCAAGAGCGGAGTAGGCGGCGGGATCCTGGTGATCGTCCCGGGGCAGTGCGCCATCTGCGTCTGGAGTCCGCGGCTGGACGCCAAGGGCAATTCCCTTGCCGGCACCGCAGCCCTGGCCGACCTCTCCGACCGCACCGGCTGGTCAGTCTTCTAAGTTTCCCCATCCAGCAAGATCTTTTTCGGATCGAAAGGAATACCCATGCCCAACAACCCCAATGAAGAGGTTGAGTTCGACCACGTTATTGATGGTGGTCACGCGCATGCGTCCGAGACCTCCCTGCATGCGGAGGACAAGGGTTACCACAAGAACCTGAAGCCGCGGCAGATCCAGATGATCGCGATTGGCGGTGCGATCGGTACCGGCCTGTTCCTGGGCGCCGGCGGCCGGCTCTACGCCGCGGGCCCGTCCCTGGTCATCGCGTACGCGGTGTGCGGGTTCTTCGCGTTCCTGATCCTGCGTGCCCTGGGCGAACTGGTCCTGCACCGGCCCTCCTCGGGCTCGTTCGTTTCCTACGCCCGTGAATTCTTCGGTGAAAAAGCCGCGTTCGTCTCCGGCTGGTTCTACTGGATCAACTGGGCCACCACCACCATCGTGGACATCACCGCCGCCGCCCTCTACATGCACTTCTTCGGCAACTACGTCCCCTGGATGGCCGATGTCCCGCAGTGGGCCTGGGCACTGACCGCCCTCGTCGTGGTCCTGGCCCTGAACCTGGTCTCCGTGAAAGTCTTCGGCGAAATGGAATTCTGGTTCGCCCTGATCAAGGTCGCCGCCCTCGTCGCCTTCCTCATCATCGGCACCTACTTCGTCATCTTCGGCACCCCCGTGGACGGCCAGCAGGTCGGCATCAGCCTCCTGTCCGATAACGGCGGGATCTTCCCCAACGGCCTGCTGCCCATGATCATCCTCATGCAGGGCGTCCTGTTCGCCTACGCCTCCATCGAACTCATCGGCACCGCCGCCGGCGAAACCGAGAACCCCGAAAAAATCATGCCCAAGGCCATCAACTCCGTGGTCTTCCGCATCGCCGTGTTCTACGTCGGCTCCGTGATCCTCCTGGCCCTGCTGCTGCCCTTCACCTCCTACCAAAAAGGCGTCAGCCCCTTCGTGACGTTCTTCGGCTCCATCGGCGTCCAGGGCGTGGACGTCATCATGAACCTCGTGGTCCTCACCGCAGCCCTGTCCTCCCTGAACGCCGGGCTCTACTCCACGGGCCGGATCCTGCGTTCCATGTCCGTCAACGGCTCCGCGCCCAAGTTCGCCTCCCGCATGAACAAGGCAGGCGTCCCGTACGGCGGCATCGCCATCACCGCCGTCGTCTCCCTCCTCGGGGTCCCGCTGAACTACCTCGTCCCGGCCGAAGCCTTCGAAATCGTCCTGAACATCGCCTCCGTCGGCATCATCATGACCTGGGCCACCATCGTGCTGTGCCAGATCCAGCTCAAACGCTGGGCCGACAAAGGCTGGGTCGAACGCCCCTCCTTCCGGATGTTCGGCGCCCCCTACACCGGCTACCTCTCCCTGCTCTTCCTCGTCGGCGTCCTCATCATGGTCTTCATCGACTCACCCCTGACCATGCTCGTCACCGCCATCGCGTCCGTCCTCATGGTCCTCGGCTGGTACGCCTGCCGCCACCGCATCCGCCAAATCGCCGAAACCCGCGAAGGCTTCACCGGGAAAGCACCCGTGATCGCCAACCGGACGCCCATTTCCTGACCACAACGCCTGCAACCCTCCGAGCTGAAGAAAGACCATGACACCAGAGCCGCAGCCCACCCTGACCACCTCCCGTCCCCAGCCCGCCGCCGTCGTCCACCACCAGGACCGTGTGGCGCCCGCCCTCAAATCCGCCGGGCACGTCATCGTCGATTCGCTGGTGGCCCACGGCGTGGAACGCACCTACGTGGTTCCCGGCGAGAGCTTCCTCGACGTGCTGGACGGCCTGCACCAGTCCAGCGTCGAAACCATCGTCTGCCGGCATGAGGGCGGGGCCGCGTACATGGCGGAGGCGGACGGCAAGATGCAGCAACGGCCGGGCGTCGCGATGGTCACCCGGGGGCCGGGGGCCGCGAACGCGCATGTGGGCCTGCACACCGCCTGGCAGGACTCCACCCCCATGCTGCTCTTCGTGGGCCTGATCCCGTTTGCCCACCGGGACCGGGAAGCGTTCCAGGAATTCGACATCAAGTCCTGGTTCGATACCGGCGCCAAGCGCGTCATGGTCCTGGACCATCCGGAGCGGGCCTCCGAAATCGTGGCCGAGGCCATGTTTGCGGCGATGAGCGGACGGCCCGGACCCGTGGTTGTCGGCTTGCCGGAGGACGTGATCCGGCAGCAGGTCAGCCCGGTTCTCCACCCTGCGATACCCGTAGCCGCAGGGGGCCTGAGCGGTACGGACTCCGCGGCGCTGAAGGCGGCCCTGGCCGAGTCCAACAAGCCGCTCTTCGTCACCGGCGGCAACGACTGGACGCAGGAGGCAGCCGGGCAGCTCACCGCCTGGCTGGAGCGGCACCACATCCCGGCCGCCGCCGAATGGCGCACGCAGGGCACGGTGTCCTTCGATTCGCCATCCTACGTGGGGCCCATCGGGTACGGCCGGCCGCGCCCCACGTATGACCTCCTGGAGGAGACCGACCTCCTGGTGTTCGTGGGCACGGTGCCGGGAGATGTGATCACTGACGGATTCGTGTGCCGCCAGGACTGGAGCAAGAAGAACTTCCTGGTGACGGCGGACCCGTCGCTGCGGGGGCGGTCCGGACCCGTGTCACGGCAGATCCTGGCCAAACCGGACGCGTTCGTCCGCGACCTGGCGGGCATTGACCTGCCGGTCAAGGAGGAGTGGAAGGACTGGACGGCGAGGATGCGGAAAGAGCAGGAAAGCTTCGCGGCGCTCCCTTCTGCGGTGCCGGCTCCGGGCCAGGCGAGGATGGACACCCTGATGGCCAACCTGGTGCCCCGTCTTCCCGGGGACGCGATGGTGACGTTCGGGGCCGGGGAACACACCAACTGGGCCCACCGGTATTTCCCCACCCGCCGGTATGCGTCCATGATCAGCGCCCGCAACGGCTCCATGGGGTACTCAGTACCTTCCGCGATCGCCGCTTCCCTGGCTGAGCCCGGGCGGCGGGTGGTGACCATCGCGGGGGACGGCGAGTTCCTCATGAACGGGCAGGAACTCGCCACCGCGGCCCAGTACGGTGCAACGCCCCTCGTGGTGGTCATGGACAACCAGGAGTACGGCACCATCCGCACGCACCAGGAACGGCACTACCCGCAGCGCGTGTCCGGAACGCAGTTGAAGAACCCGGATTTTGCGCTGATGGCCAGGGCTTTCGGCGGCTTCGGCATCACCGTCACGGAGGACCGCGGCGTGCCGGCCGCCCTGGATGCCGCGCTGGCGGCCATCGACGATGACGGGGTGTTTGCCCTCATCCACCTCATCGTGGAGCAGCGCGTCAAGGCGTACTGAGGCAACGTGCCGCTGCTGCGGCAGGCTTCATCCGGTGACGCGGACGACGGCGGGACCTCCCGCCGTCGTCCGTTTGGGTTTAATTGCCGGTCGGCGGAATAGAACGGCAACTGCTGTAGTTGAAGCTTCAAGTAAGGGCATTTCAACGAAGGACTGCAGTGAATTTCCTATCCCGCCTCTTTGGAAAGAAGAACATCATGACTGACATCACCATCATTGGCACCGGCAACATGGCCCGCGGACTTGCAGCCCGCGCCGTCGACGGAGGCAACAGCGTCCAGATCCTGGCCCACGGGGACAAGGCCAAGGCCGACGCCCTGGCCGCGGAATTCACAGGCCAGGTGAGCACCGGCGTGCTGGGCGACGCCATCACCGGTTCCATCGTCATCCCGGCTGTGTACTTCGACGCCGCCAAGGACATCGTGGCCCGCTACGGCGACAGCCTCGACGGCAAGGTCTACGTGGACATCACCAACCCGGTGGACTTCTCCACCTTTGAAGGCCTCTCCGTTCCCGCCGGCAGCTCCGCCGCGGAAGAACTGCAGAAGACCACCGGAGCCAAAGTGGTCAAGGCGTTCAACACCACCTTCGCCGCCGCATTGGGTGCGGGCAAGGTGGCCGGCCAGCCGCTGGACGTCCTGGTTGCCGGCGACGATGACGACGCTGTCGCCGCCGTGGCCGCCTTCGCTTCTGCCGCCGGCCTGACCCCCATCATGGTGGGACCGCTCCGCCGCGCACGGCAGCTGGAACAGACCGGTTTCCTGAACATCCTGCTCTCAGCCAATGAGCAGCTGCCGCAGTTCCAGTGGAACTCTGCCCTGAGGTTCGTTCCCGCGGCGTAGCCGGGAAGGTATGCAGCTGGAAGACAAAGGGAAGGCCGGCACGAATGTGCCGGCCTTCCCTTTGTCGCTTTCCCCAGGCTACAGCCGGTCCGTCCGGTCCTCGCCGCCCTTGTGGCCGGCCCCGCGGAGGTTCTCCTGGACCTTTCCGAACAGGTCCTTGATGGTGGATTCCGCGTTGGAAATGACGTCCACCGGCACGTAAACCTCATGGGTCACGGGCAGATCGTATTCGTCCTTCAGGTGGGTGCCGTTTCCCACTCCCGCCAGGGACAGGTAGACCATGGCTTCCGTCCGTGCGATGCCTGCGAGCTTCCCGAAGACGACGGTGAACTCGTTCGGCTGGAAGCTGATTGTCTGCCCAATATGGCTGCGGCCCAGTTCACCGGCGTGAACGACCTTCTCCGACTGGCTTCCGGTGTAGTCCATGAACTTCTCCTTCGATCGCCAACACGTACGCTGGCAGTCTAACGCCGCCCTCAACGCCGTCACAGGCCCGGAGAGCTTCCCGACAGTTCCACATCACCAGGCGCAGCAGCCAGATCGTGTACACCGACAAAGCGCCCTTGAGCCCTGAGCTCCCGACACCCTTGCCCTGTCCGCACCCCTGCCGGACAGTGCCGCGCAACCCTGCACTTCCCGACGCCGGCGGCCGGTGACGCGGCAACCGGCAACCAGTTACGACGCATTTGATGCCCGGATCATCACGATCCGGGCATCAAATTGCTGCCAGTGCATGCGGCATCGTTGACGTGGGCAACGGCTACCGCGAAGGTGGTGCCATGAGGTCTCAGAAAATTTCCCAGGGGTTTGCCATGACGACGGCGATAGCAGCGGCAGCACTGCTGCTCACCGCATGTGGTCCAAGCCAGCCGCAGTCCCAGACGACCACGTCGCCCGCCACCGGGCAGGCCAGCCAGTCCCCCACGGGAACGGCGTCCACGCCGCCTCCGGCATCGTCGGCGCCCGCCAGCTCCACCCCGGCCTCCCCCGCCCCCGGCACCACGGCGGCAGGGGAACCCGGCCTGTGCAAGGCGGCAGGGCTCACCGCCGCCACCGATGCATCCGGCGGCGGCGCGGCAGGCAGTGTCTACATGAAGCTCAACCTCACCAACAAGGGTGCCGACCCCTGCATCCTCCGGGGATACGCCGGCGTCTCCCTGGTGGCGGACGCCGCCGGAGCCCCCATCGGCGCACCGGCCACGCGGGACGATTCGGCCGGCGTCGTGGACGTCCTCCTGGCTCCCGGCCAGACCGGCACCGCCGTCCTCCGCTACACGCAGGCCCGCAACTACCAGGGCTGCATGGTCGTGGACGCCGCCGGTTACCGGATCTACCCGCCGGAGGACACCGACTCACTGTTCATCCCGAAGCCCACCACGGCCTGCAGCAACGCCGAAATCACCCTGCTCAGCATCGGGGCATTCCAGCCCGCCTGACCGCTTTGCCCCGCAGGAAGGCCCCGTGACACAAAGGCGGCCCGGCTATCAAGCCGGGCCGCCTTTGCGTCCGGTTGGGCCGGCGTCAGCAGTGCCCAGGAGCAGGGGGACGAAGTCGTGCTTAAACCCCAATATCATAAGTACACTTAGCAAATACGCCGCGGATAGCAGGGGTGCATAACGGACCCATCACGAAGCTTGTGAGGGTTGTGGACCGAAGGCAGGTTGGACTGGCATGACGTCGATTTGGCTGGACCGCAGGGCTCCCTTTGCCTCTGATCCGTTCGAACCGGATTCCAGGTACGACACCGTGGTGGCGGGTGCAGGGCTCACCGGGCTGGTCACCGCCCTGCTGCTGGCCAGGTCCGGGCAAAGCGTGCTGGTACTGGAGGCCCGCTCCCCGGGCGCCGTGACCACCGGCAACACCACTGCCAAGGTAAGCCTGCTGCAGGGCACGTTCCTGTCCCAGCTCGCCCGCCAGTATTCGCAGAAACAGGTGCAGGCGTACGTGGATGGGAACCGGGAGGGCCAGGCGTGGCTGCTGCGCTACCTGGCAGAACAAAATGTGCCCTTCCAGCGCCGCACCGCCTACACCTACGCTGCGTCCGCCCAGGGCACCGAGAAGCTGCGGGAAGAGATGAGCGCCGCCGGCACCGCGGGACTGGACGTGGACTACGTGCGCGACGCCGGCCTGCCGTTTCCCGTCCACGGCGCCGTCCGCCTGCGTGACCAGGCCCAAATCAACCCGATGGATGTCCTCGACGCGCTGGTGGCGGACATCCGGAGCCGGGGCGGGCGCATTGTCAGCGGCGTGCGGCTTCGCGACGTCACCGGGGACGCGCCCTCCGCCGTCCGGACCGACCGGGGCAGTGTCAGGGCGGACAAGGTAGTGCTCGCCACCGGTATCCCGGTCCTGGACCGCGGCCTCTATTTCGCCAAGCTGAAGCCGGCCCGTTCGTACGCGGCAGCGCTGGAACTGCAGGAGGACCAGGCGCCGCCGCCGGGCATGTACATTTCCGTCGAACAGCCCACCCATTCGCTCCGCGACTACGAGGTGGGCGGGAAGAACCTGCTGCTCGTGGGCGGGCACGGCCATCACGTGGGCAGGACGGACTCCGAGAAGGCGCACCTCGCCGGGCTGCTGGACTGGGCGGGAAAGCATTACCCCGGCGCTGCCACCACCCACACGTGGTCCGCGCAGGACTACATGCCCACCAACCTCATGCCGTTTTTCGGCAAGCTCCCCCGGGGCAAGGGCCAGATCTACTTCGGCACCGGCTACAACAAGTGGGGAATGACCAACGCCGTCGCCGCAGCGCTGGGCATATCGGCTGACATCCTTGGCGGCCAGGTGCCGTGGGCTGACACCATCCACCACCGCGTCACGTCACCGGCCGGCGCGTTCTCCGCCGTCGCGCTGAACGCCGGTGTGGCAGCCAGGCTGGCCTCTGACTGGGGGAAGGTGGCCGCCGAGGGCCGCAGGCTCGATGGCTTGAAGCGGGGCAAGGACCGGGCTTCCTGGCCCGCTCCCGGGGAGCCGGCCACTGCCCCGGCCGAAGGCCAGGGCAAGGTCTACCGCGACGGCAATCGGCCGGTGGCAGTGTCCACCGTTGGTGGAAGCACCTGCAGGTTGTCCGGGGTCTGCACCCACTTGGGCGGCATCCTGCACTGGAACGACAATGAACAGACGTGGGACTGCCCCCTCCACGGCTCGCGCTTCACGAACGAGGGCACGCTTCTTGAGGGCCCTGCCACCAAGGACCTGCCGCAGGCTGGGACGGCGTGAGCGGGGCTGCGTTACGCGGGACATCAGTAAGCGGCATCCTGGGTTGGATCAGGCCGGTTTCTGCTGGGGGCGGAGCCGGTGCCAAACGCGGAGTTGGGTGTCGGTGCCTTGGGGCATGATGGAGGCATGAACCAGGAACAGCGTCCTGCCGGCGGTAGCGCCTCCGGTACGGCTGCGCCCATGGGCCAGTTCAGCCGGCCCACCCGGGACTGGTTTCTCGGCGCGTTTTCGGAGCCGACGCCGGCGCAAGCCGGGGCCTGGAACGCCATCTCCTCCGGCTCGCATGCGCTGGTGGTGGCTCCCACCGGCTCTGGAAAAACCCTCGCGGCCTTCCTCTGGGCGCTGGACCGGCTGCTGGTCTCAGCGTCCCACGCCCCTGAGCCTGCCGCTGCGGAGGTGCCCGCGAAAGGCAAGCGCGCCCGGGCGCCTAAGCGTAAGACCCGAGTCCTCTATATTTCGCCGCTGAAGGCGTTGGGTGTGGACGTGGAACGGAACCTCCGGTCCCCGCTGATCGGCATCACGCAGACCGCAAAGCGGCTTGGGCTTCCCGCCCCGCTGATCACCGTGGGGGTCCGGTCCGGGGATACTCCCGCAGCGGAGCGCCGCGGGCTGCTGAGCAACCCGCCGGACATCCTCATCACCACCCCCGAATCGCTGTTCCTCATGCTCACGTCAAAGGCCCGGGAGACCCTGGCCGAGGTGGACACCATCATCATCGACGAGGTCCACGCCGTGGCCGGCACCAAGCGTGGAGCACACCTTGCCGTATCACTGGAACGGCTGGACGCGCTCCTGCCCAAGCCTGCACAGCGCATCGGGCTTTCCGCCACGGTGGAGCCCCGGGAACTCGTGGCGCAGTTCCTTGCGGGTTCGGCTCCCGTGGAGATCGTCGCGCCGCCGGCCCGGAAGAACTGGGACCTGACGGTCTCCGTCCCGGTGGAGGACATGTCGGACCTGCAGGGCGCCGCCGGTGCCTTCGATTCCGGTCCCGCGTCCGGGCTCCAGCCGCAGGCGTCCATCTGGCCGCACGTGGAGGAAAAGATCGTGGACCTGGTCCTGGCCAACCAGTCCACCATCGTCTTCGCCAACTCCCGGCGCCTCGCCGAACGCCTCACCGCCCGGCTCAACGAGATCTACGCAGAGCGCCAGCTGGTTGCCGTGGGCGGCGGCTGGGACGGACCCGGCCCGGAAGGGCAGTCGGCCGCGCCCGGCACTGCGGATGGACCGGCGTCGGGCATTCCCGCGTCAACCGCCACACCGGCCCACATGATGGCCCAGGCCGGAAGCTCCGCCGGCGCGGACCCCGTACTGGCCCGCGCCCACCACGGTTCCGTGTCGAAGGACCAGCGCGCGCTCATCGAGGACGACCTCAAGTCCGGACGGCTGCGGTGCGTGGTGGCAACGTCGTCCCTGGAGTTGGGCATCGACATGGGCGCCGTGGACCTGGTGGTCCAGGTGGAGTCGCCACCCTCGGTGGCCAGCGGCCTGCAGCGGGTGGGCCGCGCCGGTCACCAGGTGGGCGAAATCTCCCAGGGCGTCCTCTTCCCCAAGCACCGCGCTGACCTGGTCCACACGGCCATCACGGTGGAGCGCATGCTGGACGGCAAGATCGAGCGGCTCAGCATCCCTGCCAACCCACTGGACATCCTGGCGCAGCAGACCGTGGCTGCCACGGCGCTGGGCAGCATCGACGTGGAGGAATGGTTCAGCACCGTCCGGCGCTCGGCGCCCTTCGCGTCCCTCCCCCGGTCGGCCTTCGAGGCAACCCTGGACCTGCTGGCGGGGCGGTACCCGTCCGACGAATTCGCCGAGCTCCGGCCAAGGATCATCTGGGACCGCAACGCCGGTACCATCGAGGGCCGGCCGGGAGCCCAGCGCCTGGCCGTGACGTCCGGCGGCACCATCCCGGACCGCGGCCTGTTCGGCGTCTACATCATCGGCACTGAACAGGAGGGCTCGGCTTCCCCCTCCGAGGACGGCAAACCGGCGCGCGCACCCAAGGGCGGCCGCCGCGTGGGCGAGCTGGACGAGGAAATGGTCTACGAGTCACGGGTGGGCGACGTCTTTGCCCTGGGTGCCACCAGCTGGAAGATCGAGGACATCACGCACGACCGCGTCCTGGTCTCCCCCGCGTTCGGGCAGCCCGGCAAGCTGCCATTCTGGAAGGGTGATTCCCTGGGCCGGCCGGTGGACCTGGGCCGCGCGCTGGGCGCGTTTGTCCGCGAACTGTCCGCGTCCGACGCCGGCCCTGCCACCGAACGCTGCAAGGCCAGCGGCCTGGACGACTTCGCCGCCAACAACCTCATCCAGTACCTCACCGAGCAGAAACAGGCCACCGAGGTGGTTCCCAGCGACACCACGCTGGTGGTGGAACGCTTCCACGACGAACTGGGCGACTGGCGCGTCATCCTGCACAGTCCGTTCGGCATGCCGGTGCACGCGCCGTGGGCCCTGGCCGTGGGGCAGCGGCTCCACCAGCGCTACGGCCTGGACGGCTCGGCCATGGCGGCCGACGACGGCATCGTGCTGCGGGTTCCCATGATGGAGGACGAGCCGCCGGGCGCGGAGCTGTTCCTCTTCGATCCCGAGGAACTGGAACAGATTGTCACGGCCGAGGTAGGCGGCAGCGCCCTGTTCGCCTCCCGCTTCCGCGAGTGCGCCGCACGTGCGCTCCTGCTGCCCCGCCAGACCCCCGGCAAACGCCAGCCCCTGTGGCAGCAGCGCCAGCGGTCCGCGCAACTGCTGGACGTGGCCAGGAAATACCCCACCTTCCCCATCGTGCTGGAGACCGTGCGCGAATGCCTCCAGGACGTCTACGACCTGCCGGCATTGAAGGACATCGCCGCGTCCGTGGAGCGGCGCGAACTGCGGATCGTGCAGACCACCACGCAGCAGCCCTCGCCATTCGCCAAGTCCCTCCTCTTTGGCTACGTGGCACAGTTCCTGTACGAGGGCGATTCCCCGCTCGCGGAGCGGCGTGCCGCCGCCCTGGCGCTGGACTCCACGCTCCTCAACGAGCTGCTGGGCCGGGTGGAGCTGCGCGAACTCCTGGACGCCAAGGTCATCGACGCCACCGAACGCGAGCTGCAGCGCCTTGCCCCGGACCGCCGTGCCCGCGGCATGGAAGGCATGGCGGACCTGCTGCGGCTGCTGGGCCCGCTGGATCCGGAGGAGGCCGCTTTGCGGCTGGAACCTGCCGAAAGCCCGGTGGTTGAGGCCGCCGAACCCGCGGTCAATGAGTCCGCCGAACCGGTGGTTGAGCCCGTGGAGGCTCCACGCGCCGAAACCCCCTCCGCCACCGTGGCGGAAGCGGCAGCCCACCTGGCCGCCCTCCAGCGTGCCAACCGCGCCATCAAGGTCAACATCGGTGGCGTTGAACGTTTCGCGGCGGTGGAAGACGCAGCCCGCCTCCGCGACGCCATCGGCGTGCCGCTGCCCATGGGCGTCCCGCTGGCCTTCATTGAGCCGGTTGCCGATCCCCTGGGCGACCTCGTCTCCCGGTACGCCCGCACCCACGGCCCCTTCACCGCGGCGGAGGCAGCGGCCCGCCTGGGCCTGGGCGTGGCAGTAGTGGGCACCGCGCTGAAACGCCTTGCGGCCGACGGCCGCGTGGTGGAGGGCGAATTCCGGCCGCACGTCACCACACCAGGCGCCGCACACCCGGACTCCCCACCACAGGACGGGCCAAAGAACGGCGCCGCGCAGGAATCGGCCCGGGAGTCCGCGCAGGAATCCGGCCTTGAGGCCGGTACCCAGGCAACAGAGGAACTGCCCACCCCTGCGGCTGGCTCCCCCGCCGGCACCACGCACACCATCGCCAGCGAATGGTGCGACGCCGAGGTGCTGCGCAAGCTCCGCCGTCGTTCGCTGGCCGCCCTGCGCGCGGAAGTGGAACCGGTGGACGCCGCCGCCTACGGACGCTTCCTGCCGGCATGGCAGCATGTCAGGACCCCGGGCGGTGGCCGCGGCCAGCCCTCGCTGCGGGGACTGGACGGCATCATCACCGCCATCGACCAGCTCTCGGGCGTGCCCGTTCCTGCCTCGGCCTGGGAACCCCTGGTGCTGGCCACGCGGGTGTCCAACTACCAGCCGGCCATGCTGGATGAACTGATGGCTGCCGGCGAGGTCCTGTGGTCCGGGGCCGGCGCACTTCCGGGGAATGACGGCTGGATCAGCCTTCACCTGGCGGACTCGGTGGAGCTGACGCTCAACCCATCACCCGAGTTTGAACCGGGGGACGCCGGCCAACGGCTCCTGGACCACCTGCGGAACAACGGCGGCGGGTACTTCTTCCGCCAGCTGACCGAGGTGGCCGGAGGCATGGACGCCGTCCTCAGCGACCAGGAAGTGGTGGCTGCGCTCTGGGACCTTGCCTGGGCCGGCAGGATCACCGGGGACACGTTCGCCCCTGTCCGGGCACTCATTGCCGGCGGCCACACAGCCCACCGCCAGGTGGCCCGCGCACCCCGGGCCAGGGCACCGCGGCTCAGCCGCCTGGGCCGTTCCCATGGCACCGGCCTGATGGGGTCCCCCGGGCTGGCCGGGGGCCGGTACGGATCGCAGGGGGCCTCCACTCCGCCCACCGCGGCGGGCCGCTGGTCTGCCCTGCCCGAGCCTGAACTCGATGCCACCATCCACGCCCGTGCCACCGCGGAACTGCTGCTGGACCGCTACGGCGTGGTCACCAGGGGCTCCGTCATGGCTGAGCAGATCCTCGGCGGCTTCGGACTCATGTACAAGGTGCTGGCACGGCTGGAGGAAGCCGGCCGCTGCCGCCGCGGCTACTTCATCGAGCACCTCGGCGCCGCCCAGTTCGCGGTGCCGGCCACCGTTGACCGGCTCCGTTCCTACTCGGAGGACACCCAGCTGGCCAAGGCCGAACCCGTGGCCCTGGCCCTCGCCGCCACCGATCCCGCCAACCCGTACGGTGCGGCCCTCCCCTGGCCGGCCCTGCAGACGGACGCCGGTACCGGCCACCGGCCCGGCCGGAAGGCAGGGGCCCTGGTTGTCCTGGTGGACGGTGCGCTGGTCCTCTACGTGGAGCGCGGCGGCAAGACCCTGCTGGCCTTCAGCGAAGACGACGCCGTCCTGGCGGCGGCAGGTGCGGCGCTGGTGGGTGTGGTGACGCGGGGAGCAGTGGACAAGCTGATCATGGAGAAGGTGAACGGGCACGGAATCCTGGACACCCCGGTCGCCGTCGCCCTCAGCTCCGCCGGCGCCTACTCCACGCCGAAGGGACTGAGGATCCGTGCCTGAGGGGGATTCCGTCTGGCGGGCCGCCCGCCAACTGCATGAAGCCCTGGCGGGACAGACACTGACTGCCTCGGACTTCCGCGTGCCCCGGTTCGCCACCCTGAACCTGTCCGGCTGGACCGTCGATGAGGTGATCCCCAGGGGCAAGCACCTGCTGATGCGGGTGGTCAGCCCGGAGGACAAGAGGCTGACCATCCACTCGCACCTGAAGATGGAAGGCGCCTGGCAGGTCTACCCGCCCGGCGGGAGGTGGCGCAAGCCGGGTTACACCGCCCGGTGCGTTCTGCGCACGGCCGTCGCTGACGCCGTCGGCTTCTCCCTCGGAATCGTAGAAGTGGTGGCCACCGCCAACGAGGATTCGATCGTTGGCTTCCTTGGCCCGGACCTGCTGGGCCCGGACTGGGACCCGGACGAAGCCGAACGCCGCATCAGGTCACGCCCCGAGGTTCCCATCGGCGTCGCGCTGCTGGACCAGCGGAACCTCGCAGGGATCGGAAACATCTACCGCTGCGAAGCGTGCTTCCTGTCGGGTGTGCATCCGGCCACTCCCGTATCGGACGTCGCGGACGTGCGGACCATGATCACAGACGCCAAGCAACTCCTGGAGGTCAACCTGGGTCCGGGGCGCCGCGTCACCATCCTCAACACCCGCGGGCTGCCGGTGGGCAGGATGGCCGGCAGGCCCGGCTACTGGGTGTACGGCGGAGAACGGCGGCCGTGCCTGAAATGCGGCACGCCCATCCAGCGTGGACTCCTGGGGAAGCCGAACGGCGAAGAGGAGCGGGACATCTATTTCTGCCCGAAGTGCCAGCCCCCGCCCGCCTGACGTGCTGCAGGGGTGAGGTCAACAGGTCGACGCGCTGGGTTCCTTGACGGTGCTGGACTGACTGGCCGCCACCATGAAGCGCGGCAGCAGGATATGGACCAGCGGACCGATCGCCAGGGCGTAGACCACGGTACCCACACCCACCGAGCCGCCCAGCAGCCAGCCGGCGGCCAGCACGGTGACCTCGATCAACGTGCGGGAGAACCTGACGGTCCATCCGGTGCGCCGGGCCAGCCCGGTCATCAGGCCGTCGCGGGCGCCTGGCCCAAAGCCGGCGCCGATGTAGAGGGCCGAGGCCACGGCGTTAACCAGTACGGCCCCTGCGAGGAGGCCAATCTGGGCGGCCAGGGGGGTTACCGGCGGGATCACGGCCAGCCCGATGTCCGCGAAGACGCCCACCAGAATGGCGTTGCACAGGGTTCCGAAGCCGGGCATCTGGCGCAGGGGGATCCACAGCAGCAGCACCAGGAAGCTCACGGCGATCACCACCACGCCGATGCTCAGTCCGCTCCGGTTGGCCAGGCCCTGGTGGAACACGTCCCACGGGTCCAGGCCCAGGCCGGCGCGGATGAACATAGCCAGGGAGATGCCGTACATGGCGAGGCCGGTGAAGAGCTGGACAAGTCTGCGGGTCATCATGGAACCATGCTCGCAGCCAACTGGCATTGAATTACATATCCAGTCTGAAATACTGGCTACATGGCTGCCGCCCTTACCGCCCTCGCCCTGTCCCGTCTCCTTGGCCCGTGGAACACGGGCACCGGGCCCGCGTACCGCGAACTGGCTGATGTCGTGCGGCTGCTGATCCTGGATGGCCGCATCCCGCTGGATACCGCCCTGCCCAGCGAGCGTTCACTGTGCTCCACCCTGGCGGTCAGCCGGACCACCGTCACTGCGGCTTACGCCAGCCTCCGGGAGCAAGGCTTCCTGAGCAGCGGCCAGGGCAGCCGCGGCAAGACCCGCATCCCCGAACTGACCCCGTTCGGCCCGGCACTTTTCGGTCCGCAGCCGCCTTCCACCGGCCCGCTGGCAGCACCCGGACTCACCGCACCCGGGCTCACCGCGCCCGGAGGTTTGGTGGACCTGGCCTATTCGGCGCTGCCCGCCAGCGGGGAGGTGGTGCACCGGGCCTTCGCCGCGGCGCTGACGGAGCTACCGGCATTGCTTCCCGGGTTCGGCTATGACGCCCTGGGACTGCTGCCGCTGCGGCAGGCGGTGGCGGACCGTTACTCAGCGGCCGGCGTGCCGACACAACCGGGCCAGATCATGGTGACCTCCGGCGCCCAGCACGCCCTGACCATCATCATCCGCACCCTGGCGGACCGGCAGGACCGGATCCTGGTGGAGCACCCCAGCTACCCGCACGCGCTGGATGCCATCCGTTCCGCCCGGTGCCGCCCCGTGCCGGTGGCCTTCGCCGATTCCGGCTGGGACCTGCCCGCGATGGAAGCCGCCATGGTCCAGCAGCAGCCAAAACTCGCCTACCTGGTCCCGGACTTCCACAACCCCACCGGCATGATCATGCCCGATGCCCAGCGCCGCCGGCTGGCCCGCGCGGCCGCCGCGGCCGGAACCGTACTGGTGGCGGACGAAACCCTCCGTGACCTCAACCTCGACGGCGTTGCCACCAGTCCCCTGGCGGGTTTCGGCAGCACCGTGGTGTCCATCGGATCACTGAGCAAGTCCCACTGGGGCGGGCTGCGCACCGGCTGGATCCGCGCCTCGGAGTCCATGATCCAGCGATTTGCCGCGGCCCGGACCACCCTGGACCTGGGCGGGCCCGTCATGGAACAGCTCGCGGCAGCACACCTGGTGCGGGCTCTGGAGGAGCCCCTGCCCGCCCTGTTACAGATGCTGCGCCGCAACAGGTCCACACTGCTCGGCCTCCTCGCGGAGCACCTTCCCACGTGGCAGGTGGCGCCGCCCGCCGGCGGCCTCTCCGTGTGGTGCCGGCTGCCCGGCCCCATCAGCACGGCCCTGACCGTCCTGGCCCCGGAATACGGCATCAGGCTGGCGGCCGGGCCCCGGTTCGGAATCGGCGGCGCATTTGAACGCAACCTGCGGCTGCCGTTCACCCTCCCGCCGGACAAGCTCGAGACGGCAGTCCTGGCGCTGCGGGCGGCCCAGGACCGGCTGGACGCCGCACCCCAGCTGCGGCGCTCACTGACCCAGGCGCCCGCCGTCGCCATCGCCTGACCAGCCGCTGCCGGAACCGCCGGGAACCGGGAGCTACCCGTACACGCGCTCCAGGAAGCCGCCCCAGGCCTTGGCGGTGGCCTCCGCGCCGCCGGCGCCGCTGAAATCGTGCACCGTCATGCCCACGGGGGCACCCCACGCGTTGCGGCCGAAGAACCGGTACAGCGCATCCGGGGTGCGGATGCCCAGGAAGTGCTCGTTCGCGAAGTCCACCTCGCCCGTAAGCCGCCCCACGCCGTCGAGCTCCACATCGACCGTGGCGCCCCGCTCCGCGGAACCGGCGCCCAGCGCGTCACGGAGGCGGGTGAAGCCGTCCGGTGTTTGGGATGCCGCCGGGGCTTGGATGTCGGTGAACACCACGGGGCGGCCGTCGAAGTACTGCAGGTACTGGCCCAGCGTGTGCAGGTAGAACTCGGTGTGGCGGCTGGCGCCGTCGTACTGCTGGTCCCAGTTGTCCGCGAAGATGCCGCTGTGGACGTAGTGGAGCCGGGCGCGGCCGCCGTCCAGGGGCTCCAGCACGTGCTCCAGCTGGTTGAACCAGCCGTCCGGCCCCTCCATCCGCGACACCAGGTGGTGGGGGTATTCCTCAACGGTTTTGACTGCCGGCCATTGGTCCGTGGGGAACATCCAGGCCGGCGTTCCGTGGGTGACGGCTTCCCACACCCGCTCGGGGGTGCCGGGCAGTTCGGTGTCCTGGACGATCTCGAAGTCCCGTTTGTCGCTCATTTGTCCTGCTCCTTGCCTGCTGTTTCGTTGGTTGCCGTGACGGCATTGGTCTCTTTCAGGGCCGGGTGCAGCGCCACCACGAGCCGGTGCCGCCGCCCGCGGGATGATGCGCCGGCGTCGTGGTACTTGTCCACCAGCCGCATGACCTCGACGCCGAGTTCCTCCGCGAACGCAGCCCTGTCAGCCGCCGTGCGGAAGGTGATCTCGCCGTCGATCGCGAACGTGGCCAGCTTCTGCCGGGCCGCGGCGGCGCCGGCGATGAGCTTTCCCACCTCCTGCACCATGCGGCCGGCGAGCGCCAGCAGCCAGAACGCCGAAAAGCGGTCGGCGAACCGGACTGGGTCCGGGGATACGGCGGCGAGCGCTGACGGCGAGATGAGGTAGGAAGCGGCGGTTGCCTGCAGGACCCGTTCGGTGACGTTGCCCTTGCGGCGCTCCTCCACGAGTTCCACCAGTCCGTGCCGCTCCAGCGCCTTGAGGTGGTAGTTCACTTTCTGCCGTGGCAGGCCGATCCGCACTGCCAGCTGCGTGGCTGAGGCCGGCTGGACCAGCTCCCGCAGGATCCGGGTACGGATGGGATCCAGGGATGCTTCGGCGGCTGCCGGGTCCTCGATGACTGCAATGTCCTGCATGCCTCCAGTGTGCCCACCGACAACTTTTCTTGTCAAGAACTTTTTTATGGTCGGAGGGCGTGGCGGCCGGCAGCGGGCCGGACCGGCTAAACCAGCGCCGGTAGAATGGACCGGTGATGCAATCCCCCCTCCCCGTCCGCGACGGCGTCAATGCCACGCGCCTGCGCCTTCCGGAAGAGGGCCCGTGGGAGACCGCGATGGACTACATGATGCACCGCTGGGGCCACATCGACCCGCAGGGCATCGAGGACAGGTTCGACGCCGGCGAGATCGTTGGCGAGGGCGGCATCCCCCTGGACCGGGCCACGCCGCTGCAGGAGCACACCTTCATCTGGTACTACCGCACCCTGCCGCCGGAAACGCGGCTGCCGGTGGAACTGAGCATCCTGCACCAGGACCACCACCTGCTGGTGGTGGACAAGCCGCACTTCCTGCCCACCACGCCGGGCGGCACGTACATCCAGGAATCTGCCTTGGTCAGGCTGCGGAACCAGTTGGACCTGCCGGACCTGATCCCCATGCACCGGCTGGACCGCATGACGGCCGGCGTGCTGCTCTTCTCCACCAACCCGCAGACCCGGGGCAAGTACCAGGTGCTCTTCGAGAAGCGTCAGGTGCAAAAGGAGTACGAGTGTGTGTCCGCCGCCGAGCCCACGCCGGGGCACCCCGCCGTCGACTTTCCCGTGGTGGTCCGCAACCGGATGACCAAGTCCCGCAGCTACCTGCTGGCGGAGGTCGTGGACGGCGAACCGAACGCGGAGACCAGGATTGAGCGGCTGGAAACGTTCGACGGCGGCGCACCGGCAAGTGCCGGCGGCACCGGCGTCACCGGTACAGGCGCCATCGGTACAGCTCAGCGCCTGGCCAGGTACCGGCTGGAGCCCCACACCGGCAAGACCCACCAGCTGCGGGTCCATATGGCCTCGCTGGGGCTGGGGATCGTGAACGATGCCTTCTATCCCGACCTGCTGGACAAGGCCCCGGACGACTACGCCAGGCCGCTCCAGCTGCTGGCACGGGGCATCCGGTTCGTTGACCCGATCTCGGGAAAGCCCGTGGAATACCGCAGCAGCCTGGAGCTCAGCGAAGCGGTCCGAGCACGTCCCTGAACGCCGCCTCCATCTCCGCGGTGTGCAGCACGAACTCCACCAGCTCCAGCCCGCTGGCCGGATGGGCGGTCCGGAACCCCGTCACCGCCTCAAGCGCTGCCTGCGCCACGTGCGCGGCACTCCACCCGTAGGCTCCGCCGCCCACCGCGGGAAAGGCCACGTCCTGCGCCCCCAGGGTGTCGGCCAGCCGCAGGCTTTCGCTGAAGCAGGACACCAGGAGGACGCGGTTGGTCTGTCCTGCGTGCCGGTTGGGCCCCACTGTGTGGATCACCCAGCGGGCCGGCAGCCGGAAGGCAGGTGTTGCCACGGCGGCTCCGGTCTGGAGGCCGTGCGGAAGTCCGGTGGCACGCAGCTCCCTGCATGCAGCGAGCAGTTCCGGCCCGGCCGCCCGGTGGAGCGCCCCGTCCACTCCCCCGCCGCCCAGCAACGAGGAGTTCGCAGCATTCACCACCACATCCACGCGCCGTTGCGTAATGTCGCCCCGCAGAACCGAGATCCGCATGCCGCCAGTTTCCCAAGTGCGGTACCTTGTGGCAATGGACTTCGGCAGCGTTGACAGCTGGGGGACGGCCCTCTACTTCTGGGTTATCCCCGTGGTGATCGGCGATGCCATTTTTCCGCCCATCCCCTCCGAGATGCTGGTGATCACCGGGGGCGCCCTGTCCGCGGACGGCCGGGCCAACGTGTTCCTGGTGCTGGTGCTCGCGGCCGTGGCGTCCTGGCTGGGCGACATGGTGGTCTTCCATCTCTTCCGGCGGCGGCTGAGCCATGTGCTGGACCGGTGGAAGTGGGGCCGGCGGGTCCACAGCGGCATCCACGCGGCGCTGGCCAAGGCCGGCCGTTCCTCCACCTACGGCACTATCATCGGCGCCAGGTTCATTCCCGGCGGACGGCTCGCCACCTCGGCGGCATCCGGCGTGGCCAACGTGTCCGTCCGCGGCTTCAGCCTGTGCGCGGCCCTGGGTGCCGTGCTGTGGGCATGCTGGCTGGTGGGCCTGGGCTACTTCACCGGGTCAACAACCAGGCTGCCGTTCTGGGCGAGCTCCCTGATTGGCGTGGCCGTCGGTCTGGTGATCGGCGCCGTCGTGGGCATCCTCGTCACCCGCCGCCGCGGCGACCGGTCCCCGGTGGAGGAGGAGCCCCTCCCGGACGCAGGCTAGACGGGCAGCCACTTGCCGCGGCTGCGCCGCAGCACGCTGAGCGGGCCCGTCAGCGCAACGCGTTCGACGGCGTCGCGCATCATGGCTGCCGATTCCACCGCCTGGCGGTTCTCACCGCTGTACTCGCTCGCCTCCACGAGGAAGCGCAGGTTCAGCTGCGGCACGCCGCCGGCGATCTGCAGCTGGTGCGCCTCCACGTGGTGGCGGGTGCCCAGCGCCTCCACGGCCGCGTCCATGACGGACTCCGGCGGATTCCCCGGCCGGAGCCCGGTGATCTTGAGGCGGGTCTGGAAGGAAGGCATGCCTCCAACCCTATCCAACCCCCGGATGCGCCATCACGTGTGGCCCCCAACAGCGCCTGTGAGGGACCACACGTGATGGAGCAACTGGAGAATCAGCCGGTGTTGCGGAGGCCGGCCGCCACGCCATTGACGGTGATCAGCATGGCCCGCTGGAGGCGTTCATCGATCTCGGCCCCGCTGATCCCGCCCTCGGTGCGGATGCGGCGCAGGAGTTCCACCTGGAGGTAGCTGATGGGGTCCAGGTACTGGTCGCGGATTTCCAGGGAGCGTTTCAGGGTGGGTTGGGCATCCAGGAGGATGTTCTCGCCGGTGAGCTTGCGCACCTCGGCGACCGTGAGTTCGTACTCTTCCCGGATGGTGCGGAACAGATGGTGAAGTTCCTCCGGGACCAGGGTGGACACGTAGTAGCCGGCGATATCCATGTCCGTTTTGGCGAGCGTCATCTCGACGTTGGACAGCACGGACTTGAAGAAGTTCCAGTGGTCGATCATCTCCACCAGCTGGGCCGAGTGTCCGGCCTCGCGGGCGGCCTTGAGCCCGGAGCCCACACCGAACCAGCCGGGCACGATCTGCCGGGACTGGGTCCAGCCGAATACCCAGGGGATGGCGCGCAGGCCGCCCAGGCCGGCGCCGGAGTCCGGACGCTTGGACGGGCGGGAACCGATATTGAGGGAGCCCAGCTGCTCCACCGGGGTGGAGGCCATGAAGTAGGCGGGCAGGTCCGGGTGGTCGATCAGCTTCCGGTACCGGTCAAAGGCGGCGTCGGAGATGGCTTCCATGACGTGGCCGTACCGCTCTCGCTGGTCCTCGGAGGTCCGCGGGTTCCGGTGCAGGGCAGAACCCTGCAGCACGGCGGCCAGGGACAGCTCCAGGTTTTCGCGGGCCAGCTCCGGCAGGGAGTACTTGTCCGAGATGACTTCACCCTGCTCGGTGAACTTGATTTCGCCTTCCAGGACACCGTTGGGCTGGGCCAGGATGGCGTCGTAGGTGGGTCCGCCGCCACGGCCCACGGAACCGCCACGGCCGTGGAACAGGCGCACGCGGACGCCGTGCTTGGCGGCGACGTCCCGCAGCTTGCGCTGCGTCTTGTGGATTTCCCACTGGCTGGTCATCACGCCGGATTCCTTGTTGGAGTCCGAGTAGCCCAGCATCACTTCCTGGATGTCGCCGCGCAGGCGCACCAGCTCACGGTAGGACGGGTCGGAGAGCAGCTGGTCGACGATCTCGGCGGAGGCCCTCAGTTCCTCCACCGTTTCCAGCAGCGGCGCAAAACCGAGCTTGGCGTACGGCTTGTCGCCGAAGAGGTTCACCAGGCCGGCTTCGCGGGCCAGGACGGCTGCGGCCAGGACGTCGTCGGCGCCGCGGGTCATGGAGATGATGTAGGTCTCGATGACGTCCGGACCGTACATGCGCAGGGCGCGGCGGATCTCGCGGAAGACGTCGTAAGTGCCGTCGGCGGCGCCGTCGAGCTTGATCGGGTGGCCGGACAGCGGGCGGCGGGACGCCAGCTCGGAGCCGAGCACCTCGAAGCGTTCCTCACGGCTCAGCTCGGCGTAGCGCAGTCCGGGGCCGCCGATCCGGTCCATCAGCTGGCCGACGGCGTCGTGGTGGTGGTCTGCGTGTTCGCGGATGTCCAGGGTGGCCAGGTGCAGGCCGAAGGAGGCGATGGCACGGCGGACGCGGGCCAGGGAGCCGTCCGCCGCCAGGGCCGCGGAGTGGTTGCGGAGCGAGAGCTCCAGCAGGTTCAGGTCCGCCAGGAGCTCCTCGGTTCCGCTGTAGTCGCGGCCATGCTCGTGGTTGGAGTTGGCGGCCACCCGCTTGCCCGTGTTGATGAGCTTGGCCTTGATGCAGGTGAGCTTCAGCCGGTACGGCTCCTGGGCGTTCAGTTCCAGGACCCGCTTGTCCAGGCCGGGCAGCTTCTTCAGGTCCTCGTCGATGGACTCCAGGAGCGGCTGGTCCGCGCCTGCCAGGGCCGTGGAGTTGGACAGGATGGAGATCAGTTCATCGATCATGCCGATGCTGATCCGGATGGCGCTTTGGTTCTGGATCTGCAGGATTTCGCGGGTCACGGCCGCGGTGACGTTCGGGTTGCCGTCGCGGTCACCGCCGATCCAGGAGCCAAACCGGATGGGGGCGTCCTTGGAAGCAAGGGTGACGCCGTGCTCGCCCAGCAGTTCGGAGAGCTCGGACAGCATTTCCGGCATCGCGTCCGTGAGGATTCCGCCCAGGTAGTAGATGGCGTTCCGGGCCTCATCCACGGGGGTGGGCCGGACCTGGCGCAGCTCGTCGGTCTGCCACATCTGGTCGATGATCTCTGCCAGCTGCCGGTCCTGCCGGCGGCGTGCCGTGGACCCTTCGGCCGTGGACTGGGACAGGACGTCGGAGAGCTTGCGGATCTTGTCCAGGACGGAGCGGCGGGACGCCTCGGTGGGGTGGGCGGTGAAGATGGGACGCACGTCCAGGCCGTTGACCACTTCCTGCAGCACGTCCGGTCCGGCCTGCGCGGCGATGTCCGCCACGGTCTTGGCCAGCCAGCCGTCCTTTTCGGCCCGGGTCCGCAGGCCGCGAACGCGGTGCACCTGTTCGGCGGCGTTGGCCAGGTGGAAGTAGAAGGCGAAGGCGCGCACCAGGTCGGTTGCCTGCTCAATGGGCAGGGAGCCGAGCAGTTCGCGGACCTGGGCAACGACGTCGTGCGCGCTCCAGGGCCCGGTGGCGTGGGCACCGCCGCGCGCTGCTTCTTTGGATTCCTTGGTCAGGAGCCGGACCTGCTCCACGAGGTCCAGGAGTTCCGGTCCGTGCTGGCGGACCAGCGATTCACCCAGCAGGGTGGAGACACGCCGGACGTCCGCGCGCAGTTCGGAGGCAAGATCGGTTTCGGGAGGTGTTGCAGTGTGAGCCATTGAAACAATCTTTCGAGGGATTTGGACTTGGCTCGTACACTGCGCTGGATACTGTGAGCCACGTTACTAGCTAAAGATGCTACCCCCGGACCCGTGGGTCAGTGGAATCCGTCTCACAAGATGTCGCGGTACCCCACATGCCGTTTGACGGCGTCGAGCTCAGCCCGTAGGTTCTGCACCTCGTCCTGCCAGGCGGCCGCCTCCGCCGTGCGGCGCCGGGCCCTCCCGGCCTGGACCACGGCAGCCGTGAGCAGCAGCGGCACCAGGAGGGCCAGCGCCCAGCCGGCGGCCGCGAAGAAGTCCAGTGCCACCGGCAACGCGGCCCTGAAGTCGATGAAATCGTTGACGCCGCCGGCCATGCCTGCCATGGCTCCGTCGAGCGGCTGCAGGAACTGGCCCACGACGGGGGTCCCGGAGAGTTCGGGCGGGGCGAGTTTCGCCTGAGCGTCCCCGCCCCAGCGCCCGTCCGCGAGGTGGTTCAGGACGTAGATGCCGGCGCCCACGTTGGCTGCCATGAAGACGGCGACGGCGGCGGGCGCTGCGAGGTCCGGCCGCCGCCGGCGCCACGCCAGGACGCCCGCGGCGGCAAGGGCGGCCGCCAGCCAGGTGAGCGCGGCAAGCCACTCCCGATTCACTCCCGCAAGGATGTCCACGTCTCCATTCAACCCCGGATAAAGGAATCAGCGGTGGAATGAACATGCCTGGCCGGCGGTTGTAGCGGGGGCAGACGAAACCGGAAGGAACCATGACCACCACGCCAGCAGCCACCGCTCCAGCCGCCAGGGAGGAGCGCTGGCAGCGCTTCCGCGCCAACCGCAACAAGGCCCTGGCAACGCCGCACGGCTGGCTGACCCTCACGTCCTTTCAGTGGCTGGAAGACGCACCGGCCGCCATCGACCGTGCCCCGGGCCTGTGGTCCACGGACGGCGCCGGTGCAACAAAAGGTACGACGGCATTCCTCACCGCGGTTCCGTCGGACGGGCTCACGCTGGTGGAGACAGGGGAAAAGGTGGACGGCACGGTGTCCGCCGTCCTGGCGGACGAGGAGTCGCTGATGTGGGTGCAGTTCGGCGGCCCGGACGGTGACCAGGTGGTGGTGGAGCTGGCCATGCGCGGCGGCCGGTATGCGATCCGGACCCGGGACGCGGCATCGCCGGTCTTTAAGGAGTTCGACGGCGTGCCCACCTTTCCGTACAACCCTGATTGGGAGGTGACGGGCCGGTTTGAACCGTACCCGGCACCGGTGGATGTGCCGATCGGGACCGCGAACCCGCTGGTTGACGGCGTGCACCGCAGCGTTGGCGAGGTGGTGTTCCGCCTCCCGGGCAGCAGCCACGAGTTCCGGCTGCAGGCGGAGGAGGAGAAACTCGGCGCCCTGACCGTCACATTCCACGACGAAACCAACGGCGACACCACGGACGAGTGGCGGAAACTCTCCCTCCCCAGGCCCCGGCCGGACGGCTCCGTGGTGCTGGACTTCAACCGGGCCATCAACTACCCCAGCGCCTTCACCCCCTACGGCACCTGCCCCATGCCGGTGAAGAACAACAGCCTCGACATCCGGGTGGAGGCCGGCGAGAAAGAGCCCTACCCCGCGTAGCGCCCGGGAAGCTCAGGAAATGGCTGAGATCCCGGTGATGGCCCGGCCCACGATCAGGGTGTTCACCTCGAACGAGCCCTCATAGGTGTAAATGGCCTCGGCGTCGGCGAAGATCTTGGCCATCCGGTAATCGGTGACAATCCCGTTTCCGCCCAGGATGGACCGGCCCAGCGCCACCGTCTCACGCATGCGGGCGCTGAGGTAGGACTTGGCGAGCGCCACCTGCGGCATGCCGGCGGCGCCCTCCTCCTGCAGCCTGGCGATCCCGGCCATCATGGACATGCTGGCCACGGTGTTGCCCAGCATGGTCACCAGCTGCTGCTGGATCAGCTGGAAATGGGCCAGCGGGCGGCCGAACTGTTGCCGTTCCACGGCGTACTGCCGGGCGACGTCGAAGGCCGCCAGCTGCTGGCCCACCGCCTGCCAGGCCACCATGATCCGTGAGCTGCGGAGCAGTTCCTTGGTGTCCTCGAAGCTGCTGATCCCGCCGAACCGGTCCGCCTCGGCAATCCTGACGTCGCGGAACTCGATGTCGGCGTTCTGGACAGTGCGCAGGGCGATCTTGTTCTCGATCCTGCTCCGGCTGACCCCCGGCAGGGTGGCGTCCACGATGAAGCCCCGCACCGAGCCGTCCGCCTCGTCCCGCGCCCACACCAGCATGTAGTCGCAGAACGTCCCGTTGCCGATCCAGCGTTTGGCCCCGTTCAGCACCCAGGTGTCGCCGGCGTCGTCCGCTTCTCCCGTGGTGGAGGAGATCCGCCGGGCGCGGGTCTCCAGGCCGCCCGCCACGTCCGAGCCGTGCAGCGGTTCGGTGAGGGCGAACGCGCCGGTGGTGCGCAGTTCCGAGGCGTCGGCCAGCAGCCGCTGTTTCTGGTCGTCGGTGCCGAAGGTGTGCAGGGACTCGACAAAGAGGTCGTGGTGGACCAGGAAAAACGTGGCCAGGGAGGTGTCCACCCGGGTTATCTCCGCAATGACAAGCCCGGCGAAGAGATGGCTGTAGCCGCGGTGGACGGGCGTGCTCAGTTCCAGGGCCGCCAGCTTGGGCAGGATGTGCGCGGGAAACTCGGCCTTGTTCCACCAGTCCCCGGCGTAGGGTGCCACCTCGGCGGCCAGGAAGTCCCGCAGTTCGGCGAGCTTGGTCCGTTCGGCCGGGTCCAGTGTTGCTTCGACGGCGAAGAAGTCCGCCGCCGGCAGCTGCGATACGTCCGGCGCGCTCATTTCGGTCCCATCCGGATGGCGCCGTCCAGGCGGATGGTTTCACCGTTCAACATGGCGTTGTCCACGATGTGCGCCACCAGGTTGGCGTATTCCGCGGGCTTGCCCAGCCGGGACGGGTGCGGAACCTGCGCCCCCAGCGAGTCCTGCGCTTCCTGGGGCAGGCCGGCCATCATGGGAGTCTCGAAAATGCCCGGGGCGATAGTGACCACGCGGACCAGCGAGCGCGCCAGTTCGCGGGCAATCGGCAGCGTCATGGCGGCCACGGCGCCCTTGGAAGCGGAATATGCAGGCTGGCCAATCTGCCCGTCGAAGGCAGCCACTGAGGCGGTGTTGATGATGACGCCGCGTTCCGGGCCGCCCAGCGGGGTGGCGGCGGGCTCGGTGGCCACCATGGCCTCGGCCGCCAGGCGCAGGACGTTGAAAGTCCCGATCAGGTTGACCTGGATGACCTTGCTGAACGTTTCCAGCGGCAGCACGCCGTCCCGTCCCAGGACCTTGCCCGGGGTGGCGATCCCCGCGCAGTTCACCACGATCCGCAGCGGTCCCAGCCCTGCGGCGGTCCCGACGGCGGCCCGGACGTCCGTTTCGCTGGTCACGTCTGCGGGGGCAAAGACGGCGGACTGGCCGGCTGCGGCGCGGCCGTTGAGTTCGTCGGCCACTGCCTGGCCGCCTGAGGACGGCAGGTCAACGAGCACGACGGATGCGCCGGCGTCGAACAATCTCTGCGCGGTGGCTGCGCCCAGCCCGGACGCCCCGCCTGTCACCAGTGCGACGCTGCCTTTGATGTCCATACATCCTCCTTGATGCGTGTCCCACGCCGCGGCACGGCCTTGGGCAACAGTTAATGCATGTTAACTGAAATCCGGCGCCGCCGCACGCACCCCCGGTTCCCTGCCCTCCCGGCTCCGGCGGCCCGGTTAGGGTGGACGGCATGACGTCCAGCAGCACCTCCCCCACCATCTGGCAGGACCGGGCGAACCACGCCGCCCGTTCCGTGACCGCCCTGTTCGGCCGGAAACTGCTGTTCCTGCCCGGAACCCACCTGGGCGCCGTGCTGTGGCAGGGCCGGCATGCGGCCGATCAGCCCACCCCCTCAATGCCGGAGCAGGAGCCCGGCACCCAGCCGGGGCCGCGGTGGCGTGCCGCGCTCCGCCGGATGCGGCCGGCCGCGTCCCTGGCCCTCCCCTGGCATTACTGGTGGCAGGCGCATTACGTTGACTGCCTGGTGGACACCGGGCGGCGGGAACTTGGCGGCGGTGCCACCCCCGCGGCCCGGTTCAACGGCCCGGGCCGGCCCAGCGCAGGGCACCTGGCCTCACGGCTGGTCACCGGGATCAGGCTCCGCAACGCCCTGACCTTCGTGAACAGCTATTACGACGACATGGCGTGGCTTGCCCTGGCAACCCTTCGGCTGGACAACCTGGCTGAGGAGACCCGGCGTCCAGGACGCCGCCGTAACGCCGTGGTCCGTGCGTCGCTGGCGCTGCAGTTCGACGCCGCGTGCACCGACGACCTGGGCGGCGGGACGTTCTGGAGCAAGAAACGGGACTTCAAGAACACTCCCGCCACGGCGCCGGTGGCCCTGTTCTATGCCCGCACCGGCCAGCACGCCAAGGCCCAGGCGCTGCTGGACTGGCTGGACGCCACGCTCTTTGACGCGGACCAGGCCCTCTACCTTGACGGTGCACGCCTGAATCCCGCCGGAGAGGTTGTGCTGGAACGTGCGGTGTACACCTACAACCAGGGCCCGGTGCTGGGTGCGCTCCTCGAGCTCGGGGGCGAGGCGAACCTGGCGCGGGCCGCGGTCCTGGTGGACGCGGTGCAGCGGCTGCTGACCGTCCCGGCGGACAGTTCCGGCCCCGGTGCCGGCGCCGGTGGTTCAGTGCTGCGCTGTGAGGGAACGGGCGACGGCGGCCTCTTCACCGGGATCCTCTGCCGTTACCTGGCGCTCGCCGCAGCAGACCGCCGGCTTCCCGACGCCACCCGCGCCACGGCCGCGCGGCTGGTGACCGACACCGCTGAAGCGTTCTGGTCCGGCCGGCGCCCCGTGGGGCCGGGCGAAGCGGGAGCCGGGCGGGAAGGCAAGAGCATCTTTTCGCTGCACGCCGCCCAACCGGCGGCCGCTGCGTATCCGCCGGGCGCCGCCGTCGAACTTTCCACCCAGCTCCAGGCATGGATGACGCTGGAGGCCGCGGCGGCCGTCAGCGCGGCTGGCGCCTAGCGGATGCCGGCCAGCGGCGTGACGGTGCCGTGCCGGAGTGACACGGCACCGTCGGCCGCCAGCCGCACTTCCCTGGGGCCCGCCGGCGGAAACACCAGGGACGTCAGGGCCTGTCCGTCCACGAAGACCTCCACGGATGACCTGTCCACGTAGACGGTGAGTCGGACGGCGTCCCCGGTGGGCCGCGCGTCCACCGACCGCGCCTGCCGGTATTCGCCGCGGGCGTCCTCCCGGTCCGCCAGGCCGCTCCCGCCGGCCGCCGCATCGCCGCCGCGGTCCACGAAGGCCCGGCCGGCCGCGAAATCGTAGCCCACCGTGGCGTAGGTGGTGCCGCCGCTTTGCAGCAGCAGCCGCACCTCACCGGTCCCGTCCGCGGGCTTGGCCAGCTCGACGTCGGCCTTGAAGGCGCCGCTGTCCGGAACCGGCAGTGCCGTCCCGCCACCGATGCTGCCGCCGGGCAACTGGACCGGATCCCCTTCCAGCGACTGGAGCGCGGCGGTGGGCGCGGACACCAAGGCCGGCCGTCCGCCGTCGGACGCCAGCCTGATATCCCGCACCACGGAAGCGGACCCGTACCAGTCACCGGTGGGGAGCTGCCGGGCGTAGGCCCAGTTGTTCATCCAGCCGATGGCGTGGCGGGACGCCTTCCGCTGCGCATCGTCCAGCCGCGGGTCATCCCAGGTGACGGCCGCGTAGAAGTCCGGCCCGCCGTCCAGCCACTGGTGGCCGCCGTCCGGCGCGAAGGCCTTTCCGTCGAAGCTGCCGGTCCAGTAGGCCAGCCCGGTGGTGCGGCCCTCCCCGGACCCGTTGGCGCTCGCTGCCAGGACCCACGTCCGTTTGGCGGGGTCGCCGTCGACGTCCATCTGGAAGAAGTCCGGGCACTCGAGGATTCCCAGCCCCTCCTGGCCAAACCCCGAAACGTAGGTCCACTGCTTGAGGTCCCGGGAGGTGTAGAAGCCGATCTTGTGGCCCTCCGCGAGCAGCATGAGCCATTGGTTGGTGGCCTCGTCCCGGATGATCCTGGGGTCCCGCCAATGCTCGGCGCCGGGGTTCTCCATCACCGGGTTCTGCCCGTAGGCCTGGAAGCTGTAGCCCTTGTCGGTGGAGTAGAACAGGGACTGGCGCTGGACACCGTCGTGCTGCTGGGTGAGGACGGCGATCACGGCCCCCTTGCCGAATCCTGCTGTCCCCTCGGTGTCCACCACCGCGGACCCGGTTTCGATGTCGCCCAGGCCGTTGCGGAACTTGGGAATGGCCACCCCTTCGTTCTTCCAGTGCACCAGGTCCGTGCTGGTGGCGTGGAACCACTCGGTGCCGTTCCCTTCCGGGTAGTCGGCGTTGTAGAGGTAGTAATAGTGCCACCGGCCATCGAGGAAGAAGGGCCGCTGCGGATCGTTCATCCAGTGCTGGTCAGGGGTGAGGTGGTACGCGGGCCGGTAGCCGGGATCGTCCGCGGGGGCGGCTGCCGGCGGATCACCGGGCTGCCCGGTACCGCTCTGCCCGGTACCGGCCTGCGGGGTTCCGGCTTGCCCGCCGTCCCTCTGGATGTTGCCGCCCAGCACCAGCAACCCGGCCAGCACCAGCACCGTCACGGCCGCCAGGGCCCACAGGACGGGGCGGCGCCGAACGGCGGCGGGAACGGTTTCCGGAATTTTGGGGGGCATGGCGGTGTCAATCCCTCGCTGAACGCACAAGTGCCGTCCCCCGGGTTCGGGGAACGGCACCAGCGCAAGTGAACCGTCAATTTTACCGGCCAGCCCCGCGGGAGCAGAATCCCGGGCGTCACACAGCCGGCACTAGCCCTGCCCGGCGGGGCGCTTCTTCTGCGGATACGGCGTCTCACCGCGCGCCAGCATGTCCACGAAGCCAGCGATCCTGCGCTCCCGGGTGGCTGCCTGCTTGGCCGAATTCGTCCGGTACACCAGGGAGAACAGGTTGGTTTTCGTCAGGACATCGAACATTGCCTGCGCGGCGGGGTTGGCGGCGATGGCTGCTGCCAGGTCTGCGGGAACTTCGACGTCAGCCTGACCGCCGTAAGCGGCGTCCCAGCGGCCGTCGGCCTTGGCGGCCTCCACCGCCGCCCTGCCGGCGTCGGTCATCTTGCCCGTTTCCTCCAGCCGCGCGATGTGCCCCACGTTCCGCGCCGACCAGACGCTCCGGGGGCGCCGCGGCGTCATCCGCTGGAACACGCTTTCGCTGTCCCGGCGCCGGCCCTGCCCGTCGATCCAGCCAAAACACAGGGCCTCGTCCAGGGCCGCCGCGTAGTCAAGGCCCGTCACCGTCCCGCCCTTCTTGTGCAGCACCAGCCACACCCCCGGGCTGGTGCCGTGGTTCACTTCCAGCCAGGCACGCCAGGCAGCGGCATCGGGCAGCAGCAGTTCCTCAAGCTCAGTGGCCATGGGCTAATTCTGCCCGTGGAATCCCGTGCCACAAGCTCCGTGTGCAGAGCGGTTTCGCGTGGCATCATGGCCCTACAGATCCATCCGCCACCTGAGGACAACGCCATGCTCCGAGTCCGCCCCGTCCATTTCACCTCGCGCACCGAGTCCTGGAAGCAGCTCCTCACCACCCTGGGGATGGTGCAGACAGAGGACGACGGCGGGTGGCAGGTCTTTGATTCGGCGTCAGGCCGCGTGGCGCTCCACTCCGCGGAGGCGGATTCGGGTCAGGACGGCCGGACGGTGCTGGCGGTGGAAGTGGGAGACGTGGCCGAATTCGCCCGCCGCACCAACCTGTCGGCACAGGAGGAGTCCCCACAGGAAGGGGCGGCGGAAGGCGCCGGACCGGCCGAACTCGTCACTGCTGACCACGGTGACGCCTGCCGGATCAGCGCGCCTGACGGGTTCAGCTTCCTGGCGGACAAGGCCGCCCATTTCGCCCAGTGCGCCGACGCCGATCCCGCCCTGGCCGTTGCGGCGGTCTGGTACACCGCGGACCCGGAGGGGGCCGTCCGCACGCTGCTGCACATCGGCGCCCGCCCCCGGCCCGTGACGGACAATGACGAGACGGCAGACTTCACTGCCAAAAACGGCGGCGTCCTGCTGGTTCGGCCGGCCACCGGACAGCCCAGGTCAGGCTTGGGTTTCGAATACGACGGCGGGCTGGAACCGTTGCAGGAGCGCCTCACCGCCGCGGGCCTCACCGCCAGCCTGACCGAGGAGGCGTTTGGAAGCACCCTCCACGTAGCCAACCCGGATGCCGGCGGCCCCAACGCGCCCGCCACGGTGTGGATCTCCCAGCGGCGCCCCATGGGGTAGAACTTAAGCATGAACGTGCGCACACCTGACCCGAATCCCGGCTGGCTCTCTGAAGAAGACCTCTTTGAGGCACGGGGGCGGCTGCCCATGGTGTACGTCGAGGCAGTACCGGTCCGGCTGGACCCGCTGGGCTACGTCAACGAAGTGGGCACGCTGCTGCAGGCGGACGCAGACGGGACCATGGTGCGTTCCCTGGTGTCCGGGCGCGTCATCTACCGCGAAACCATCCGCGCCGCCCTCCTGCGGCACATGGAAAAGGACCTCGGCCCCCTGGCGTTCCCGCAGCTGCCGTTGAGCCCCGTGCCGTTCACGGTGGCCGAATACTTCCCGGCACCGTCCCAGACCGGCTTCACGGACGAGCGGCAACACGCCGTGTCCCTGGCCTACGTGATCCCGGTGACGGGCGAGTGCGAGCCGCGCCAGGACGCCCTGGAGCTGACCTGGATGACCCCGGAGGAAGTCCTCAGCCCGGGCGTCCAGATGGAGTTTTCCGGCGGCCGCGGCGGCCTGATCCGGCAGGCCCTGGCGTTTGCAGGCGTGGGCTTCTGACCACCCCGCCGGGACGTGGGGGTCCCCGGTTTTGAGTGCCCGCCTTTGTAGACTGTAGGGCGGACCGCAAGAGAACTTAAGGACTCCCATGACCGAATCACCAGCCGCCAGGCACCACCGTGAACAGCAGGCTGGATCTCTGACCACCGGCAGCCACATCCTCCTCCCCGACGGCCGGCGCACTGCCGAAATCGACCAGGTGGAGCTCGAGCACGACGATTTTGGCTCCCCCGCACTGGTACTGGCCAGCCTCTCCGGCGGCGGAACCCTGCGGGTTGCCATCGGCACCATGGTCACAGTGGTGGACGGAGCGCACGACGACGTCACCCAGCTTCCGCTGCCCGCGGACCTTCCGGAGGCCGCACCACCGGCGGAAACCCTGACCCCGCGGAACGGTGCGCAGGAGCAGCCCGGCGCCGGGACCGGTCCCCTCAATGTGGCGCCCGCCGTCGTCGTCCCTCCCCTCCCGCCGGCGCCGCCCGCAGCGACCGGGCCCAGCGAGGAGGAACTGGCACTCATCCCGGCGCCGGCCGGCACCCCCGAATCAGTAGTGGAGGCCGCCGCGGAGGCGCACCCGGATGCGGAGGGCGTGCTGCTCCTGGCCGACAGGCTGTCCAAGGGCGTCAACTTCAAATCCGGAAGCTGCCTGAAGGACCTCAGCGACCTGGCGCACGAACTGTTCATCACGCTCAAGGACGCGGACGGCGCACTGTCCGTGGCAGACCTGATCACCGTGCTGCCCTATGACGGAAACCCGGGCCGGTGGACCTCGGTGGAGGCCTCCCTGGCGCTGGCCAGCTACATTTGCCGGCAGGACGGCCAGGACGAACGCGCCGAAGTGTACGAGAAACTGATCCGCACCCCGGAAAACCAGGAAACGGACCCGTTCAAGGCGCGCATGGCAGCCAAGGTGCGGCAGCGCTCGCTCAACGAGCCCAACCTGTACGACAAGGAAATCTTCCGCTCCATCGACAACTCCAACCATGACGCCGAGCGCGAATGGCGGCTGCTGCGGCTGGAATCCCTGCTGTTCCTGCGGGCGCACGGCGGCTCGGAAACCATCGGGACGTCCGAACTGGAACGGCGCATCAGCAACGAGCTGGAGGCCGTCCGCTCCTGACCTGCGGGGCGTCCGGGAGGCGCCTCCCGCGGGCCTTACGGGCGTCTTCCCGGTGCCTTCCCGGTGCCTTCCCGCAATGGGAAATTGCCCCTACCCGAGGCTATGTCCGGGGCGTACATTCGGGGCTATGACCAACAATCTCAGCGTAGTGATCAACGCCGACGCGCCGCAGGTCTGGACCATGCTGCGTGAACCGTCCAAGGTGGCCCAGTGGCATGGCTGGCAGGCCGAGGACCTGGAGTCCGAGATCAAGGAGATCTACTTCTCCAGTGACGTGCAGGAAGCACCGGACCACACCAGCCTCACCGTGCACGGCGGGGACACGTTTGAGCTCCACCCGGAGGCCGGTGGAACCCGGGTCAGTGTCACCCGCGCCGCCGTGGACCATGACTCCGAGTGGGCTGCCTGGGACGAGGACGTCACGCAGGGCTGGCTGACCTTCCTGCAGCAACTCCGCTTCGCCCTGGAACGCCACCCGCACGGCAAGCGGCACACCCTGTTCCTGCACCTGACCGAGGGCAAAGCCTCCGCCATTGAGAAGCTGGGGCTCTCCGACCTCCCGGCGCCGGGCGAGCCCTACCAATTGACACTCGGCACCGGCGAGGACATCAGCGGCAAGGTCTGGTACCGGACCAGCCACCAGGTGGGCCTCACGGTGCACAGCTACGCCGAACACGGCGAGGGGCTGCTGGTGGTGGCGGACCACCCGGCCATCAAGGATGTCCGCGCGGAGGGTGACGGCTCGCTGGTCATCGCTTCCACGTACGACCTCGGCGCCGGCGCCTTCGAGGCCATCCGGCAATCCTGGGATTCCTGGCGGTCCGAGAACTACCCGGCTTCCGAACCGGCCAGCTGAGTTTACTGGGGCCGCGCGGTTTGCTGGCACACTGGTACGGTGCCAGCCAACCCCGCCTTCGCCCTGCCTGAAACCCGATCCCAGTTCTCCTTCACGGTCGGCACCCGCCTGGCGGAGTCCTGCCCGCCGACGGCGGCTCAGGTAGCGGAAAACGACGGGGAATTCCTGGGCCGCACCGGCACCATCACCACGCCGCACGGTGAGATCCAGACGCCGGCGTTCATCGCCGTCGGCACCAAGGCCACCGTCAAGGCCGTGCTGCCGGAATCCATGGCGGACCTGGGCGCCCAGGCGCTGCTGGCCAACGCCTACCACCTGTACCTGCAGCCGGGCCCGGACATCCTGGATGCGGCCGGCGGCCTGGGTGCCTTCATGAACTGGCCCGGCCCCACCTTCACCGACTCCGGCGGATTCCAGGTGATGAGCCTCGGCTCCGGGTTCAAGAAGGTCATCGACATGAAATCCGTGGACGCCTCCGGACCGGATGATGCCGTGGCCCCCGGCAAGGAACGCCTGGCCCATATTGACGACGACGGCGTCTGGTTCAAGTCCCACCTGAACGGCGACCGGCACCGCTTCTCCCCCGAGATCTCCATGCAGGTCCAGCACCAGATCGGCGCGGACATCATGTTCGCGTTCGACGAGCTGACCACCCTGCAGAACTCCCGGCGGTACCAGGAGGAATCACTGGAACGCACCCGGCTGTGGGCGGAACGGTGCATCGAGGAACACTTCCGCCTGACGGAGGAACGGGCGGCCAAGCCCTACCAGGCCCTGTTCGGCGTGATCCAAGGCGCCCAGTATGAAGACCTGCGCCGGAAAGCCTGCCGCGACCTCGGCGCGATGCCGTTCGACGGGTTCGGCATCGGCGGGGCGCTGGAGAAGGAGAACCTGGGCACCATCGTGCGCTGGTGCAACGAGGAACTGCCGGAAGACAAGCCGCGGCACCTGCTGGGTATTTCCGAGCCGGATGACATCTTCACCGCCATCGAAAACGGCGCGGATACCTTTG
This sequence comes from Arthrobacter sp. NicSoilC5, assembly GCF_019977395.1. Lineage (NCBI taxonomy): Bacteria > Bacillati > Actinomycetota > Actinomycetes > Micrococcales > Micrococcaceae > Arthrobacter > Arthrobacter sp. NicSoilC5. The sequence continues at coordinate 3,618,868 of NZ_AP024660.1, read as the reverse complement.
ACTGCGTCTCCCCCACCAGGGTGGCACGCAACTCCGCGTTCTATACCCCGTACGGCCGGTTCAATCTTTCCGGCGCCAAGTACAAGCGTGATTTTGGGCCGCTGCAGGAAGGCTGCGACTGCTACGCCTGCGCCAACTATTCGCGGGCCTACATCCACCACCTGTTCAAGGCCAAGGAAATGGTGTCCGCCACCCTCATCTCCATCCACAACGAGCGGTTCGTGGTGAAGATGGTGGACGACGCCCGGCTGGCCATCGAATCCGGCACCTTCTTCGATTTCAAGGCCGAAACCCTCGGCCGGTACTACTCCTGAGCGTGGCTCCCGGGTGGCTCCGCTATCCTGACCAAATGCTCATCGAGATCCAGGCCGCAGCAGGCCATGCCGAAGCCATTGTCGCCCGCCCCTCTACCGGAGCGGGCCCGTTCCCGGGGGTCATCTTCTACATGGACGCGTTCGGCTTGCGCCCGCGCATCCAGGAGATGGCGCAGCGCATTGCCGACTGGGGCTACGTGGTGCTGGCGCCCAACGTGTTCTACCGGGAAGGAACAGTCGCCGAGCTGGCCCCGGCCGGTGACATGTCCACTCAGGAGGGCAGGGAAGCTGCCGGCAAGGCTGCGTTCCCCCGGGTGGGCCGGCTGACCCCGGACAAGGCCTTGCCGGACATCGATGCCTGGGTTTCCGCGCTGGCGGCGCTCGACGGCGTGGCGCCGGGTCCTATTGGCACCACCGGCTACTGCATGGGTGCCCGGCTCGCGGTCCGCACCGCCACCTCGCACCCGGACCTGGTGGCAGCGTGTGGCGGCTTCCACGGTGGCGGCCTGGCAACGGAGGATCCGGACAGCCCTCACCTGGGGCTTGGCACGGCCCGGGCGCGCTTCGTCTTTGGCCACGCGGACCACGACCGGAGCATGGCCCCCGACGCCGTCGCGCGCCTGGGCGAAGCGCTCAAGGACGCCGGGCTCGAGGCATCCAACGAGATCTACGAAGGGGCACCTCACGGATACAGCATGGCGGACACCTCGGCGTTCCACCCGGAAGCCACGGAGCGGCACTTCCGTGAGCTGCGCGCCCTGCTGGACGGGGCGCTGAAGGGCTGACCCGGCCGGCCGGTTTGGCGGGCGTCCGACGCCGGGTGGCAGGATGGGTGCATGACTTCCGCTACCCCTGACGCAACGCTGCCCGCCGCACGTCCCGCCGTCGTCCTCACCATCGCCGGGTCCGAAGCCACCGGTGGCGCCGGCGCGCAGGCCGACCTGAAGACCTTCCAGGAACTGGGCGTCTTCGGCATCGCCAACCTGACCTGCATCGTGTCCTTCGACCCCAAGGACAGCTGGAACCACCGCTTCGTGCCGGTGGACCAGCAGGTGATTGCCGATCAACTGGAGGCGACGACGGCGGCCTACGGTCCGGCGTCGGGCGCCCCTTCGGCTTTGGACACGGTGAAGATCGGCATGCTGGGCAGCCCGGCCACCATCAGCACGGTGGCCGGCGCCCTGCAGGAGAACAGCTTCGCCAACGTTGTCCTGGACCCGGTGCTGATCTGCAAGGGCCAGGAGCCGGGGCACGCACTGGACACGGACCAGGCCCTGAAGTCGCAGATCCTGCCGCTGGCCACCTTCGTCACGCCCAACCACTTCGAGGCGGAATCACTGGCCGGCCTGGAGATCACGGACGTGGAGTCGCTGAAGGCCGCTGCCGTGCGCATCCACGAGCTCAGCGGCGCAGCAGTCCTGGCCAAGGGCGGGGTCCGGCTGGAAGGCCCCGACGCCGTCGACGTTTTCTACGACGGCCAGACCCTCGAAGTCCTCAGTGCCCCGAAGGTGGGCGAGGTGGCAGTATCCGGCGCCGGCTGCTCGCTGGCCGCCGCCGTAACGGCGGAACTGGCCAAGGGCGCCAGCCCGCTGGAGGCCGCCCGGACCGCCAAGGACTTCGTTACCGCCGGCATCCGCAACCGCGTTGCCTCCGGCGCCCCGTTCGACGCCCTGTGGCAGGGCGGCGCCCGCTGACCAAACGCCCCATCACTTTTCGCCCCTAAAACCCAAACGCCCCATCACTTTTGGCCCCTATAACCCAAACGCCCCATCACTTCTCGCCGTAAAATCCGGAACGCGTTTGCATAAAGTGCAGACGCGTTCCGGATTTATGGGCAGGATGTGATGGCGGGTTTTGCCCCCGGTCAGCGCCGCGGGATGTTGCGCAGGTTGCTGCGCGCCATACTCACGGCCTCACCCGCCCCGCGGTTCAGCACCACCTTGGACATGGCCGTGGCGAACCCGATCACCTGGGAACCGGAGATCTTCGGCGGGATGGACAGCGCCTTGGGGTCGGTGATGAGTTCCACCAGCGACGGGCCGGGGTGGGCGAACGCTTCCCGGTACGCCGATTCGATCTGCGCCGGATCCGTGACCCTCACCGCATGGAAGCCCAGCGCCTGTGCCACGGCCGCGTAGTTGGCATCGGGGACGTCCACACCGAAATCGGGCAGTCCGTCCACCAGCATCTCGAGCTTGACCATGCCGAGCGTGGAGTTGTTGAAGACCACCACGTTGACGGGCAGTTTGTAGGCGGCGGCAGTGATGAGCTCGCCCAGCAGCATGGACAGGCCGCCGTCGCCGGACACCGAGATGACCTGGCGGCCGGGGAATGCCAGCTGTGCGCCGATGGCGTGCGGGAGGGCGTTGGCCATGGAGCCGTGCAGGAAGGATCCGATCAGGCGGCGGGTGCCCAGCGGGTTGATGTACCGCGCGGTCCAGACGTTGCACATGCCCGTGTCCGCGGTGAAGATGGCGTCCTCGGCGCCCACCTGGTCCAGCAGGGACGCCGCGTACTCCGGGTGGATGGGCTGCTTCTTCTCCACCTTCCGGGTGTAGGCGCCCACGGCCTTGTTCATCAGCCGGTCGTGCTTCTTCAGCATCTGGTCCAGGAACCTGCGGCTCTTCTTCGCCTTCACCAGCGGGAGCAGTGCGCGCAGGGTGGGCAGCACGTCGCCGTGGACGGCAATGTCGACGTCGGTCCGGCGGCCCAGCCGGTGGGCCACCCGGTCCACCTGCGCGGTGCGGGTGTCCGGCAGGAACTGGTCGTATGGGAAGTCGGTGCCCAGGAGGACCAGCAGGTCGGCGTCCTCGATGCCTTCCGCCGCGGCCCCGTAGCCCAGCAGCCCGGTCATGCCGATATCGAACGGGTTGTCGTACTGGACGAAGTCCTTGCCGCGCAGCGAGTGCCCCACCGGCGCCTTGGCCAGGTCGGCGAGCGCCATCAGCTCGCTGTGTGCCCCTTCCACGCCGGCGCCGGCGAAGATGGCCACCTTGCCGGCGTCGTTGATGGCGTCCGCGAGGGCCTGGACGCTGGCCGGGTCCGGGACCAGGCTGGCAGGCCGGAAGGTGGCAGGCAGCGGGGTGGGGCCGGCGGCCTCCAGCCCGGCAATGTCACCCGGCAGGGTCACGACGGCCACTCCCCCAAGCCCCAGCGCGTGCTGGATGGCACTGTGCATTACCCGGGGAGCCTGCTCTGCGGTGCTGACCAGCTCCGAGTACACCGAGCATTCGTTGAACAGGCGGTCCGGGTGGGTCTCCTGGAAGAAGCTGCTGCCGATCTGCTTGCTGGGAATGTGGGAGGCGATGGCCAGCACCGGAGCGCCGGAGCGGTTGGCGTCGTACAGGCCGTTGATCAGATGCAGGTTTCCGGGGCCGCAGGATCCGGCGCACACGGCAAGCTTTCCGGTGAGCTGCGCTTCGGCTGCGGCCGCAAAGGCGGCGGCTTCCTCATGGCGGACGTGGATCCAGTCAATGCCGCCCTTCGCGGAGCCGCCGGTCTGGCGGACGGCATCCACGATCGGGTTGAGGCTGTCGCCCACAATCCCGTAGATCCGCTGCACGCCGGCAGCCTGGAGTTGTTCGATGAGCTGGGTGGCAAGTTCCTTGGCCATGGGTGCAGACTCCCGCGATGGTGGTGGTGTGCTGACATGGCCCAATATAGTCCGCCCACCCGGCCGGTTCCCCGGCAGGCCTCCTAGCCGGCCTGGTCCAGGGCAGCTCCGGGGGCTGCCCGCACCTCGGCGGCGAGGGCTTCAGCGAGCAGGGTTGCGGTCCGCACGATGAACGCCCGACGACGGGTGGTCCGGTCAGCACTGCTGCCCGCCAGGAGCGTGTCGATCTGGGGCAGGACCGGCCAGCCGTCGCACAGGGTGATGACGGTGATCAGCAGGTCCGCGGCGTCAGTCCGGTCGATTCCGGGCAGGACGTCCAGGACCTGGCCTACCTTGATGGCGCAGTGGTCGGACCGGGTGGCGCGGCTGACTGTTTCCCCGCCCCGCTCCAGGCCTTCCCAGAACAGGAGCCTGGGCAGGACGCCGTCGGTGGTGTGCCGGTCGAAGAGGCGGCCGGCGTATTCGCCGAACGCCTCCGGCCCGCTGCCGGTGATGGGCACCTCGGTCATGACCCGGACCATTTCGGCGGCCAGGACGGCGTCGAACAGCTCATCCTTCTTGCCGAAGTACTGGTAGATGCGCTCCTTGTTCACGCCGGCGGCGGCTGCAATGCGGTCCACCCGGGCGCCCGCGAGCCCCTTGGCACTGAACTCCTCCGTGGCAGCGGCCAGCAGCAGTTCCCTGGTCCGCGCTGTGTTCCATGCCATGACATAAGTCTACGCAATTCCAACCAGGTAGTTGCAATTGCACCTGTGCGCGTTTAGTGTCTTTGCAAGCAATAAGCAACTAATCAGTTGGAGTTTCCATGGACACGGTTCCACAGCCCGCAGCCCCCGCCGTTGCCCAGCCGGCAACCCTTTCCGCTCCCCAGCCCGTGGTCCCCGTAGTCCCACCGGTGCCGGGAGTTCCGGCGGCTCCGCCGTCCATCCATGTCCGCGCGGCCATCACCTGGCTGGCAATTTTTCCGCTGGTTGCCATTGGCATGATGGCGGCCGCACCCCTCATGGAAACCTGGCACCCCGTCTTCCGGGCCATGGGGCTGACCATGGTGGTGGTTCCTACCGCGGTGTACGTGGTGCTGCCCCGCCTGTTCGCCGCGCACGGGTACCTGGTGCGCCGGCGGACGACGCGCCGCTAAAGGGGCTCCTCGCCCCATACCTCACTTTGCACACGCAAAAGGAGGCGTACGACGGCGGCCTGGCAGCCGCCGTCGTACGCCTCCACAGCGATGCGTCCGTTGGGACGCCCGAATGCTAGACGCCGAGCGCGTCCTTGTCCTTGCCGCCACCCTGCGGCGCCTGCTCCCAGGCGTGGCCCTGTTCGTCGTCCAGGTGGGTGGCCTTCTTGTTCTTCAGGGCGAAGATGTAGACCACCAGTGAGATGGCGATGGCGATGGTCACGTAGGTGAAGAACAGGTCCTCCCGCTCCGCCTTCTGGAAGGCCGCGCCGATCAGCGGCACGGTGCCGCCGAAGAGCGAGTTGGCGATTGCGTAGCCCAGGCCAACGCCGAGCGCGCGGATGGAGGCGGGGAACAGTTCAGCCTTTACCAGGGCGTTGATCGAGGTGTAGCCGCCGACAATCACCAGGCCACCCATCATGAGCAGGAACGCGGTGAACGGGTCCTTGGTGCCGGCCAGGGTGGAGAGCAGCGGCCAGGTGAAAAGCACGCCGGTGATGCCGAACCAGAGCAGCAGCGGCTTGCGGCCCACCTTGTCCGAGATGATGCCGTAGACGGGCTGGAGCAGCATGAAGATGAACAGCGCCCAGAAGTTGATCACGGAGGTGTCGGTCTTGGCGATGCCGGACGTATCGTTCATGAACTTCAGGATGAAGTTGGTGTAGGTGTAGAACGCCACGGTGCCGCCCAGGGTGATGCCGATGCAGACCAGCAGCGGCTTCCAGTAGCTCGTGAACAGCAGCTTCATGGTGCCCGGCTGGGCCTGTCCGGCAACCGCGGGAGTCTTGGCGGCCTCGAGCTGCTCGGCGGAAACCGTCTCCTCCATGGAGCGGCGGAGCCACAGCACCACCAGGGCGGCCACGCCGCCGATGGCGAACGGGATGCGCCAGCCCCACTCCCCCAGGTCGCCCTTGGGCATGACGTTCTGCAGGATCACCAGGACCAGCAGGGCCAGCATCTGGCCGCCGATCAGGGTGACGTACTGGAAGCTGGAGAAGAAGCCGCGGCGCTTGCTGGTGGCTGCCTCGGACATGTAGGTGGCGCTGGTTCCGTACTCGCCGCCCACGGAGAAGCCCTGAATCACGCGGACGAGCACCAGCAGGATCATGGCCCACAGTCCGATGACGTCCTGGGTGGGCAGCACGGCGATGGCGAAGGAACCCGCCGACATCAGCGTGACGCTGAGCGTCAGGGCAGCCTTGCGGCCCTTGCGGTCCGCGTACCGGCCAAAGAACCAGGCACCGATGGGCCGCATGAGGAACGACGTCGAGAAGACGGCCATCGCTTCGAGGCCCGCCTGCAGCTCATCCTTGGAGTTGAAGAAGTGGGCCTGGAAGTAGGCGGCAAAGACGGTGTAGACGTAGAGGTCGTACCATTCCACAAGGTTGCCGGCGGAACCCTTCAGGATGTTGCCCACGGCCCGCCGGGTCTGGGCGGCCTCCGTCAGGGGCGCGGTTTGTTGGGTGCTCATCGGTGAGTTCCTCCTTGTGGTGACGTGCGTCCTCCAACGCCGGAGGGCCTCATCCACGGTATGGGTGATCCACCGCACAGCCAACGTGGCGGGGCATTTCCTAACACTTCCTTAGGTTTTGCCTGCGTGTCCCGTCTCGGCCGGGCCGGCCTCCGTCGGGCATATCCTGGCGCCACGCGGTAATCTCACGTGGCGGGGATGAACCGGACACCACAGGAAACGCAGCAAGGAAGATGGCCATGGACGTGCTGATCGTCGAGGACGACGACGCCATGGCCGGCGCCCTCACCGCCGCCGTCGAAAGCGCCGGACACCACCCGCAGCGGCTGGCGCGGGGCGCTGATGCGCTGCTGTCCCACCGGAACTTCCAGGTGATCCTCCTGGACCTCGGCCTGCCGGACATGGACGGGCTGGAGGTGCTGCGCAAACTGCGCCAGGTCACCGATGTCCCCATCCTGATCCTGACCGCACGGGACGACGAACGCAGCGTGGTGCTCGGGCTGCGTTCCGGCGCGGACGACTACCTGGTCAAGCCGGTCAAGCTGGTGGAACTGCTCGCCAGGATCGAAGCGGTGACGCGGCGGGCGGGCCGTGGCGGCGGCACCCCGCAGGAGCACGTCATCGTGCTGGATGACGTGGCGATCGACCTGAACCGCCGCACCGCTTCCAAAGCAGGTTCGCCGCTCGCCCTGACCGCCACGGAGTTCGAGCTCCTCGCGCTGCTGGCACGCCACGCCGGCTCGGTGGTGACCCGGGAACAAATCCTTGACGCGCTGTGGGGCGACGCCTTCCTGGCTTCCTCCCGGTCCCTGGACGTCCACCTCACCGGGCTGCGGGCAAAACTGCAGAAACCCGGCTTCATCATCAACGTCCGTGGGGTGGGGTACCGGGTGGAGGCGGCTTCCGGATGAGGCTGCGGGTGCTGGGCGTCCTCAGCGTGCTCTGCCTGGTGGTGGTCTTTCTGATCTCGGGCACCATCCTCACCTCCGCGTCCCGCGAGCTGACCCAGGAGCTGCAGATCAACCGGGCGGCGTCCCTGAACCGTCTGGCGCAGGTGGCGTTCGACGCCTCCGCCGACGGGGACACGGCGCGGCTGCAGCGGGAGATGGACACGTACTCCGGGCTGTACGGGGAAGGGATCGTGGTGCGTGTGCAGCAGGCCACCCTTCATTCCGGGGACCTTGATACCGGCCGGTCCGACGTGCAGGACGCGCTGTCCCTGGCCCGGCTGAACGTCAGCAACACCGCCCTGGAACCACTGGAACCTTTCGGTTCCGGCTCCCGGGTGATCTTCCGGCCCTTCGGCAGCGCCAGCCAGGTCCTGGGCGCCGTGGTGCTGGACGTGGACGCCGGCACCGCGCAGCAGAAGCTCCGGGAACGGTGGCTCGCGGTGGGGGTGGCTGCGCTTGCCCTTGCCGCCGTGCTCCTGCTGGGTGCGGCCCGGGTCACCGGGTGGGTCCTCCGGCCCGTCCAGCGGCTCAACTCGGCGGTGCACGAACTGGAAAGCACCGGCCGGGCGGGACGCCTTCCGGAGGACGGGCCACCGGAGTTGCGGGAATTGAGCCGGTCCTTCACCGTGATGGCCCGGACCGTGAGCGCCAGCATGGCAGCGCAGCGGCAGCTGATAGCGGACACGTCACACCAGCTGCGCAACCCCGTGGGGGCCCTCCGGCTTCGGCTGGACCTGCTGCAGCTGGAACTGAAGACGGCCCGTGAACACGATGCCGCCGAGCGCGCCATGGCGGAACTGGACCGGGTGGAGGAGATCCTGGACGGCGTCCTGAGACTCGCCGCCGCGGAGCACCGGGCCTCCGAGGGGTACCTCCGGGCTGCCGGCAGCATGGAAGGCTTCCCCGCGCCGGATCCTGTGGACCCTTTCCCGGTCCTCCAGGGGGAGATTGAGCGGGCAGCACCGCTGGCAGAACAGGCACGCTGCAAGCTGGTCCTTGCTCCGGCGCCACAGCCCCCGGCACTGGTTTCCTGCCACCCGGCGGAGCTGGCCCAGATGGCGGCCGAGCTCCTCAACAACGCCCTCAAGTACGCCCCCGGTGCCACCGTGACGGCCACGGTCCGGATGGAGGGCGGCGCGGTGGTGGTGGAGATTTCCGACGACGGTCCAGGGCTTCCTGCCCCGGAGCGCGCCGCGGCTGCCACCAGATTCTGGCGGTCCCCGCAGCATTCGTCGGTTCCCGGGACCGGGCTGGGCATGACGATCGTGGGCCAGCTTGCCGCGGCCAACGGTGGCCGCCTGGTGCTGGCCGAAGCGGCTCCGCATGGGCTCGCGGCCCGGATAGAGTTTCCCGCTCCAGCTTCTGATCAGCTGCTTCCGGGCACCAGGAGTGGTGATGCCAATGCGTGAAACGCTTGCCCCGGGCCCCCCTGTCTCCCTGCCGCCGCGACGGTCCGCGCTCAAGTGGACCTTCGCCGTCGGACTCGCAGCATGCCTGCCGCCTGCCCTCAATGCGTGCACCGGAGGCGACCGGCCGGAGAACCTGGTGGTGGCCGGCGGCGAACCCGGCGGCTTCTACCTCGAGTTCTCAACGTTGCTGGCCGCGGCGCTTGAACGCCACGGCGTAGCGGGCCATGCCCGGGCCGTGGCCACCGGCGGAAGCCTGGACAACATCGCGGAACTGCGGGCGGGCCGGGCGGACTTTGCTGTGGCCCTGGCCGATGCCGCCGGCCAGGCGGGCGGGGACGGAGCGGAGATCGCCGCCATCGGGAAGGTTTACGAAAACTACGTCCACTGCGTGGTGCGGAAGGACAGCGGGATCCGGGACATTTCCGGGCTGGCGGGGCGGCGGGTCGCCGTGGGCCAGCCGGGGTCGGGGACCTCGCTTACCACTCCCCGGCTGCTGGAAGCAGCGGGCCTGGGCACCTCCGCGGATGCCGCGGCGCCCTCCGCCGGAACTGCCGCCGTCGAACGTCTTGGCTTGAATGACGGCATCGCGGCGCTGAAGGCGGGGACCGTGGATGCCCTGTTCTGGTCCGGCGGCGTGCCCACTGCGGCCATCGCCAGCGCGCAGCAGGACGTGGCGCTCGGACTGCTGGATTTGTCCGCGCTGCTGCCGGAACTGCGGCGGAGGTACGGCGGGATGTACGACCGGGTCCTGATACCGGAAGGCAGCTATCCCGACATACCTGCGGTATGGACGGTGGGTGCTCCCAACCTGCTGCTCTGCCGCAGGGACCTGGACGCCGCCACCGTGGAGCGCACTGTCCAGCTGCTGGTGCACAACGCCGGCGAACTCATCCCCCAGTCCACCCTGGGCGTGCAGTTCCTCAGCGCGGAGAGCCTCATCAACACCGCCGGGATTCCGCTGCACCCCGCCGCCGCGGCAGCCTACCGGACCCTGCACGGCTGACCCAACGCCCCATCACTTTCGGCACTTAATCCAGCAACGCGCCATCACTTTTGGCGGCGTACACCCAAACGCCCCATCACCTTTTGCCGCTTGAACCCCAAACGCCCCATCACCTTTGGCGGCTTATTCCCAAACGCCCGATCACTTTCGTCAGGAAAGTGATGGGGCGTCGGGAGGAAACCGGCGGGAGGTGATGGGGCGTCGGGAGGAAACCGGCAGGATGTGATGGGGCGTTCCTATGAGCCGGAGTGGGCCTGCAGGAAGCTGTACACCTCGGTCTCATCCACGCCGGGGAAAGCTCCGGGCGGCATCGCGGCCAGCAGGTGCGAGTGCGCACGCGCGGACGGCCAGGCGTTCCCGGCCCACTGGTTGGTCAGTTCGGCAGGCGGCCGCTTGCAGCAGTTGGGATCCGGGCAGTTGGACCTGGCCCGTGCGCTGGTTTCCCGCCCGCGGAACCACTTCACGTGCTGGTACGGCACGCCAATGCTGAGCGAGAATTCGCCGCTGGCGGACCGCTCGGTGCGGGCGGTGCACCAGTACGTGCCCGACGGCGTATCGGTGTACTGGCTGTAGGCACTGAACTTGTCCGGCACATCGAACACGGCACGGGAGGTCCAGGCCTTGCACGACGGCTGGCCCTCAATGGCTCCGGTGTGGTCCTGCGGGAAGTTCACGCCGTCATTCTCGTACGCCTTGTAGATGATGCCGCTCTGGTGGGTCTTCTGGAAATGTGTGGTGATGCCCAGATGCTTCGTGGCCAGGTTGGTGAACCGGTGGGCTGCCGTCTCGTAGGACACTGCGAAGGCGTCCCGGATGTCCTCGACCGCGATTTCCTTGGCTGCTTTAGCTTTTTGCAGAAATTCGACGGTTGCCTGCTCGGGCAGGAGCAGGGCGGCGGCGAAATAGTTGGTGGCTACCCGCTGGGCCAGGAAGTCACCGTAGTTCTTGGGCGTTTCATGGCCCAGGACGTAGTGGCCCAGGGCCTGCAGCAGCACCGAGCGGGGGTCGTGGTCCTGCCGTTGGCTCTGCGTCAGGTAAATTTTGCGGTTCTTCAAATCCGTCACGGAACGGGTGGAATGCGGCAGATCCCCCACGTGGTGCAGGGTGAATCCGAGGTGCTCGGCGATGTCCGCGATGACGTGCTGGCTCAGCGGGCCGGTGGTGTAACCCACCTCCTTGAGGACCTTCTGCGCCTCGGCCTCGTACTCCGGGAAATAGTTGCCGCGCTCCCGCATCATGGCCCGCAGTTCGCCGTTGGCGCGCCGGGCTTCTTCCGGGGTGGCCACCTGCTCGTTCATCTTCCGTTCCAGCTCGTGCAGCAGCCCCACCTGGGCTTCCAGCACATCCAGTGGAAGCCGCGAGCTGATGCGGATTTTGGGCAGGTTCAGCGATTCGTACAGCGGCCCGCGCTGGTAGCGTTCCAGCTCGATTTCGAGGGCGGCGCGGCGGCTGGGCGGCTCGGCCCCGAGCAGCTGGTCGATGCTGACGTTCAGGGCGCCGGCGAGGTGCTGCAGCAGCGTCAGTTTGGGCTCGCGTTTGCCGTTTTCAATCAGGCTGAGCTGGCTGGGGGCGGTGCCGACGGCGGCGCTCAGGTCATCGAGCGTGAGCCCGGCTTGTTTGCGGAGATGGCGGACGCGGCGGCCCAGCGCGATGACGTCCAGTTCCGCTGCGGCGGCTGACGGCGGCTGGGAAACGTCCCTGTTCCAGCTTGAAGGTGACATTTCTGAAGAATACGTGAAGAAGTGCATTTCTTTCCAGACTTTTTGTCTAGAAAGGGGGTTGAAAGTGCTGAAAAGTAGTTGTCACGGAAAGAAACACCGCACCGGATAAGCCGGTGGGAACCTCAACGACGCGGTTCCCACCTACTCCATCCGGAGCTCAATCAAGGAGATCAACGATGACTGCAGCATTTGAGCCCACCCAGCAGACGCCCGAAGAGCAGGCCGCCGCCCTGGAGCTCGAGTGGGCCGCCAACCCCCGCTGGGAAGGTGTGACCCGTGACTACTCAGCCTCCGACGTCGTCCGCCTCCGCGGCCGCGTCACCGAAGAGCAGACCCTGGCCCGCCGCGGCTCCGAAAAGCTGTGGAAGCAGCTCACCGAGGAGCACAAGACCGGCGGCTACACCAACGCCTTGGGCGCCCTCACCGGCAACCAGGCCGTCCAGCAGGTCAAGGCGGGCCTGCGCGCCATCTACCTCTCCGGCTGGCAGGTAGCTGCCGACGCCAACAACTCCGGCCACACCTACCCGGACCAGTCCCTCTACCCGGCCAACTCCGTCCCCACCGTGGTCCGCCGCATCAACAACGCCCTGCTCCGGGCAGACCAGATCGAATTTTCCGAAGGCATCCAGACCGTTGAGGACTGGCTGGTCCCGATCGTCGCCGACGCCGAGGCCGGCTTCGGCGGCCCGCTGAACGCCTACGAACTCATGAAATCCATGATCCAGGCCGGTGCAGCAGGTGTTCACTGGGAGGACCAGCTCGCCTCGGAAAAGAAGTGCGGCCACCTCGGCGGCAAGGTGCTGATCCCCACCCAGCAGCACGTCCGCACGCTGAACGCCGCCCGCCTGGCAGCCGACGTCGCCGGCACCCCCACAGTCGTCATCGCCCGCACCGACGCCGAGGCCGCCACCCTGATCACCTCCGACGTCGACGAGCGCGACCAGGAATTCATCACCGGCGAGCGCACCGCCGAGGGCTTCTACAAGGTCCGCAACGGCATCGAACCCTGCATCGCCCGAGCCAAGGCCTACGCCCCCTACTCCGACCTCATCTGGATGGAAACCGGCACCCCGGACCTGGAGCTTGCCCGCAAGTTCGCCGAGTCCGTCAAGGCCGAGTTCCCGGACCAGATGCTCTCCTACAACTGCTCGCCGTCGTTCAACTGGCGCAAGCACCTGGACGACGCCACCATCGCCAAGTTCCAGCGTGAACTCGGCGCCATGGGCTTCACCTTCCAGTTCATCACCCTGGCCGGCTTCCACGCCCTGAACTACTCGATGTTCGACCTCGCCCACGGTTACGCCCGTGAAGGCATGAGCGCCTACGTCGAACTGCAGGAAAAGGAATTCGCCTCCGAGTCCCGCGGCTACACCGCAACCAAGCACCAGCGCGAAGTCGGCACCGGCTACTTCGACACCATCTCCACGGCGCTCAACCCGAACGCGTCGACCCTCGCATTGGTCGGATCGACCGAAGAGGGACAGTTCCACTAATCCCCCGGCGCCCAAGGTGAGCCGTTCGCTTCGCTCACCGAAGAGGCACGACGGCGGCACTCGCCCAAGCGTGACCGTCGCGGGCCGGGAGGGGGAATCCGGAAGCGTGCGTAAAGGGGCCCTGTCCCCGGCGTCGACCGAGCTTTGCGAGGTCTTACGCCGGGGATGGGGATAGCACGCGGAGGATTTCCCTTCCCGGCCCCACCCAGGCAAGTCCCGCCGTCGAACTTCCCTTTCGTCTTTAAGGAGACTGAAATGAACAGCTTCACCGACAGCTTCACGATCAATGGCATCACCCTGACCGCACAGCCTATTTGCCGGCAGGACGAAGTACTAACCCCGGACGCACTGACGTTCATCGCGAAGCTGCACCGGGCAACTGCCGAGCGGCGGCAGGAGCTGCTCCAGGCCCGGCGCACACGGCGGGCTGACATCGCCGCCGGGGCGGACCCGCGTTTCCTGCGGGAAACCGAGCACATCCGCAATGATGCGTCCTGGCGGGTCGCTCCCCCGGCACCCGGGCTGGAGGACCGCCGGGTCGAAATCACGGGCCCGGTGGACAAGAAGATGACCATCAACGCCCTGAATTCGGGTGCCAAGGTGTGGCTGGCTGACATGGAGGACTCCTCCACCCCCACGTGGCGGAACGTCATCAAGGGCCAGCTGAACCTCACCGACGCCCTGGAGCGCCGGATCGACTTCACGTCCGAAGAAGGCAAGGAATACAAACTCCGCCCGGCCGGCGAGCTGCCCACCATCGTGGTCCGGCCCCGCGGCTGGCACCTGCCGGAAAAGCACATGCTCATCGACGGCCAGCCCATCGCCGGCGGCATCGTGGACTTCGGACTGTTCTTCTTCCACAACGCCCGCCGCCTGCTCGCCCAAGGCAAGGGCCCGTACTTCTACCTGCCCAAGATCGAGAACCACCTCGAAGCCCGGCTGTGGAACGACATCTTCATCCTGGCCCAGGACCTGCTCGGCATCCCGCAGGGCACCATCCGCGCCACGGTGCTGATCGAGACCATCACCGCAGCGTTCGAAATGGAAGAGATCCTTTACGAACTGCGCGACCACGCCGCCGGCCTGAACGCCGGCCGCTGGGACTACATCTTCTCCCTGATCAAGAACTTCCGCACCCGCGGGCCCCGCTTCGTCCTCCCCGACCGTGGCCAGGTAACCATGACCCAGCCTTTCATGCGCGCCTACACCGAACAGCTGGTCCGCGCCTGCCACAAGCGCGGCGCCATGGCCATCGGCGGCATGGCAGCAGCCGTCCCCAACCGCAAGGACCCCGAAGCCAACGCCAACGCTTTGGAAAAGGTCCGCGCGGACAAGACCCGCGAGGCCAACGACGGCTTCGACGGCTCCTGGGTGGCCCACCCCGACCTGGTGCCCGTGTGCCGCGAAGTGTTCGACGGCGTCCTCGGCAGCAAGCCCAACCAGCTGGACCGGCTCCGCGAGGACGTCACCCCGGACGACCGCGCCCTGATCGACGTTGCCGCCACCACCGGCACCATCACCGAACAGGGCATCCGAAACAACATCGAGGTAGGCATCCGCTACATCGAATCCTGGCTCCGCGGCAACGGCGCAGTGGCCATCCACAACCTCATGGAGGACGCCGCCACAGCCGAGATCTCCCGGTCCCAGCTCTGGCAGTGGATCTACGCCCGGGCCATCACGGACCACGGCGAGATCATCAGCCACGAGTGGGTGGAGGAACTGCTGGACGAGGAATTCGCCCGGCTGGAACGCTTCGACGGCGACCGGTTCGAGGACGCCCGCGACATCTTCGAGGAAGTCACGCTCAGCCGCGAGTTCCCGTCCTTCCTCACCCTGCCGGCCTACGCCCGCTACCTGACTGAGGCCCGTGAAAAGGCCACCGTCGAGGAGCTCACCGCGGCCTGACCCGCCAGTACTTCCGTCTGCCGGGCCGGCACGCCCTTCGCAACAGGCCCCCCGAAATCCGGGGCGCCGGTCCGGCAACGGAGCACCTCCCACAACGCCCGATCACTTTCCCCAGGAAAGTGATCGGGCGTTGTCGTATTCGTTGCTATAAGTGATCGGGCGTCGTTGTGTTTACTGCGCTAAGTGAGCGGGCGTCCAGGGGAACGTACGACGGCGGGCCGCGCCTCAGCGGCCCTTCGGCACCTGCCGCACGGACAGGGTGGTGCTGACGAAGAAGGTCAGCACCGACACCAGGATGACCAGCAGGGCCGGCGTCCATGATGCGGAGCTGTCGTGGACGAAGCCCACCAGCGGCGGGGCGACGGCGGCGAGGCAGTAGCCCAGGCCTTGGACCGTGGCGGACATCCGCCCCGCGGAGGCCTGGTCGCGGGCCAGCTTGATGACGGCGATGAAGATCAGGGTGATGCCGCCGCCCTGGGCAATCCCGCCGGAGGTGGACCACAGCCACCACAGCTGCGGCAGGAAGAGCAGCCCCACCGGAACGGCAAGCCACAACGTACCCAGGGTGACCGCCACCGCCGTCGTGCTCAGGTATTTGGCCGCGAAAGGCACGCCGAGTCCGCCCACGATGGCCAGGATCTGGAAGATCGAGGACGCGGCGCCGGCCTGGGCTGCGTTCATTCCCAGTTCGTCGTGCAGGTAGCTCGGCAGCCACGCCGTGACGCCGTAATAGGAGAATGCCTGGCCGCCGAAGCCGGCCGTGAGTCCGGCGGTAATCCAGCCGGAACGGCTTGCCGGGGCACGGGGTGTGTCCCCGCCGTCTTCGGCCTCGGCCAGGAAAGCCGTCCGGGGCCCCACTGCCAGCACCCACACCACCACCGCGGCGACGGCCAGGACGGCGACAGCGGCCAGGGCCAGCCGCCACCCCGTCACTGCGGCGAGCGGGGCCATGATGACCGAGGTCAGGAAGGACCCGATGTTCAGGGCTGCGGTGTAGATCCCCATCGCAGTCCCCTGCCGTCGGGGAGCGAAATCGCGGCGGATGATCAGTGGCACCGCGATGTTGCCTATGGTGATGGCCACCCCGATGACCACCGTGCCGGCCACCACCAGGACCGGTCCTCCCGCAGACCGGAGCAGCACGCCGGCCAGGACCCCCAGGATGGTCAGCGTCACGGCGAACTCGGCACCAAACCTCCGCGCAGCCAGGGACGCCAGCGGAGCCGCGAGCGAGAAGCAGAGCACGGGGATGCTGGTCAGCAGCCCCAGCATGACCGGCGAAAAGTGCAGTTCCGCCTGCATGAGGTCCACCAGGGGCGCGACGGCAACAAAGGGGCCACGGAGGTTCAGCGCCAGCAGGCCGATGCAGGCCAGCAGGACCCAGCTTTTCGGGACGCGGGACAGGACGCGGCTGCTCACAGGGTCAAAATCGGGAATGGGCGTGGATTCATCACTCCCATTGCTATCATGCTCCGCGTTGCTGGAGTTTCAGGCACCCTCCCGGACGGCCCTGCCATACGATGAACGTGACCCAGGACGTAGGACACTGCGAAGGACACCGATGACCCACCGCCTTGCCATCCTCGATGACTACCAGGACGTGGCCCACGGCTTCGCTGACTTCACGGCTTTGGAGGCCGAAGGGGTCACGGTGACGTCCTACCGTGAACCTTTCACATCCCGCGACGCGCTGGTTTCGGCCTTGGCGGACACCACCATTGTGATCGCCATGCGGGAACGGACGGCGTTCCCCCGTGAGGTGTTCGAGAAACTGCCGTCGCTTGAGCTGCTGGTCACCACCGGAATGGCAAACGCCGCCATCGATGTGGCGGCGGCGTCCGAGCACGGGGTGACGGTGTGCGGTACGCCCGGCTCACCCACGGCCGCGCCCGAACTGACCTGGGCCCTCCTGCTGGCCATCGCCCGGCACCTTCCCGCCGAGGAAAGCTCGCTCCGGGCCGGTACCTGGCAGTCAACGGTGGGCTTTGAGCTGGCCGGCAAGACGCTGGGCATCGTGGGGCTGGGCAAGATCGGCCGGCGGGTGGCCGCCTACGGGCAGGCTTTCGGGATGGACGTCGTGGCGTGGAGCCAGAACCTAACCGCGGAGGCAGCCAAGGAGGCCGGCGCGCGGCTGGTGTCCAAGGAGGAGCTCTTCACGCTCGCCGACATCGCCACCCTCCATCTGAGGCTCTCCCCGCGGTCCGAGAACACTGTGGGCGAGGCCGAGCTGCGGCTGCTGGGGCCCGAGGGCATCCTGGTCAACACCGCCCGGGGGCCGCTCGTTGACCAGGAGGCCCTGGTCAGGGCATTGAACGAAGGGTGGATCCGCGGCGCCGCCCTGGACGTCTTCGACCAGGAGCCCCTGCAGGCCGGCCACCCGCTCCTGGCAGCGCCGAACACCCTGCTCTCCCCCCACCTGGGCTACGTCACGCAGGAAAGCTACCGGCAGTTCTACGGCGGTGCCCTGGAGAACATCACCGCCTGGCTTGCCGGCTCCCCCATCCGAACCCTCACGGCCTGACCTTCCCTACCGGAGCAACCGAATGACGCACACCATCCGCACCGCAACATCGGACGACGCCGGCCCCCTCGCCGGGCTGGCGGCCGTCACCTTCCCGCTGGCCTGCCCGCCGTCGTCGTCACCTGCCGACATTGCCGCCCACCTGGCCAACACGCTCAGCGAGGAGCACTTCAAGGGCTACCTCGCCGACCCGGACATCACCATCCTGGTCATCGACGCCGACGGGCAGCTCTGCGGCTACAGCCTCCTGGTGGACAGGCCCGCAGCGGACCCGGACGTGGATTCCGTGCTGACGCTGCTGCCGTCCGTGGAAATCAGCAAATGCTATGTCCACCCGGACTATCACGGGCTGGGCGCGGCAGCAGAACTCATGCACGCGAGCCTCCAGGCGGCCGCAGCATCCGGCAGCGCCGGGGCCTGGCTGGGTGTGAACAGCCAGAACGCCCGGGCCATCCGTTTCTACGAAAAGTCCGGTTTCCACAAGGTGGGCACCAAATCATTCCGGCTGGGCAGCACCGTGGAGCACGACTTCGTCCTGGAGCGCGCCCTACCCTGAACTGTTCAGCTGCTGGACTGCTGTAGGCCCGGGACGCGCGAGTTGGCCGGGGCTCCGTTCGGCGGATAGGCCAGCGGTGGGCGGGGCTCCGTCAGGAGCTTCAGCCCCGGCGGGAGTCCGTCGATGCCGCCCTGGGTTCCCGTGGCGGTGATGGTGACCCGGCTGGTATCCAACAAAACGTTCTCTGCGCGGAATGTCCCCACGACTTCAGGCAGGATCGGGGCCAGGTGCACCACCCCCCGGGTGAAGACGGGATCGAACCGGAGCAGGATCCGGGCGAGCTGCACGGGCGCCGCCGCCGCCCACGCCTGCGGGGAGCATGCAGTGGGATACGGAACAGGGCCCGGGAACTCGCCGCGGTCGAACCCGCAGAACAGTTCCGGCAGCCGGCCATCAAAGTGCCGGGCTGCGTCGAGGATGCCCAGTGCCACCCGCCTGGCCTCGTCCACGAACCCGTAGCGCATCAGCCCCGTGGCCACCAGCGCGGTATCGTGGGGCCAGACCGAGCCGTTGTGGTAGCTGACGGGGTTGTAGGCGCCCATGTCGGAGGCCAGCGTACGGATGCCCCAGCCGGTGAACATCTGCGGGGACATCAGGTTTTCCATGACGGACACGGCTTTGTCCTCGTCCACGATGCCCGTCCACAGGCAGTGGCCGATGTTGGACGTCAGCGCATCGACATGCCGTTTGTCCTTGTCCAGCGCCACCGCAAAGTACCCCTTGTCCGGCAGCCAGAACTTCCTGTTGAACTCCTCCTTGAAGGCTGCCGCCTTGTCGGCCCAGTGCTTTTCGAGGTCAGGATTGCCCGTCCAGTGGGCCAGCAGCGACCTGCCCAGGTAGGCCGCATATACGTAGGCCTGGACCTCGCAGAGTGCGATGGGGGCTTCCGCGATGGTCCCGTCCGCGAAGTTGATGCCATCCCAGGAGTCCTTCCAGCCCTGGTTCACCAGTCCATGCTCGTTGGGCCGGAGGTACTCCACGAAGCCGTCGCCGTCGCGGTCGCCGTATTTTTCGATCCATTCCAGGGCCCGGTCGGCGTGGGACAGCAGCGGCTGGATCGCATCCCGGGACAGTCCCCAGCGGCTCAGCTCGCCCAAGGTTGCCACGAAAAGCGGAGTGGCATCCGCCGTGCCGTAATACGCGGTGCCGCCAAGCGACAGGCCAGCGGTCACGCCCAGCCGGACCTCGTGCGGGATGCGTCCGGGTTCCTCTTCGGAATCCACATCCACTTTCTTCCCCTGGATCCCGGCCAGGGTCTGGAGCGTGCCCAAGGCGAGATTGGGGTTGACCATCATGCTCATGTAGGACGTCAGCAGCGAGTCCCGCCCAAACAGCGCCATGAACCAGGGCGCCCCGGCCGCGACCGCCGCGCGGTTGGGATGGTGGGCATCGAAGATTCGCAAGGCACCGAGGTCGCTCTGGCTGCGGTTGAGCACGTTCTGGAAGCTGCTGTCCTCGATGCTGATCCGCGGCACGTTCTCTTCCCAGGCCAGGTGGCGCCGCACGCCCTCACGGTGGTGCGGCAGCTGGCCCTCCATGAAGGGCTTTTCCGGGGCCTCCCCGTTGACCAGGGGCACCACAATCACGCTGGTGCTCCACTTGCCGCGGGCCGGGACGGTGACGCGGAACCGGAGCCCATCCGTGCCTACCTCCGCATCCTTGGCCCCGATGGCGGAGCCCCGCTGCTGGCCGTGCCGTGACGCTTCGATGATGAGCTTTCCATCCACCACTGTGCGGGTGGTGTCATCGGGGCCTGTAGTCCGGCCACCCTTCACTTCAAAGAGGTCGGCCTGGTCCGCGTCCACAAGCAGCTCTATGGCGCATTCAACGGGTTCCGCTGCGTAATTCTCCAGGATGATGTCGTCCTGCAGGCCCGGTCCGATGTGCCGGACCTGCCGGACCACCAGCGGACTGTCGAACCGGCCTCCCGGCCATGTTGCGCGGCCAACGAAGGTTGCTTCGAAAGGCTGGGCCTTCTGGGCGGACAGCGGTTCGCGCCGCGAACCGTTGATCCGCAGAACCCAGCCCGAGACGATCCGGGTGTCCTGGTAGAACGCACCATTCGTGCTGCCGTCGGCGCTGATGTCGCCGGTTCCGGCCGAGATGCAAAACGAAGAGCCTTCCAGTACGGTGACGGCACCAACATCGGAGCCGGAGGCCTCATTGTCTTCGTTCCAGGCGGTCATGGAAGGACTCCCTTCTCAGGCTGGATGCTGCCGGGGAGCCCAACGCCCGCCGGTCCCCCCTTAACGATTCTGGTGCACCGGCGGGGCAACCGGAACCCCTCCCGGCAATCTCCCGGCCAGCAGGTCATCAAAGAGCCTGAGGTGCTGCGCCACCATCCGCTGGGCGCTGAACCGCTCCTCTACTGATGCCCGGCAGCGTTCCCTGCTGAGCCCGGCGGCCGCCTCAACGAAGCCCCGCAGTTCCTCGGTCTTCCCGAGGAAACCCGTCCGGCCATGTTCCACGATCTCAGGGGCGGAGCCGATGCGCGTGCCGATGACGGGGGTGCCGGTGGCCAGTGCCTCGATCATGACCAGGCCGAAAGGTTCGGACCACTGGATGGGGTTCAGGAATGCCAGCGCCTCACCCATCAGCCGGTACTTGGTGGCGTCATCCACCTCCCCCACAAAATCCTCGTTGGGGCCAAGTATCGGCTCGATGACCTCGCGGAAATAGCGGATCTCCTCGGGCTCCCGCATTTTCACGGCGATCTTCAGGTGCACGCCCGCCTGCCGCGCAATAGTGATTGCCTCCAGCAGGCCCTTGTCCTCGCACGCCCGGCCCACGAAGCACAAGTAACCACCGCGTCCGCTTCCGACAGGGACAGCGGAAACATCCATCCCGTGATGGATCACCTGCGTGACGGGGACTTCCGGGGCATGGGACGCCTGGTCGCGCGATATCGCCACGATGGCGACGTCCTGGCCCATGGCCCGGTACAGGTCCTCTGCGTCCTGGTGGAGCGGCCCGTGGATGGTGGTCACCACCGGCACCTTTGGAGGCCTATGCGCGTAGAGGGGGCCTGCCAGGGTGTGGTCATGGATGATATCCACGTCCTGGAGGCCCTTGTAGGCGCGGATGACATGGCTGAGCTCAGACATCGTGAGGCCCAGTTCATCGCGGGATGCCGGCCGCATCCCGGGTACCTGCGGCACGGGGCAGGTACTTTCCGAAGGGGCTGCCAGCAGCACTTCATGTCCGGCCGCGGCGAACCCGCGCGCCAGGGTGTCCACGACTCTTTCAATGCCGCCGTAGGTGACCGGTGGAATCGGAATCCACGGTCCTGCAATAAGTCCGATACGCATATCCGGCCTCCAGAAAACGAGGCCCGAGCTCCCCAGCCGCCAGGCACATAAATCCGCAGGACATGCTTGTCCCGCGGTGTTCGACATTTCCATGGCGTCTGCTTCACCTACCTCAGAACTATTGCCCAGGATCGCCCCGGCCACAAGGGCTGAATGTGCCCCATCTCACGGCACGCGCCGGAATGGCCGCCAGGGCGGCCCGGTTATGCAGGGCATGAAGATTGAGATCTGGTCGGATGTTGCATGCCCGTGGTGTTTCATTGGCAAGCGCCGGTTCGAGGCTGCCCTGGCAGCGTTTCCCCACCGTGAAGCCGTCGACGTGGTGTGGCGCAGCTACCAGCTGGACCCAACACTGCCGGAGCACTACGACGGCACCGAACTGGAGTACCTGAGCAGCCGCAAGGGCATGCCGGCGCCGCAGGTCTCGCAGATGTTCGAGCACGTGGCGCAGCAGGGCAAGGGTGAAGGCCTGGACTACCGGTTCGACAAGGTTGTGGTGGCCAACAGTTTCACCGCCCACCGCCTGATCCACCTCGCGGCGGCCCACGCCAGGCAGGATGCGGCCAAGGAGCGCCTGCTCAGCGACCACTTTGAGCACGGCAAGGACATTGGCAGCCGGGAATACCTCACGTCCTTGGGCGCGGACCTGGGCCTGCCGGCCAGCGAGGTGGAGGAACTCTTCACCACCGACAAGTACTCGGACGAGGTCCGGTTCGACTTCCAGGAGGCCCAGGGCCTCGGGATCAGCGGCGTCCCGTTCTTCGTGATCGACCGGAAGTTCGGATTGTCCGGCGCCCAGCCCACGGAGACGTTCACCGCTGCCCTTAACCAGGCGTGGCAGGACGCCAACCCGCTGGTCCTGGTCAATTCCTCCGAAGCTGAGGCCTGCGGCCCGGACGGCTGCGCGGTTTAGCATCTTTTACTGACACATCGCGGTAAAGTGTCTGCATGCCCAGGATTTCAGCGGCCAGCAACGCCGAACAACGCGCGGACACCCAGCGCCGCATCCTCACCGCTTTCGGCGAGCTCCTTTTCACCCATGGCCTCCCGGGGCTGACCATGACGGATGTGGCCCGGCACGCAGGTGTGGGCCGCACCGCCGTGTACAACTACTACGCGGACATCGAAGAACTGCTGATCTCCTACGCTCTGGACGAGACCGAGAAGTTCCTCTCCGACCTGCGCGAATCGCTGAACCGTTTGGAGAACCCGGTGGAGCGGCTGGCGCTGTACGTCCGTGCCCAGGTGGTTGACCTCAGCCGCCGCCACCTCCCGCCGGGGCCTGCCATGGGGGCGGTGCTGTCGCCGTCGTCCTTTGCCAAGCTCTCCGACCATGTGGGCGAGCTCAGCGTCCTGCTGCAGGGCATCCTGCGTGACGGCATGGAGCAGGGCTACCTGCCGGTGGCGGACGTGGGCCAGCAGTCCCAGCTCATCCTGGGCACCTTGTCCTCAAGTGCCGCGAGGGGCAGCGACGAGCCGGCCGAACTGGAGGCGCGCGTGGCGCGGACCGTGCGCTTCATCCAGTTGGGCGCCGGTGCAAGGTTCGACGACGGCGGCCGGCCCGTGCGCGTCGGACAGCTCCCGGCTGTGGCCGGCTGAGTCCGGCGGTCAGGGCGTAGGAGCGGCGGCGGGCATGACGGGCAGCTTGTCCGTGTCCGCCGTGCGCCGGTTCTCCCGCGGGCAGCTGAGCTTTCCCGGTGTCTGGTCCACCAGTTCCGGCGGGACCAGCGCTTTGTAATCCTGCGCCAGGATGACGTCCACGCTGGCGTCTGTCCTGCCGTCCTGGAAGTAATCCGATCCGGGCACATGGCGCTGCACCGTGAACGCCTCCGCCTGGCCTGCGGCGCCTGACACCACCGCAGCCACGCCCCGGTAGCCGGCGTTGATATTCGACACGTTCCCCACCACAAACTTGCGTGCCAGCAGTTCGTCCGCAACGGAGCGGGCAAGGCCGGGCCGGCTGGTGGAGTTGTAGACGTTGAGGTTGATCTTATCGGTGGGCGTGTAGTCGAACGTTGGGGCCGGACAGGATGACACCGGGGTCCGGGCGGGCTCGGCCGACGGCAGCTTCAGCCGGCCGTTGATGATGGCCAGGGCAACGATGATGCCTGCGGCGATCACTCCGATGAGCAGGACCAGCACCACGCCGTGCAGCACGCGGCGGCGGACCCGGACGGTTTCGTCGGCGTCCCTTGCCGCTTCCATGGCGGCGCGCAGCTCAGGTCCGGAAACAACGTGGTGGCCATGCAGGATGCCGGGATCCTTTGGCCGCTTGCTAGCCATCGAGCACCAGGACCCGGGCGTGGATCGCGGTGCGCTGGTGCAGGGCGGTCCGCACTGCGCGGTGGAGTCCGTCCTCCAGGTAGAGGGTCCCTTGGTACTGCACCACGTGCGGGAACAGGTCACCGAAAAATGTGGAGTCTTCCGCCAGCAGCGCTTCCAGGTCCAGGGTGCGCTTGGTGGTCACCAGTTCGTCGAGCCGCACCGGCCGCGGCGGCAGCGATGCCCACTGCTTGGGAGTGCTGTAACCATGGTCGGGGTAAGGGCGGCCCTCGCCCACAGCTTTGAATATCACCATGCCACAGTAGGCACCGCGGTGCCCCAGCGAAAGTAGCAGGGCTGGCCCGCGCCAGGTTGTAGCCAAACAGTGACCATACCGCCACACGGCCTGCTCCGCGGGCGCCCGCACGGGACGGCGGCGGTCCTGCTGACAGAATGGACGTATGACAGTATCCGAGTCCCCTGCCGTGTCCGCACCCGGAATCCGCCTGCCGTCCGCACCGCCGCTGGCGCTCCTGCTGGACGTGGACGGGCCGGTGGCCAGCCCGGTGACACGGGACGTCAAGCCCGCCATCATCCTGGACCTGGTGGCCCTCGCAGCAGCCGGGATTCCTGTCATCTTCAACACCGGCCGTTCCGACGCCTTTATCCGCGAGCAGGTCATGGAACCGATGATCGCGGCCGGCATTCCGGCGGGAACCGTCATCCATGCCATCTGTGAAAAGGGCGCGGTCTGGTTCAGCTATACGTCCGCCGGCCCCGGCCCCATCCACGTGGACCGGGAACTCGCCGTCCCGGCAGCGTACGGGGATGACATCCGCCGGCTGGTGGCGGAGGACTATGCCGCCCACATGTTCTTTGACGAAACCAAGCGCGCCATGGTCTCGGTGGAGCAGCACATCGACGTGCCCAGCGCTGACTACCTGGCGGAGCAGAAGCTGTTCGACGCCGAGGCGATGGAACTCATGGCACGCCACGGGCTGGGCGTTGTCCGGCTTGACCACCACGTGCCGAATTCCGACGACGAGGTGGACTACCGCGTGGATCCCACCATTATTTCCACGGACATTGAGTCCGTGCGGCTGGGGAAGGACCTGGGCGCCAGCCGTGCGGTGGAGCTCCTCGCGGCGCAGGGCATCACCCCGCAGGCGTGGCGGACCGTGGGCGATTCCCGCACCGATTACGCCATGGCGGACTGGCTGCACCACAACGACCATCCCGTGAAGCACGTGGACGTGCGGCCGGCGGACGGTGTGCCCAGCAAGCCCTACCCCGTGCTGACGGCAGCGGACCTGGGGCTGGAGTCCACGGTGATCCACGACGACGCCGGCGGCGCCTTCCTGCGGGCCTGGCGGGAGGCGCTGGACGCCTGAGTCCCTGCCGGGCGGGGGATGCCCCGCCCGGCCGCAAAAGCGCCGCGAAACCTTCCGTTACCAAGGCAGGACTATCATGCAGGTAAGAATGCCCACTTCCACCAGCACGGAGACAACCATTACAGAAGCACCGGTCCAGGACGAGGTCTACTACGGCGCCCAGGCGTCAGTGGAAGAACAATTTCACGCCGAAATCACGTCGGCAGCAGCAGAACGGCGGCTGGGCCACCGGGCCGACGTCGTCCGGCACAAGGGCCGCTATGCCCTGATTAACGACACCAGGACCCCCTACCAGGCCATGGTGGAAGACCTGCTGTTCCTGCGGAACGTCCTGGCGAACGCCGGCCTGTCGTACCTCCTGGTCCGCGGCAACAATGACCGCCCCGTGCTGGCCCTGGACTGGAAGGATCGGAAGAAACTCCGGACTGCCCTGGTGGAGGCATGCCGGGACGAGCCCTTCTACTCCATGACCGTGGACGCGAAGAAGAAGACGTCCGTCCTGGTGGCGGACGGCGAGCTGTCCCCCAACCGGCAGGGACGCATCTTCCGGCTGTACCGGCCGCGGGTGGAGCCGGTGGGCGGTTTCGAGTTCGGCGCCTCTGCCGGCGTCCAGATTGAGCTGTGGTCCTTCGAGGGAGAACAGCTCATCCTTCCGATCGAGAACTCCCTGACCCGCAGGACGCTGCTGCGCCAGGATGCGGTCCGGGGCACCGTGGAGCGTTACGGACACACGTGGCCCACCATCGAGAACATGTTTGCGGACCACGCCAGCGACATCAGCTTCGACATCGACATCGTGTTCTCCTGGGTGGACGGCAGCTCCCCCGAATACATCGCGGCCCGCCGCGCCCAGCAAAAGGGACATGTCCTGGGCGAAGGCGACGACCATGAGGCCCGGTTCCGGCAGATCAACGAACTCAAGTACGCACTGCGGTCCGTGTACATGTTTGCGCCCTGGATCCGCCGGATCTTCATCGCCACGGACTCCCCCGCTCCTTCCTGGCTGGCGGAGCACCCTTCCGTCACCATCGTCCGGAGCGAGGAGTTCTTCTCCGATCCCTCGGTGCTGCCCACGCACAATTCACAGGCTGTGGAGTGCCAGCTGCAGCACATCGAGGGGCTGTCCGAGCACTTCCTCTACTCCAACGACGACATGTTCTTTGGCCGGCCGGTGGGCCCGGACATGTTCTTCACGCCCGGCGGCATCACCAAGTTCATCGAGGCGGAAACCAGGATTGGCCTGGGCGAGAACGATGCCGAGCGCAGCGGGTTCGAAAACGCCGCCCGGGTGAACCGCAAGCTCCTGTGGAACCGGTTCGGCCGGATCACCACCCGCCACCTGGAGCACACTGCCGCGCCCCTGCGGCGGAGCGTGGTGGGCCAGATGGAGGAGGAGTTCCCGGAGGAGTTCCGCAAGACGGCGGCCAGCCGGTTCCGTGCAGCGGACAACATCTCCGTGACCAATTCCTTCTACCACTACTACGCCCTGCTGACCGGCCGCGCCGTGACGCAGACTGCGGCGAAGGTGCGCTACGTGGACACCACCATGCGCTCGGGCCTGAAGTACCTGCCCAAGCTGCTGGCCAAGCGGAACATGGATTTCTTCTGCCTGAACGACGGCAGCTTCCCTGAGGTCAGCGCGGACGAGCGCGCCGAAGTGGTGACGGACTTCCTGGAAAGGTACTTCCCCATCAAGGCACCCTGGGAGAAGTAGGCTGGCCGCCCATTGACCCTTCACTTCCAAAGCACTGGGGCAGGCTCCGTCAGGGAGCCTGCCCCAGTGCTCTGTGGAGCCGGTATTACCGGCTGGTAGGCACCCCGAGTTTGGTGCTGCCGCGCTGCTTGGTGGTTTCCGGGATCCTAATCCCGGCAGCCTCCAGCCGCCGGGCCGTCTCCTCGGGAGACACATACTCGCCAACGGTGGGGGCACTGCCCATCGGCACCACGGAGTGCACGATGGTGTGTTCATACACGTGCACCAGGTTGAACGCCTGGCCGCCGTCCTGCCCGCGGGTTCCGCCCACAGGTACATTAAGGTCCTGGGTGTAGCAGGAAGCCGACGCCACCGAGACGGGAACGCCGGCGAAGCTCGCGGTGGTGGAGTAGTGCAGGTGTCCGGC
The DNA here is from genome assembly GCF_019977395.1 of Arthrobacter sp. NicSoilC5. NCBI lineage: Bacteria > Bacillati > Actinomycetota > Actinomycetes > Micrococcales > Micrococcaceae > Arthrobacter > Arthrobacter sp. NicSoilC5. The sequence continues at coordinate 3,591,651 of NZ_AP024660.1, read as the reverse complement.
CAGGATGGTGCGGACATCCGAATTACGCACTACTGCGGCCAGGGACGCCTGATCGCGCAGTTCCACCAGCACCGAGAGGTCCAGCACTGACGGGACCGGCGGGTGGTGGAGGGCCAGGATGGTGCCGTCCGGGGCAGGGGTTTCCAGCTGGCGGGCCAGCCACTCCAGCTGCGATGGACTCAGTTCGCCGTGGTGGAATCCCGGGACGGTGGTGTCCAGGGTGATGACCCGCAGCCCGTTGATGAAGTAGCTGTGGTCAACCGGCGCGTCACTGCCGGGCTGGTCAAGAAGTCCCCTGCGGAAGTTGGCCCGGTCGTCATGGTTTCCCATGGCCCAGATGACCTGGGCGCCCATCTCCTTGCAGGCCGGCTCGACGATGGCCCGAAGCTTCACGTACGCCTCGGCATCGCCCTTGTCGGCAAGGTCGCCCGTGAAGATCACGGCCTCCGGCCTGGCCCCGGACGCTTTGACTTCATCGAAGAGCTGGATAAGCCTGGCTTCGCTGTCGACGGTTCCGTAGAGGGGTTCTGGACCTCCCAACAGGTGGGGATCGCTCAGGTGGAGTAGGAAGTGGCGTGGCCGGGGGTGTTCGGCCTCGATGTGCTCCATTGCTACCTCTATGGTCGGTGGGAAGCCGTTCTTCCCTTGTACCCTTCAGTAATATTTATCCAATCAGACATTTGGCAAACATGGGGTAAATCTCCGCCGCTGATGTGGAAAAAGTTACAAGAACTGCGCTTTTGCAGGGCAAATTCGGCGGGCCGCCCTTTATTCGAGCGCATGCTCGATGGCCTCGATGATCTCTGCAGAGTCGGGCTCGACCGTGGGGGCGAACCTCGCCACCACGTCCCCCTCCCGGTTGACCAGGAACTTCTCGAAATTCCACTTCACCAGCCCCGGCAATAGCCCGGTCTTGAACTTGGTGAGCTCCGAATAGAGCAGGTGCTGGTTCCTGCCGCGGACCTCTGCCTTGGCCGTCAACGTGAACGTGACACCGAAATTCCGTTCGCAGAAGTCAGCAATGTCGCTGTCCGTCCCCGGCTCCTGCCCTGCGAACTGGTTGCACGGAACGCCCAGGACCTCGAACCCCCTGTCGCGGAACTTGCCGTAGAGGGCCTCCAGGCCTGCGTACTGCCGCGTGAAGCCGCAGTTGGAGGCCACATTGACCACCAACACCACTTTTCCCTTGAACTGGCCGAAATATGTCCTGGTGCCATCGTTCAGGATCAGCGGGATCGGATAGAGGGGTCGGTGGCTGCGTGTCAGAGGAGAGATGTTCATGGAAGGGATTCGGTGCCGGCGGGGCGCCGTACGGGTCCGGGTGGAAATTCCCTAGGCCGGGGGTGCAGTCGGTACTGGTTCTGTCGAGGTAGGGGTGGGGGTTGGCGTCGGCGTGGGGGCAGGCTCCGCGGGCGGCAGGGTCGGCGCAGGTGCCGGGGCGGTGGTGGTTGGTGCCGGGGCCGGCTCCGCGGGCGGCAGGGTCGGCGCAGGTGCCGGGGCGGTGGTGGTTGGTGCCGGGGCCGGCTCAACCGGTGCTGGGGCCGGGGCGGGAGCGGGCGCGGTCTCCACCGGAGCAGGAGCCGGAGCCGGTTCTGGGGCGGGAGCGGGGGCAGGTTCCACCGGTGTTGGCGCCGGAGCCGGGTCGGGGGCGGGCGCGGTCTCAACCGGCGTTGGCGCCGGAGCCGGTTCAGTGGGCGTGGGCTGGGCGGGAACCGGCGAAGTCGTCGGCGTTGGGCTTGCAGGGTCCGTGGGCGACGGCGACGGTGTGGGCGACGGCGTGGGACTTGGTGACGTCGGAGTTGGCGAAGTCGGGGTCGGCGAAGTGGGTGTCGGCGACGGCGTGGGACTTGGTGAAGTCAGGGTGGGTGAAGTGGGCGACGGCGATGGCTCCGTCGGTGACGGAGACGGCGTCGGGCTTGCCGGGACGGTCGAAGCATCGCTGGGTGCCGCCGCGGGCGAAGGCGGCGCGGCGCTTACCGACGGTTCAGCAGTCGGCGGTGCCGTCGTCGTCAACTGCACGTTGGGAGCGGGCAGCACGATGCCCGTTGCCTGGGATGGCGACGGTGCCGGGCCGGGTACGAAAAGCGGCGGGAAGGGTGAAACCTGGAGCCCCGCTGCGGGGAGCCCGTCACCCGGATCAACCTGGAGGGGGATGGTCCAGCTGATCCTGCCGCCGGACAACCCCATGCCGGGCGCGTACGAAACCATCTCACCCGGAAGGGCCTGGTCAAGCGCCCGGAGCTGGAGGAAGTTCCATCTCAGGGGGTTGGTGTAGCGGCCATTCAGGATTGCCTCGAAATGCAGGTGGCAGCCCGTGGACCATCCGGTGGTGCCAACGCGCGCGATGACCTGGCCCACCCGCACCTGGTCGCCGGTGTGCACACCAATGGATTCGAGGTGGTTGTAGGTGGTGATGAGCCCGTCGCCGTGGTCAATCTCAATCCGGTTGCCACCGCCCCAGGGGTGCCAGCCGGCTGCCCGCACAACACCGGAATCAGCGGCGTAGACCGGGGTTCCGCAGGGGGCGGCGTAATCCTGGCCCAGGTGGAAGTCTCCCGCTGCCCCGCTGATCGGGCTGACCCGGAACCCGAACGGCGAGCTTGGGTCCAGAAGTTGCAGTGGTGCCATGAGGAAGCCGGGCAATGGCCTGCCGGCACCGGCCGGGCCCAGCGTGAGGGCCGCCGTGGCGCCCTGGTCGGCGCCGCCGATGGACGTGTGCGGGAAGGCCAGGGCCACCTGCGGATTGGAGAAGATGGCCGGCGGAAGGGCAGTGGCGCCAAGCTGGTCCGTTGCCGTCGGGGCTGGTTCGCCGTGCCCTTCCCGGAGCTTCGCCGTTCCGGACGTTCCGTACGGTGCGGCACTGCCCGGAGTGGTCGCGGTTCCGGCTACCGACCGCGCCAACTGTGGCGGCTCAGCGGAGCCGGCGGAAAGGTTGACGGCGCAGACGGAGGCCGCCAGCACGCCGGCAGCAGCGACAGCCCGGGCAACGGGGGGAAAGGTACGCTGGTCCGGCTTGCGGTTGCCGGGCACGGAATTCTTGCCCAATTGACTGACTCCACGACGTGGCCTGCCGCACGGTGTCTCGACGGTATGTCCCATGGGACCACAGGACCGCAGGCGTGGAAACCCCATAGCCGGACAATGCGGGTTTTTTGTGGGTCGTTAGGGGGTGGAGCTGGGCTTCCCTGCCGGATCCAGCCGCGCGTGGCGCAAATGGGCGACAATGTCTCATGCGCAATGTCCTTCGTACCTGGCAGGACGAAATCAAAAAGACCTTCTCAGGCAGGGCCGACGCCCCGCCGGACTGGACGCTCAAGCTGGCCGAGGGCGACAACGCCGGCTACCACCTGCCCGGTTCGGCGGTGTGGGCGGTGCACGGCTCCATGACGCCCATCGTGGGTGGAATCCGCACACTGCTCATGCAGTCGCTCCATCCTGGTGCGCTCGCGGGCGTGCACGAGCACTCCAACTTCCGTGACGACCCCCTGCGCCGGCTGGCCAACACAATCCGCTGGATCTTTACGGTCACCTATGGATCCACGGACGCCGCGGAGGAAGCAACACGGCGGGTACGCCGCCTGCATGAGCCAGTCCAGGGCAACTACGAGGACAACGACGGCGAAGTGCGCACCTACAGTGCCAACGACCCTGGGCTGGCCAACTGGATCCACCTGGCCTTCACAGACGGTTTCCTCGCAGCCCACAGGATTTGGGGCGGCCCCATCCCCGGCGGCCCGGACGCCTACGTGCGGGAGTGGGCCCAGGCCGGGCGGCTGATGGGGGTGGAAGACCCGCCGCTGACGGAGGCGCAGATGCGCAGCCAACTGGAACGCTGGTACGCGCAGGGGGCGCTGCGGGCGGACGGCCGGGTCACAGAAACGGTGGAGTTCATCCGCAATGCGCCGCTGCATCCGCTGCTGAAGCCTGGCTACCGGATCCTGTTTGCCGCTGCGGTCTACAGCCTGGAACCCCGGTACCGCCAGATGCTGGGGCTCTCTCTTCCACGGCTGGGCCCGTTTCCCCTGCCCGTGCGGTTAACCACAAAGGTGGTGCTCGGCGTCGTCCACCTGGCCCTGGGCGGTCCCCGGAGGCGGATGGGTCCCAGCGAAACAGCAGCGAGGCAGCGCCTGAGGCGGCTTGGTGAACCGCTGGCAGATCTGGCCTGACCATGAATCGGAAGGCTGCAACGGAGGCAAAAAAGCAAAAACCCGGCCCCGGGGTACCGGGGCCGGGTTCTTGACCGGCGGAGAATGGGGGATTTGAACCCCCGAGGGCGTTAACCCAACACGCGTTCCAGGCGTGCGCCATAGGCCGCTAGGCGAATTCTCCAACTGCTTCTGAATCAAAAGCAGGTACTAGATTACCTGAAGTTTTCCGCATCGCCCAATTGGCCCATCCGGCGGCGGTTTTTTGCCGGCCGCAGCCCGCCTCAAAGGGGCGCGGCGACGGTTGCCTTAACCTGAAAATGGACGCCCCCAATGCGCCCATTCCCTGTTGCACCGTTGAGCTGCCGGGTCCAACCCCGTTAAGCCAGGCCACGCAGCTCACAACCTTGAGATTGCCCCAATCGGTGTACATAGCCATGATCCCGGCTGGGGCGGGGATAAGCAATGGACATCCGTACCCGGGCATCCACCGGCCAGCTGCCGCCGACCCGCCGGGCGGCGTGCCAGGGCCTCCGGCGGCGGCGCCGGGTCCGATTCGAGTCGGGCCGGATGTTCGGGTAAAGTATCTGACGGCCCCTCATGTGGCGTCATCCTGTTGAACTCCCCCAGGACCGGAAGGTAGCAAGGGTAGACGGGCTCTGGCGGGTGCATGGGGGGTCTTTACTATTCCCCCACAGGGCGGCATGATGTCAGCCCGGATTGGTAGGGTTTTCTCTGTGACAGTTACTACCGCCCTGTACCGCAGATACCGTCCCGACTCGTTCGCTGACGTTATTGGCCAGGAGCATGTCACCGAGCCGTTGATGACGGCTTTGCGGAAAAACCGCGTCAACCACGCCTACCTTTTCTCGGGCCCCAGGGGCTGCGGCAAGACCACGTCCGCCCGTATCCTGGCCCGCTGCCTCAACTGCGCCCAAGGCCCCACGGACACTCCCTGCGGAACCTGCCCCAGTTGCGTTGAGCTGGCCCGCGGCGGCTCGGGTTCCCTCGATGTCATCGAGATTGACGCCGCGAGCCATGGCGGTGTTGACGACGCCAGGGACCTCCGCGAGCGCGCCACCTACGCCCCCGTGCGGGACCGCTACAAGATCTTCATCATCGACGAAGCCCACATGGTCACCTCCGCCGGGTTCAACGCCCTGCTGAAGATCGTGGAAGAGCCGCCGGAACACATCAAGTTCATCTTCGCCACCACAGAGCCGGACAAGGTCATTGGAACCATCCGTTCCAGGACCCACCACTACCCGTTCCGGCTGGTGCCGCCGGAGCCCCTGATGGCCTACCTGGAGCTTCTGTGCCGCCAGGAAAACGTTCCCGTCGCCCCTGGCGTCCTGTCACTGGTCATCCGCGCCGGCGGCGGCTCCGTCCGCGATTCGCTCTCCGTCCTGGACCAGCTCATGGCAGGCGCCGGACCCAACGGGCTGGACTATGAGCTCGCCGTGGCCCTGCTCGGCTACACCCACGCTTCACTGCTGGACGACGTCGTGGAAGCCGTGGCTGCTTCTGACGCCGCCACCGTTTTCCGCGCCGTGGACCGGGTCATCCAGACGGGCCACGATCCCCGCCGGTTCGTAGAGGACCTGCTGGAGCGCTTCCGCGACCTGATCATCGTGCAGGCCATGCCCGAGAGCGCCCACGCCATCCTGCGCGGGATGCCGGCGGACCAGATCGCCCGGCTGCAGAACCAGGCCCACAACCTTGGCGCGGCGGAGCTTTCCCGGGCCGCTGATGTTACCAACACGGCCCTGACCGAAATGACCGGGGCCACGTCCCCCCGGCTGCACCTGGAGCTGTTGTGCGCCCGGATCCTGCTGCCCAGCGCTGAACAGAATGAGCGCGGCATGGCAGCCCGGATCGACCGGGTGGAGCGGCGGCTGAACTACGCCGGGAACGACGTCGGTGCTCCCGCCACGGCAGCGCCGGCATCGGCGGAGGCGCCGGCGGCGTTCCAGCCAACACCAGTCCAACCAACGGCAGTCCAGCCCACGGCACCAGCTGCCACTCCCGCCGGCTCCCCGCTGGATTCCCAGCGCGCGCACCAGCCGGCCGCCCCGGAGCCTTCTGCCAATACTGCTGCGGCCCACCCTTCCGCAGCCCAGGCTGCAGGGGCCCAATCCGCGTCCGCCCAGGCCGGACCGGCTGCTCCCGCCTGGCCCGGTTCCGGGGACGAACAGGTTGCTCCCGCCCCTGACGGCGCCCGCAGTCCCCTGACACCCCCGCGGGTCAGCACCAGCGACTGGCCCGTCGAGGAACCGTCCCGGCCCCGGACACCACAGGGCCCCCAAGGTTCTGCCCCCGGCGCGGGGACCACCAACCCCACCCAGCGGGCCTCTTCAGGGCCGCAAGACCATGCAGCGCTGCAGGCCCAAGACAACGCAGCGCCCCAGGCCCAAGCCCAAGCCCATGCAGCACCGCAGGGACAGGAAGACCGGCCGGCGCCCGGCCAGGCCGCAGCCACTCGCGTCCCGGACCGGCCGCAGGCCCAAAGCGACCAGGTGCCAGCCAGCCACGGGCCTGGCAGCAACTCCCCCGGCGCCCAAACGCCAGGCCAGCAGGTGCAAGGCCAGCAGGTGCAAGGCCAGCAGGCCCCTGTTCATCAGGCTCCCGCAGCGCACCACCAAGCACCCGGCGGGTCGTCCCCGGCCAACCCCCCGGCCATGGGCGACGTCGAGGTTCTTCGCAGGGCCTGGCCGGATGTCCTGCAGGCGCTGTCCAAAATTAAGCGCAGCACCTGGGCCCTCGTTGAACCCAATGCGCAGGTCCAGGCGTTCGACGGCAGTGTCCTGACCCTGTCCTTCACCACGTCCGGCCTTGCCGGCGCCTTCGGCAGGGCGGACCATTCGGACAACCTGCGCCAAGCCATCCACAAGACCGTCGGCATTGACTGCCAGATCCAGGCGGTTGCCGGCGGCGCCAGCCAGGCGAGCTCTGAGCCAAACCCAAAAGTTCCCGCCAGCCCGGTGGTTCCGGCCACCTCAGCTGACGTTGCCTGGGGCCTGGCCCCTGCCTCTGCCTCTGCCTCTGCCTCTGCCTCTGCCTCTGCCTCTGCGCAGGCAACCCCAGCGGTGCAGGTACCCGCTGCAGCGGCGGGCACCGGAACGCCGCTGGGCGGTAGTTCCGGAAGCCCAGCCGCTGCCGGCAGCTCCCCCGCCGCGGGCAGCACCGCCCCTTCCGGCAGTTCGGGAAGTTCTGCTGTTGCCGCAATCCCGTCGGCCGCACCTGCAGCCGCCCCTTCAACTGCCGCCCCTTCTACTGCCACCCCTCCGGGTGCCCCCTCTCCGGGGGCACGCCCGGCGGCCGACGCCAACGCGAGGGGCAACCACGGCATGGATCCTGCGGGGTCTGGCCCCAGTGCCACTGCCGGTGCCAGCACCCGGGCTGCAGGGACCGCTGCCACTGCCGGCACGAATTCAGCCCACCCCGGGTACCCGCCTGCCGGAGGCGACTATTCCTACTCCGATGACGATTGGGGACCGCCGCGGGATGAGGACGCTCCCCCGCTGGATGAGGAACCCCCCATGGACTGGGAGCCCTCCGCACGTCCGGGCAACCGGCCGGCACCACCTTCCCCTGCCACTGGCGCCGACCAGGCGGCAGGCGGCGCCCACCCTGCAGCTGCCGCGCGCCCCCAGGGGACTGGTGGCCCGGGCTCGAGCACCGCTTCCCAACCCGCTGGCCAACCGGCTTCCCTGCCTGCTGGTGCCGCCCACGATCCCTGGACCCGGGCCGTGGAACAGGCACCCGGCGTATGGGTAGTGGGAGACAAGAGCAACGTCGGCGCCAAGCCGGCACCTGCATCCGCGAATGACAACATTGGGGCGTCCGCCAGCGTCCCCCATTACGAGCCCGCAACCGCCCAAGTGCCGCCCTCCATTCCCGTGGCCCCGGCAGCCATGGCTGCTGCCGCAGCGGGGCCAGACTGCGCTGCGGGGGCAGTTTTCGGCTCCAGCCGGACGGAGCCGGATGCGGGGCCGTACCAGGCCCAATCCCCGGATCCTTCCCCGGTACCCGAGTTCGCCATGGCGGCCGCCGCACCTGCCCCGGTCACCCATGCTTCGGCTGCCCAGGGCGCTGTTGCCCAGGCACCGGTTCCACAGCCAACCGCTTCCCAGGCAGCGGTTGCACAGGCGGCGGCGCGTGCGTCCGTTGCGCAGGCACCGGCCGCACCCTCCCGGCCGCAGCCGGGAAATGCCGTGCCGGCTTCTGCAGGAACTTCTGCACCGGCGGCCGGACGAACGGAAACGCGGCAAAGCCTGTACCAGCGGCTATCCAACAGCCCCGAAGCTGAGGCAGGACGGGCCAAGGCCCCGGCCAGGGCCGCCGCGGCGCCGAGCGCCTACGTCCAGGACATACCAAGCGCCGACGATGAAACCATCGAGGAATCAGGCGTCTTCGGACGGGCCGCCGTCGAACGCATCCTGGGCGGGAAACTGATCGAGGAACGGTCCCTGGACGGAAGCCCGGTCACTCCACGCTATTGATGGCCCGGCCTGCCGCCGGGCCTTGCCGACCGACTGATCCATCCGCTATCCACACCAAGCTAAAGAGGGAAACGTGTACGAAGGTGCTGTCCAGGAGCTGATCGATGAGCTTGGACGCCTTCCGGGCGTGGGGCCCAAGTCCGCACAGCGGCTGGCATTCCACATCCTTGAAGCCGACCCCCAGGACATGAAACGGCTGGTTGAGGCCATCACCACCGTCAAGGAACGGGTGAAGTTCTGCACCGTCTGCGGCAACGTCACGGAGCAGGAACTGTGCAATATCTGCCGCGATCCCCGCCGCGACCCCGCCGTGATCTGCGTCGTGGAGGAGTCAAAGGACGTCCTGGCGGTGGAGCGCACCCGTTCGTTCCGTGGCCGGTACCACGTGCTCGGCGGGGCCATCAATCCCATTGCGGGCGTGGGACCGGAGCAGCTGCGGATCCGCGAACTGCTCACCCGGCTTAACGACGGCGAGATCCAGGAAGTCATCATCGCCACCGACCCCAACCTGGAGGGTGAGGCAACGGCCACCTACCTGGCCCGGATGCTCAAGACGATCGGCATCGCAGTGACCCGCCTTGCCTCCGGACTTCCCGTGGGCGGCGACCTGGAGTATGCCGATGAGGTCACGTTGGGCCGCGCCTTCGAAGGACGCCGGAACGCCCTGGGCTGAGGCACCCGGCGGCCTCCCGCCGTCGTACTCCCGCCGGGCCGGACGTGCCGCAGCCCTGCCCGCGGGTACCACGGCGCCCCATGGCCGGAATGTGGTCACAATTCAACGTCCCTCCGGGCGCGGCGATAAACTGTGGAGGAAAGCCGCGCCGTCCAGCGTCAGGCTGCCTGGCCTCCAGAACTCCAATTGATCCGATGAAGGTACGCGCATGAGTACGCCCACCACCGAAGTGCACAACGCAACACAGCCGCTGGCGGCACCCGCCTCCGGCGCGGTGACCAAACAACTCATTGTGCAGAAGTTCGGCGGCTCCTCCGTCGCGGACGCTGACGGCATCAAGCGCGTTGCAAAGCGCGTCGTGGATGCCCAGCAGGCCGGCAACGAGGTCGTGGTGGTTGTCTCGGCAATGGGCGACACTACGGACGAGCTCCTGGACCTCGCCGCACAGGTGACCGACTCCGCCCCCGCCCGCGAAATGGACATGCTCCTGTCTGCCGGCGAGCGCATTTCCATGGCGCTGCTGGCCATGGCCATCAACAAGCTCGGCGCTTCCGCCCAGTCCTTCACCGGGTCCCAGGCCGGCATGATTACCGACGGCATCCACGGCAAGGCGCGGATCATCGACGTCGACCCCCACCGCATCCGCACCGCCCTGGACAAGGGCAACATCGCCATCGTGGCAGGCTTCCAGGGCATGACCCGGGCCACCAATGAAATCACCACCCTGGGCCGCGGGGGTTCCGACACCACGGCCGTGGCACTCGCGGCAGCCCTCGAAGCGGATGTCTGCGAGATCTACACCGACGTGGATGGCATCTTCACCGCCGATCCGCGCGTTGTCCCGTCAGCCCAGAAGATCGACACGATCTCCAGCGAGGAGATGCTGGAACTGGCGGCCTCCGGCGCCAAGATCCTCCACCTGCGCTGCGTGGAATATGCCCGCCGGTTCGGCGTCCCGCTCCACGTCCGCTCCTCATTCAGCCAGCATGAAGGCACCTGGGTCATCCCCAGCGCCGACGACAAGATCACCACTCAAGAGGGAGTTGCCTTGGAGCAGCCAATCATCTCCGGCGTTGCGCATGACCGTTCCGAAGCGAAGGTCACCGTGGTCGGCGTCCCCGACATCCCCGGCAAGGCCGCCGCAATCTTCCAGGTCATCGCCGACGCGCACTCGAACATCGACATGATCGTGCAGAACGTGTCCACCCACGGCACGGGCAAGACCGATATCTCCTTCACCCTGCCCATCGTTGAAGGCGCCGATGCCCTGGCCGCCCTGCACGCCGCGCAGGACCAGATCGGCTTCGAGGCCATCGAATACAACGAGCAGATCGGCAAGCTGTCCCTCATCGGCGCCGGCATGCGGTCCCACCCCGGCGTCTCGGCCACGTTCTTCAAGGCACTCTCCGACGCCGGCATCAACATTAATATGATCTCCACCTCGGAAATCCGCATCTCGGTGGTCACGCACGCCGATCTGCTGGACGAGGCCGTGCGCGTCATCCACAAGGCGTTCGGGCTCGACACCGAAAGCGAAGCGACGGTATACGGCGGCACCGGCCGCTGATGCCAACGAAAAGCCGGGCGCCCTTTCCTCAAAAGGAGAAGGCAGCCCGGCTTTTTTGTTTCTGGAAGCATCCAGGAAGAATCAGGTTTCGCGTTCCAAATCTTCACGGCGTACCGCGTAGTGGTGGCCGGTTGAGTCGGTCTCCACCACGAAATGCGAAAGGTCCTCTTCCGAGGCCTGCTCGAATTCGTCGTGTTTGTGCACCACGGGCGCGTCGGCGTCCAGTCGGGTGGCAGGACCAAAGACGAAGCGCAGCCTGTCAGTCAGGCCCATGAAGCTGGTGAGGACATGTGCCACTGTTTTCCACCCCCTTCCCGACCATCGGGCGAAAGTGCAGCAGGCCCCGGCAGGAGCCAGTGCCCCCATTTTATGCCCGGGACGCGGAAAAGGCTCCGGCGTAAATCGACGGAATCGCTACCGCAGGGAGCGGTCTTCAGGATTCCGTGGGACAACATACGTGCTGCCGTCCGGCCTGGTGATGGTCTCCCACTGTTGGGTCTCCGCCTGGCGCTGGGCCAGCAGGAGGCGGTTCTCGTCAGTCATGTCGTGCGCCAGCGCGGTGCGGCTGGCGGGACCGAAAACGGCCCGCAACTTGCCGGTGGCGCGCATGAAGCGCTGGGAGGCATTGCCCTTGTCCGCGGACCTGTCCCTGCCCATGAAGAGGTTCCTTCCACTCACTGTCCAACCTGCCACCAATGTACACTAATCATTAGTGCACTAACAATCGGAGGACCAATGACTGCCACAGCGGCAACGGACTCAAAAGAAACCGACGCAGCACACGAGGAAGACCTGCTCCTCGAACATCAGCTCTGCTTTGCGCTGACCGTGGCTGCCCGCAGCGTGGTGGGCGCCTACAAGCCCGTGCTCGAGAAGCTGAACCTCACCCATCCCCAGTACCTGGTCATGCTCTGCCTGTGGGAAGACAGCCCCCGCACTGTCCGGAACATCAGCGAAGCCCTGGCCCAGGAACCGGCCACCATCTCCCCGCTCCTGCGCCGGCTGGAAGCGGCGGAACTCATCACCCGTCGCCGTGCGGACGGCAATGAGCGCGCGCTCGCCGTCGAACTGACACCCAAAGGCGCCGCACTGCGGGAGCAGGCGCTCCGGGTCCCGGGGACCATGATGGAGCGGCTGGGGTTGACCCGCGGACAGGTCACCGAACTGCACGCGTCCATGATGGGGCTGATCGCCGCCACCTCCCAGTGAGTGATTGCGGCCAAACGGAAACCTGCCGCCGTACGCCAAGCGACTAGAATTACTGGACGAAGGAGAGGTGGCCTGATGCGGAAATTTCGGATGCTCGCGGCATTCCTGGCGGTCGGCGCCGGGCTGATCTCCGGTTGCAGCGGCACCCCTGACAGCGGCACCTCCAAGGGCACAGCGCCTTCCTCCGCCTCAACCTCCACGGCCCCGGGAAGCTCCCCGGGCTCTGCAGCTCCCTCCCCTGACACCGAAACTTCAGTGCCGGCTCCTGCCCCCGCCACGTCACGGCCAAGCAATGGCCCGGGGAAGGGGAACGCTGAACTCGCCATCACCCTGGTGCCGTCCCCGGGCGCGCCCGAGGTCAACTACACCCTGGTCTGCTCCTCAGGCGAGCCGGCCGCGGAAAGCAGCCATCCCAACGCCGCTGCCGCCTGCGCGGCGCTGAAAGCCAATCCGGCCATCGCCGCTCCGGCCGCGCCAGGAACCTCACAGCCCTGCACCCAGCAGTATGGCGGCCCCCAGACAGCCGCCGTCACGGGCATGGTGGACGGCGTCGCCGTGGAGTCAAAGTTTTCGCGGACCAACGGATGCGAGATCAGCGCGTGGGACGCTGCCAAGGACGTATTGGGCGCATCCGGTGGAGCCTCTTAAGCTCCTGGCGGCGGACAGTGCGCAGGCAAGGGAAGAGGCCCACCTGCAGCGCGTCAGCCGCTATGCCGATCCATACCTGGCCCGGCGGTCCGCGGGACAGAAACACCCGGTGGAAGACTTCCTCTTCACCTACTACACCCAGAAGCCCGGCCAGCTGAAGCGCTGGCACCCCGGTGCCGGCGCAGTCCTCACCGGCGCCCAGGCAGCCGGACGGCTCGGCTGGAAGCATTACCGGGCGCTCGACGACGGCGAGCTTGCCGCCCTGGGGCTGGCTGCGGGAAGCACCGCGGTCACCTTCGACCGGCACGCCTTTTTGGCCGACCGCAGGGATGCAGTGGCCTTCGCCGGCATCATCCTCCGCGGCACCGCCGCCAGGCCGGCGCAGTTTGGCTGCTTCGGACTGCACGAGTGGGCCATGGTCTACCGGCAGGACAAGTTCGACCTCCGGCATGAGTACCTGCGGCTGCGGTTGGGTGCGGCCGGTACGGACAAGGTGGTGGAGGACAACAGGATCCGCTGCACCCACTTCGACGCGTTCCGGTTCTACACCCCGGACGCCATCCCGCTCAACGAGCATTCGCCCAGCCGGGAATCGCAGCGGCACATGGAGCAGCCGGGATGCCTCCATGCCAACATGGACCTCTACAAATGGGCCTATAAACTGCTGCCGGCGCTGCCCAGCGAGCTGGTGATGGACTGCTTCGAACTGTCGTGGCGGATCAGGGCCATGGATATGCAGGCATCCCCCTACGACCTGGCCGACTGGGGGTACCCCGCCATCCCCATTGAGACGCCCCATGGCAAGGCCGCCTATGTTGAGCACCAGCGCTCTTTCGCAGCGGAAGCGGGTGCACTGCGCGAACGGCTGGCAGCGGAACTCGGGGTCATCGCGGAAGGAGCGCCACGGTGATAGACCTGACCATCAGCATCCGGGACCACCCCGACGCTCCCGAATACGTGTTCCGGCTGGTATCAAAGGACGGGCACCCGGCTGCCGGGACCACCCTGCCCGAGCCCGTGGCCGCCCTTGCCGCCGTGGAGCGGTTCGGCGAAGACATCTTTTTCCCCAAGCCGGGGCCGCCCAAACTGTGCACGCAGCAGTACGGGGGCCCGCAGGTTGCCGTGGTCACGGGTATGTACCGTGGGCGCGCCGTCCACGCGGCCTTCTCCCGTACCGACGGCTGCGAAATCGCCCGCTGGAAAGCCATGGGCCCCCTGCTCGGCGGGACGGCCACGTAGCTTCCTGCGGCAGCAACGAGCCAGGAACGACAGCGGCCGGAACGAAAAAGGTCCCGGGCGGCCTGACGACCACCCGGGACCTCCCCCCATGTCTTCCCGGTCAGGCGGCGGGTACCGCCTGCGCCAGGCCAAGCTGGGGAGCGCCGGCCGGGGCGGGCGCGGAGCCCGGTCCCACCTGCACGTTCACCCACGTTTTGATGCCGTTGCTGCCAAGGCTCAGCCGTGAGAGGTAGGAACCGTCAGCAAGGCCGGTCCAGTTCAGCGTCGCCGAGGTGGCGGTTCCGTTCGGCGCCACGATGGGGTTCGGGTTCACCGTGAGATTGCCCGCGTCCCCGGCGAAGGTCACGGCCTGGACGGAGGCCGTGGCGGGGCCGTTGTCAGGTGTGGCGTACAGGTTGGCCACCACATAGTAGGTTCCGGGACGGGGTGATTCCAGGTCCAGGAACTCACTGGCGGATGCTGTTGCCACCTGGGTGGCCGTGAGGCCACCCGCTCCGTTCGGGGCGTAGACCACCATGTCCCAGTCGACGTCGTTCGACTGCGCCTGGATGCCGAGCCGGGCAAACGACGTGCCGGCCGGCACGTTTACCTGGACCAGGGCATTGTGCGCATCGTTCGTCGGGGCATACGCGCCCGGCGTCTTGGTGATGGCGGTCTGGCTCAGCGGCGCCAGTCCTTCGACGGCGACGGCGATGGGATTGTCCGAACCGGAGACAAGCTCCATGGTGCCGCTGCCGGTGCCCGTGGCCGAGCTGAAGGTGAAGGACGGGGCGATCTGGGCGTCAACGGGGCGGATGGCGATTGGTGACGCCACCGTCCGGGGCCCCTTCCAGGTGAGGCTTCCCGTGCTGAATTTGCCCATTGGTGCGCTGACGTTCCGGATGGTCAGGGTTACGTCACGGGTCTGGCCTGCCTTGGCGAAGTTCAGGGCCTTGGGTTCGACGTTGACGTTGAAGCCCGGCATGTTCACCTCGGGACGGTACATGCCCGGCACCAAGGCGGTCACCTTGCGCTTCACCTGGACCTCTCCAACCAGGCTGCCCAGGGCGATCGAGGGCAGGTTGAGGTCGCGGGCGGCGATGGTGCCTGCCTGTGGCGCTCCGGTCTGCACACCTTGTCCATTCAGGAAACCAAGCCAGTCCTGGATGCCGGAGTCGTAGACCAGCCCGGGATCAAGCACCCGAGTGGAGTCGATGTGGCCGGCGCCGCCCTGGAACGGATCCGTATTGGGGGTGCCATCGGCGTTGACCAGCGGAAAGGCCGTGGTCATCATGGCGGACTTCACCCTGGCGGGGGTCCATTTGGGCTGCTTGCCCAGCACCAGCGCGCCGAAACCGGCGATGTGCGGGGCTGCCATGGAGGTACCGGACATGAATCCGAACTGGGCGCCGTGGTTGCCGATGGTGGAGACGCCGGCCAGGACGTTGACACCGGGGGCAGAGATGTCCGGCTTGAGCAGGTCACCGCCGGAGGCCAGGGTGGGTCCGCGGGATGAGAAGCCGGCGATCTGGGGTGCGGCTGCCGGGGGCAGGCCGGTCAGGTCGCCCTTGACCAGGCTGACGGTCAGCGCCGGGTTGGCTTCCAGCTTGGATTTCAGTTCCAGGCTCTTGGGGGCATTGACGTGGACGGTGGGAATGACGTGGTTGTCGGCGTCCTCGGAGCTGCTGGTGAGGTTGACCAGGATCATGCCCACGCCGCCCTTGGCCAGGACTTCCTGGCTCTTGGCGGTCCGGTCCACTACGCCGCGGTCACAGACGACTACCTTGCCCGCCACTTTGCCGGCGTCAAGCGTTCCCGGACCGCAGAGGTTGGGGTTGGCCGCGCCGGGGGCCGCCGCAGCAGCAGCCACGACAACGGGCTTGTCCGCCACTTCCGACTTCATGATCGACGCGCCGCGGTACAGCGACCCGTCGGACACCTTGACCGTTCCCAGCAGGTCACTGGGGAAGGTGGACGCAGCAACCGTGGTCAGCCACGGGGACGCGTGGTTCACCGTGGAAGCGGTCGGGCCGGAGTTTCCGGCGGAGGCCGAGACGAAGATCCCGGCGGCCGCAGCGTTCAGGAATGCCAGCGCCACAGGGTCGGTGGTGCTGTTGTTGTTGCCCGAAATGGAATAGTTCAGGACGTCGACGCCGTCCTTGATGGCCGCGTCCACGGCCTCAACCGACGCCGAGGAGTAGCAGCCGCCCGTGTCCGGGTTGGTGTCCTCCCAGCAGACTTTGTAGACCGAAACCTTGGCGGCGGGGGCAATGCCGGAGCTCTTTCCGAAGCTGGCTCCGTCGATGACCTGTTCGATGTTGGCGTTGCCGGCGGCCGTGGTGGCGGTGTGCGTGCCGTGGCTGCCCACGTCCACCGGGGAGATCTGCTCTTCCGGGGCACGCTCTCCCGGGGGCACATACTGAAGGAAGGAATCCGCGAAGTAGCGGGCGCCGATGACCTTGGAATTGCAGAGGGATCCGTCAAAGGACGCCCCGGTCCCCTGGCCTTTTTGGCATTCGCCCTCGAAGGTTGTGCCGTCCGCTTTGAGCATGGCAATCCTGCCGTCACCGGTGCGGTAGGGAACGCCGACCTGCGGGTCGCCCTGCAGCGGCTTCAGCAGTTCGCCCTGCAGGAAGGGGTTGTCCGGCGCGTAGCCGGAGTCGATGACGCCCACCACAACGCCCTTGCCGGCGTTGGCTTCGCCGCCGAACTGCTGGGCCCAGGCGCCGTCGGGGCCGGTGAGCTTGAGGAAGTCGGTGGTGGTGTAGTCGGGCTTGTTCTCGACGTCCGGTGCCACGGCCAGGACCCGGCTGTCCTTTGACAGTGCTGCGGCCTGCACTGCCGTCAGTTCCGCCGTGAACCCGTTAAGGGCTGCGGTGTACTGTTTGGCGGGGGTGACGCCCTGGGCCGCTGCAACGTCCCGCTGCTGGGTGCGCAGGTGCGCGTCGTACGCCTTGTAGTTGGGACTGCCGGCGTCGAGCTTCCTGCCCAGCTGGGGCTTGGTCGCACCAAGTCCTGCAGCTCCCCCTTCGTAGGCCGCGGCGGCCGGACCGGCGAGTACCACAATGTACCGGCCGTCCTTGAACTGACTGTCCTTTGCGCTGGAGGAAACATTTCCCGGGCCTTGGACGCCAGGCGCCGCCGAGGCGGGAGCCACGGCCAGCGAGCTCAGGATCAGGGGCAGCCCGACGGCCAGCGCGGCCGCCTTCCGGAGTCCCCCAGCCCGCGAAGGGCTCTTTCCAGTTGATTTCACGTGCAACCCTTTCACGATGTGCGGCCCATACTTGGTGGGCGCCCCAATGACTGGCACTGCAGAGGGAATTACAGGTTTTGTAATTTGCCGCGACCAGACTGTTCACAGAGTACAGACTGATAGCGCGATATGACATAGAGCACATTTAAGAAAATTCCGCTTGTCATACGGGGAACACCGAAGGAGTGCGGAACTAAAAAAGGGCGCCCCGAAGGACGCCCTGCAAGGAGCGGAGGAAGCCTGCCCGTGCTACTGGCGGGGAGTGCGCACCACATCACTGATCCATTGCCTGGTCTTTTCATCCACAGGCCCGGCCACCCGGGTCTCGCGGGCCAGCCGGTCCGCTTTCACCTTCTGGAACACCATCCGGCCCAGACCGGCGAACACGGCAGCGGCAACCACCGGCAACAGCACGGACTTCGAATTCTCAGCCATCCAGCAATCCTAGTGAAGGCCTCCCGGCAACTCCAGAACCAGCCAAAGAACGGCCGTGCGGCCCCGGCGTTTCGCGCGGCTCCGCTGCAGGGAACCGCGCGATTCAAAGGGATGCGCCCGGGCCGGTAGAATGGGAGAGCAAGCTCGCGGAGCGCCCGACCTCATGGTGAACCAACGCAGGTGACCCCCTTTGTCCCCGGCACCCCCGGTACGGCGTGAGACGGCACCACTCCGCTGCGCCCTTACCCAAGCTCACGCACAGGAGTTGCCGGATGCCCCGGATCGTTGTTGACGTCATGCCCAAGCCCGAGATTCTGGACCCCCAGGGGAAGGCAATCGTTGGCGCTCTCCCCCGGCTGGGCTTCACCAGCTTCAGCTCTGTCCGCCAGGGCAAGCGTTTCGAACTGACGGTCGACGGCGAGGTGACGGAGGAAATCCTGGCCCAGGCCCGCGACGCGGCAGAAACCCTCCTCTCCAACCCCGTGATCGAGGACGTCGTCAACGTCGAGGTCGTCGAGGCCTGAGATGACTGAACTTCCCCTGATCGGCGAAGCTGTCGCTGTCGCGGCGGAACCGCGCCTCGCCGGCGCCCGCATCGGCGTCGTCACCTTCCCTGGAACCCTTGACGACCGGGACGCTGCCCGAGCCGTGCGCCTCGCCGGTGCCACCGCCGTCGAACTTTGGCACGGCGACACCGAACTCGGTGACGTGGACGCCGTCGTGATTCCCGGCGGCTTCTCCTACGGCGACTACCTCCGTGCCGGCGCCATTGCCCGCTTCGCGCCGCTGATGTCCAGGATCATCGACGCCGCCAACTCCGACGCCAAGCTGCCCGTCCTGGGCATTTGCAACGGCTTCCAGATCCTCACCGAGTCGCACCTGCTGCCCGGCTCGATGATCAAGAACGACCACCTGAAGTTCCTCTGCCGCGACCAGGTGCTGCGCGTGGAGAACACCAACACCGCGTGGACGCTGGACTACCAGGCCGGCCAGGAAATCACCATCCCGCTGAAGAACCAGGACGGCCAGTACATCGCCGACGAAAAAACCCTGGACGCCCTTGAGGCCGAGGGCCGCGTCGTCTTCCGTTACGTGGGCTTCAACCCGAACGGTTCCCGCCGGGACATCGCCGGCATCTCCAATGCCGCCGGCAACGTGGTGGGCCTCATGCCGCACCCGGAGCACGCCGTGGAACCGGGCTTCGGCCCCGAATCGCTGGACGGCATCGGCGGGTCCGATACCCACGGCCTCGGCTTCTTCACCTCCGTACTGAACAAGATTGTGGGAGGCGACAAGTGACCACCGAAACCACCAAGAAGTTCAACATCGACACCGTCGAGAACGCTGCCAAGACTCCGGACACCGAGCTGCCCTGGGCCGAGCTGGGCCTGAAGCAGAACGAGTTCGACGAGATCGTCAAGGTCCTGGGCCGCCGCCCCACCGGCGCCGAACTGGCCATGTACTCCGTCATGTGGAGCGAGCACTGCTCCTACAAGTCCTCAAAGAACCACCTGCGCCAGTTCGGCCAGAAGGTCACCGAGGAAATGAAGAAGGACATGCTGGTGGGCATCGGCGAAAACGCCGGCGTGACCAACCTGGGGGACGGCTGGGCCGTGACCTTCAAGATCGAATCGCACAACTCGCCGTCGTTCGTTGAGCCCTACCAGGGCGCCGCGACCGGCATCGGCGGCATTGTCCGCGACATAATCTCCATGGGCGCCCGCCCGGTCGCCGTCATGGACCCGCTGCGCTTCGGCGCCATCGACCACCCGGACACTGCCCGCGTCATGCACGGCGCGGTGGCGGGCATCGGCGGCTATGGCAACTCCCTGGGCCTGCCCAACATCGGTGGAGAGATGGTCTTCGACTCCGTCTACCAGGGCAACCCGTTGGTCAACGCCCTGGCTGTCGGCGTCATGCGCCACGAGGATATCCGCCTGGCCAACGCCTCCGGCAAGGGCAACAAGGTGGTCCTGTTCGGTGCCCGCACCGGCGGCGACGGCATCGGCGGCGCCTCCGTGCTGGCCTCCGAATCCTTTGACGACACCAAGCCCTCCAAGCGCCCCGCCGTCCAGGTGGGCGATCCCTTCGCGGAAAAGGTCCTCATCGAGTGCTGCCTGGAGCTCTTCAAGGGCTCCCTGGTGGAAGGCATCCAGGACCTCGGCGCCGCGGGCATCTCCTGCGCCACGTCGGAGCTCGCCTCCAATGGCGACGGCGGCATGCAGGTTGAGCTGACCTCCGTCCTGCTGCGCGATCCCACGCTGACCCCGGGCGAGATCCTGATGTCCGAGTCGCAGGAACGCATGATGGCCGTGGTGACCCCGGAGAACGTGGAAGCGTTCGAAGCCGTCATGGACAAGTGGGCCGTGGAGTACTCCTGGCTGGGCGAGGTGACCGATACCGGCCGCCTGATCATCACGTGGGAAGGCGACGTGATTGTCGACGTCGATCCCCGCACCGTGGCGCACGACGGCCCGGTCTACGACCGCCCGTTCGCCCGCCCCGAGTGGCAGGATGCCGTCCAGGCCGACACCTTCACCGGCTCGGTGCAGGATGCCGGCCGCCCGGCCGCTCCGGCCGAGCTGGCTGCGGCCGTGACTGAACTCGTGGCCTCGCCGAACATGTGCTCCAAGTCCTGGATCACCAACCAGTACGACCGGTACGTGGGCGGCAACACCTCCATGGCATTCCCCGACGACGCCGGCGTGGTCCGCGTTGACGAGGAAACGGGCCTGGGCGTGGCCCTGGCCACTGATGCCAACGGCCGCTACACCTACCTCGATCCGTACCACGGTGCCCAGCTGGCACTGGCCGAGGCCTACCGCAACGTCGCCACCGCGGGCGCCATCCCCATGGCCGTCAGCGACTGCCTGAACTTCGGTTCCCCCGAAGATCCGGACGTCATGTGGCAGCTGGCAGAAGCCATCCGCGGCCTGTCCGACGCCTGCATGGTGCTGGGCATCCCGGTTACAGGCGGCAACGTCTCGCTGTACAACCAGACGGGCACCACGCCCATCCACCCCTCCCCCGTGGTGGCGGTCCTGGGCAAGCTCGACGACGTTGCGCGCCGCACGCCGTCCGGCTGGCGTGAAGATGGCCAGGCCATCTACATGCTGGGCACAACAGGCGCCGAGCTGGACGGCTCCGAGTGGGCCAACATGCGTGGCCACTTGGGCGGGCAGCCGCCGAAGGTTGACCTTGAGGCAGAACGCGCCCTGGGCGAGATCCTGATCAACGCTTCGCGCGACGGCATGATCGACTCCGCGCACGACCTCTCCGAGGGCGGCCTCGCAGCTGCGCTGGTTGAGTCCTCGCTGCGCTACGGCGTGGGCGCCCGGATCGCCTTGCAGGACATCATGGACCGGGACGGCGTGGACCTGTTCACGGCGCTCTTCTCTGAGTCCCAGGGTCGCGCCATTGTGGGCGTCCCGCGGTCCGAGGAAGTCCGCTTCACGGATATGTGCACCGCCCGCGGCTTCGCGCACACCCGCATCGGCGTGGTCGACGCGGCCAGCGGCAAGCTGGAGATCAACGGCGTGGAGGGCCTGTCCCTGGACGCCCTCCGTGAAGCCCACGAAGGGACGCTGCCGAAGTACTTCGGCTAGCCCCCCACCCATCGACTGCTCCGTACTTGTCGTTTTGACCCGTCAGAACGACAAGTACGGAGCACTCGTTTTTATAAACCCCTTCGCCAGCCGGCCTGTGCCAGGGCAACAAGAACTTTGGCTGCGGCCGGTTTCGCATCGTTGACCATGTGGCGTTTGGAAATCCTGACCTCCGTCCACCCCAGGGCGGCGTACCGTTCAGAGCGCGTTATGTCCCTGGCGATCTGGCTTTCATCTCCGTGGTGCTCGCCCTCGTACTCGATTCCGATCCTGTATTTGCGGTAAGACAGGTCCGGTTCATGGTGCCTGACGCCGTCCTCAGTGATGATCGGAACGTTCAGCTCGGGCTCGGGCAGGCCTGCGCGGACGATAGCGAGCCGGAGCATCGTTTCCTGGGCCGAATCCGATCCGACCCGGATGAGTTCCAGGGCCTCCTTGGCCTTCCGGAGGCCCCGCTTTCCCCGGTGCCTGTCGATGGTCCGCTGCAGGTCCCATATGCTGCACAGCGGCAAGTCGCGGCCCTCGAAGTCGGGGCGCGGAGCACGGACACAGGCGTCCCCCATGGCCACGATTTCATCCACGGACAACAACTCGGCCATGTCGAGCCAGGTCCGGGCAGGCGTTGTCACCGGAATTCCGTTAAGTGTGGCGACCTCATCCTCAAACAGCTTCATGCGGTGCACGATGACATGGGGCCTGTCCAGGTGGGCTGCACCCTCGGGGCGGATGAGGTGGTAATCGTCATAGGCCTCGTCCTGGCGCCGCTGCGGCAGCGAATGCAGCTCCGCAGCCGTCACGTGCGAGGCTGCACACAGCTCGTTGACCTCGATAAAGGGCCGAACCCGAACGCTTAAGGGGAGCTCCGTCGTCGTGCCTTCCACCCTGATGCCCCGGCCACGGTATGTCAGCGACCCGTGCCGCCAGCGGCGCGGGGAGACTCCGGCAACCGAAGCGTCAACAAGAGTGAAGGGGCGTCCCCGGAGTTCCTCCGGCAGCGGGTGTGGGGTCTTCATCGATCCATGAGAGCAGAATCCCGACAACACCCGCAGAAGTTATCCACACCCTCCATCCATTGCTGAGCAGATGTCGTTTTGGCGCGTGAAAACGACAAGTTCTCAGCAATCGATGGGTGGGCCCACGCCGCCAGGGTTCCCTGGCCGAGCTTGCGAGGCGAGGGTGGCGGTGGGGCTAGTCTTCGCTGTGGAGCTCGCGCTGGCGGGCGCTGAGCAGCTCGATCTCGGGCCGGCCGGCCACAAAGCGTTCGACGGCGGCCAGCACCTCCATAAGGTGTGGCCGGTCCGCTGCCACCAGGCCGACGCCGAGCTGCGTGCGCCGGTACTGGCTGTGGTCCCCTACCTCGGCGACCGACACCTCAAAGCGGCGTTTGAGCTCGGCCAGGAGCGGCCTGACGACGGACCGTTTCTCCTTCAGGCTGTGAACGTCGCCAAGGAGGATGTCGAACTCGATCCAGCCAATCCACATGGCTCCGGACCTTCCCTACTCGATGGTGAGCTCGCCCATCCGGTCCCAGCCGTCGCCGTCGAGCTGCCGGCTGACGATCCTGGGGGTTTCGGCGAGGGCCTGCGGCATGTCCGTCATGGCCTTCTTGAAGTGGCCGCTGTTCACGTGGTCGCCGGCGGCATCGTCCTTGAAGGCTTCCACGAGGACGTATTCGTTGGGATCGTCCAGGCTGCGGGACCAGTCGAACCAGAGGTTGCCGGGTTCCTTCCGGGTGGCTTCGGTGAAGTCCGCCACGAGGGCCGGCCAGCGCTCGGACCACTCGGGCTTGACCTTGAACTTGACGACGATAAAGATCACTGGGATTTTCCTTCCGCGGCGAGACTGCGTGCCCCTTCAATGTACCGGGAAGTAACGTAGCGCTGCGCCGCACGGGTCACCACGCCGCCGGCCGCGTAGAACCAGTTGGCAGGCCTGCTGAACGCCCGGATCCGCAGCCATACTTCACCCTGGCTGTTGATCTCCACTTCAAAGGATTCCTCCCCTCGGGCAGGGTGTCCGGGCAGCGTCCCGTAGCCAAAACCCGCCGATTGCGGCACGCCGTCCGGCGTCGGCTCATGGACCCACACCACCTGGCAGGGGGCCGGCAGGCGGAAGGGCCCGACGCCGAATCCGCTCACCACGCGTGCGCCGGGGACCGCCTTTGGCGAATCCGCGCGGACGCGCAGACCTGCCCGCCGCTGCAGCTCCCAGGCCAGGATGCCGTCCGCCACGCGACGGTAAACGTCCAGTCCGGTCCCCAGGCGTGCCTCCTCAAGGACACGGCCGTATCCTTCGGGAGCGCTGCCCTGTTCCGTGCCTCCCACTCCCGGGTAGTTCAGCCTGGCCGCGGCCCTGTCAGTCAATGCTGCCTTCCTTCCCGAGGCGCGCCCACCCCAGTTGTTCCTGCTGCTTCCGGCTCAATCCTGACACCACCAGGTCGTAGGAGTCCTCCACCATGTCCCTGACCATCCCGTCCGGCAACGAACCGTCAAGGCGGACACCGTTCCAATGGGTCTTGTTCATGTGCCATGCGCCGGTAATCGCCGGGTGCACCGCCCGCAGCTGCACGGCAAGGGCCGGTTCGCACTTCAGGTTCACGTAAAAGTCGTCCTCATCCATGGATGACAGGGCAAACAGCTTGGCCTCGTGGCGGGTGCCGCCGGCAATGTGGGCCCGGACCTTGAAGACCGATGTTTCCGGTCCGAACGGAAAATCTTCGTAGGCTCCCGGAAACGAAAGGCAGATCGTCCGCAGCGCGTTTGGGTCCATGAAGGAAGCCTATAAAGCAGGCCTGCACAGTGCTAGTCTGCGAGGATGTCACGCGACCAGGGAGCCATACCTGTTCTGGATCTGAGTACCGCACGGCAGCCCTACGGGCCCTTCAGCCCGGAGTTCATCGAGCAGCTGCGGCATGCCACCCACGATGTGGGCTTCTTCCAAATCACCGGCTACGGGGGCCGCCCTGGCCAGGCAGAAGAGCTGCTGGACCTCCTCGGGCGCTTCTTCAACCTGCCGCTTGAGGAGCGTATGAAGCTGGACAACCGGCTGTCCCCGCACTTCCGCGGCTACACCCGGATGGGCACCGAAGTGACCCAGGGCCGGGCGGACGCGAGGGAGCAGATCGACTACTCCCCGGAACGTGAGCCGGTGAAGGACTACCCGGAGGACCAGCCCTATTGGCTGCTGCAGGGGCCCAACCTCTGGCCGGACGAGGCGTTCCCCGGGCTCAGGCCTGCCGCCATGGAGTGGGCCGAGCTCATGTCGGAGGTAGGGATGGAGCTGCTGCGGGCCATCGCGGTGTCGCTGCAGCTGCCGGAGGAGTACTTCGATGAACCGTTCCGGGACACCCCGGCGTGGATGGGCAAGCTGGTGCACTACGTGGGCGGCGTGGTGGAAGCCGCCGGTGACCAGGGTGTCGGTTCGCACGCCGACTACGGGTTCGTGACTCTCCTGCTCCAGGACGGCGTGGGTGGCCTGGAAGTACTGCCGCCCGGCACCAGCCAGTGGTTGCCCGTGGAGCCCCTTCCGGGAGCCCTGGTGGTGAACCTCGGCGAGATGCTGGAGGTAGCCACGGAGGGATACCTCGCAGCCACTATCCACCGCGTCCAGGCCCCGCCGCCGGGTGTGGACCGCTACTCGGTACCGTTCTTCTGGTCGCCCCGGCTCGATGCGGTCATCGAACCGGTTCCGCTGGCTCCCGGGCTGAAGGCGGCGGCCCGGGGCATCACGGACGATCCCGCCAACCCGCTGCTGGCTTCCTTCGGAATGAACATGCTCAAGGGCCGCATGCGCGCACACCCTGACGTCACAGAGCGGCACTATCCTCACTTAACGCAGGGCCGGAGCTGATTAACTGCCGGAGCCGCTGAAGCTCTACAGATTGTACTTCCAGGCGAGCTGCGCCGGGCAGGCGTTCATCACCACGTCGAGGCCGGCCGCCTTGGCGCGCTCCGCCGCCGCCTCATCGATGACGCCCAGCTGCAGCCAGACGGCTTTGGCCCCCACGGCAATGGCCTGGTCGACCACGCTGCCCACCTTCTGCGAATTCACAAAGCAATCCACGACGTCGATGGGCTGCTTTTCGGCCGGGATGCCGGCCAGGGTGCGGTACCCGGTTTCGCCGTGGACAGCATCGCCGGGCAGGTTGACGGGAATGATGTCCATGCCAAGCTTGTCGCGGATAAAGAGCGAAACATCGTAGGCTGCGCGCCACTCATTGGTGGTGAGGCCGACGATGGCCCAGCGGCCCTTGGTTCGCATGAGGCGTTCAATGACTGCAGAATCGTTCGTGTGGCCCATGGGATCAGCCTACGCTCCCCGCTGGAAGTCCTGAAGGACCGAATAAAAGAACGAATACAGCAACGTTGGGCGCCTGTGAACGAATATTAAGCGGCGGCTGCGAGAGTTTGCTCTCGCGGATTCACTGGAGTGTAGTGGTCTTTGACCATCCCGAGCGGCCGAGAGACCTGGATCGATGACGCCGCAGCAACCCTGGTCGCCGGACGTTCCCCCACGCTCCGGCGATAACAAGGATGGCAGCCGCGGATCTCCGGAACTGGCTTTTCCGGAAGGCTGCCTCCGTCGGGTGCTACCGCCAGGACCGATGGAGTGAAACGATGGGCTTGAGCGCCGCTGAAACGATGGACCTGAACGCGGGGGTCCACCCTGACAATGTTGCCTTTTGGGAGCAGCAGGCGCTGCGTCTGGACTGGGACACACCGTGGCACACGGCGCACCGCTGGCTTCCGGCAGACCCGGAGGCTGCCCGCGGCCCGGAGATCACCTGGTTCGAGGGCGGCACGCTCAACGTGGCCGCCAACTGCGTGGACCGCCACGTCGCGGCCGGCCGCGGCGCCAAGGTGGCCCTCCACTTCGAAGGCGAGCCGGGCGACCGCAGGTCCATCACGTACGCCGAGCTCCAGCGCGAGGTGGCAAAAGCCGCCAATGCGCTCCTGGCCCTGGGCATCACCAAGGGTGACCGCGTGGTCATCTACCTCCCGGTCATCCCCGAGACAGTCATCATCACGCTCGCCGTGGCCCGGATCGGCGCCATCCACTCCCTGGTGTTCGGCGGTTTCTCGGCCGAAGCGCTGAAGTTCCGGGTGGAGGACACCGGCGCCAAGCTCCTGGTCACCACCGACGGCCAGTTCCGCCGCGGCGTGGCCGTTCCCGTGAAGGACAACGCGGACGCCGCCGTCGCCGGGGACAACGCCATCGAGCACATCCTGGTGGTCAACCGCACCACCCCTGCCAACGGCCTGGCCGCCGTCCCCATGACCGCAGGCCGCGACGTGTGGTGGCATGACGTCGTCGGAAACGCCCCGGACGTCCACGAGCCGGAGGCGTTTGACGCCGAGACGCCGCTGTTCATCATGTACACGTCCGGCACCACCGGAAAGCCCAAGGGGCTGGTGCACACCTCCGGCGGCTACCTGACGCAGGCTTCGTGGAGCTTCGAGCACCTGTTCAGCAACCCGGATCCGGCCCTCCGCGACCGCGACGTGCACTGGTGCACGGCCGACCTCGCCTGGGTCACGGCCCACACCTACGAAATCTACGGCCCGCTGTCCAACGGCGTGACGCAGGTGATCTTCGAAGGCACTCCCAACACCCCGCACCCGGGCCGGCATTTTGAGGTCATCGAACGCTACGGCGTAACCCAGTACTACACGGCACCCACCCTGGTCCGGTCCCTCATGGGCTGGTTCCCGGACGGCGTCCCGGACACCTACGACCTGTCCTCCATCCGCCTGCTGGGGACCGTGGGGGAAGCGGTCAACCCCGAGGCCTGGCGCTGGCTGCGGAACAACGTGGGCGCCGGCACTGCACCGGTGGTGGACACGTGGTGGCAGTCCGAAACCGGGGCCACCATCCTCTCCCCCGCGCCGACGGACAGCAGCTTCAAGCCCGGCTGCGCCGCCCGTCCCCTGCCGGGAGTCAGCACCAGGATCGTGGACGACGGCGGCAACACCGTTGCGCCGGGCGTACAGGGAAACATCGTGGTTGACTCCCCCGGACCCGCCATCGCCCGCACCGTCTGGGGCAACCCGCGCCGCTACTTCGACTCCTACTGGAGCAAGTACGCGGACCAGGGCTGGTTCCTCGCCGGCGACGGCGCCAAGTACGACGCCGACGGCGACATCTGGATCCTGGGCCGCGTGGATGACACCCTGAACGTCTCCGGCCACCTGCTCTCCACCATCGAGATCGAGTCCGCCCTGGTGTCGCACCCGGACGTGGTGGAGGCCGGCGTCTGCCCGGTGGCGGATCCGAAGACCGGCCACGCGGTGGTGGCCTTCGTCGTGCTGAAGGCCGGGGCCCCGGCTGACTGTATCGACGAGCTCCGCAACCACGTGGCCAAGGAGATCGGCCCCATCGCCAAGCCACGCGACGTCGTCGTGGTTCCCGATGTCCCCAAGACCCGCAGCGGCAAGATCATGCGCCGGCTGCTCACCCAGCTGTTCGAGGGAACTGCGCTGGGCGACACAACCTCCCTCCAGAACGAACCGGCCATCGCCGGTATCCAGGACGTCCTGCGCCAGCGGGCCCTACCGAAGGAAAATTCATGACCGAGATCAGCAACGTCGCACGACTCTCCGAACCGCTCAAGTTCGCCTACTGGGTGCCCAACGTCTCCGGCGGCCTGGTGGTATCCACCATCGAACAGCGCACCGGCTGGGACTTCGACTACAACAAAAAACTGGCGCGCATCGCCGAGGAGTCCGGCTTCGAATATGCCCTGACGCAGACGCGCTACGCCGCCTCCTACGGCGCGGACAAGCAGCACGAGGCGACGTCGTTCAGCCTGGCCCTGTTGGCCGCCACGGAGCGCCTGAAGGTCATCGCCGCGGTCCACCCGGGCATGTGGCACCCGGGCGTGCTGGCGAAGTACATCATCACCGCCGACCACATCTCCAACGGCCGTGCCGCCGTCAACATCGTCTCCGGCTGGCTGAAGAGCGAGTTCACCAACTTCGGCCTGGAGTGGCTGGAGCACGACGAGCGCTACGTCCGCACCGAGGAATTCATCAACGTCCTGCGCGGCCTGTGGACCGAAAAGGAGTACAGCCAGTCCGGCAAGTACTACAACATCACCGACTTCACCCTGAACCCCGCCCCGGTGGACGTCCCCGGCCGCGCCCACCCCGAGATCTTCTTCGGTGGAAACTCGACGGCGGCCCAGGCCACCGCGGGCCGCGTGGCGGACTGGTACTTCTCCAACGGCAAGGACCTTGAGGGTTTCAAGGACAACATCGCCGGCGTCGTCGCCTCTGCCGGCGAGGCCCGCCGCGGCACTGCCGGCCAGTTGGCCGCTCCCCGTTTCGGGCTGAACGGCTTCGTCATTGCGCGCGACTCGGAGAAGGAGGCCCGGGACACCCTGCGCGAGATCGTGGAAAAGGCGCACAAGCCCGCCGTCCAGGGGTTCCGGGACGCGGTGCAGGAGGCCGGTGCCGCCACCAAGGACGGCAAGGGCATGTGGGCGGATTCCACGTTCGAGGACCTGATCCAATACAACGACGGCTTCAAGACCCAGCTGATCGGCACCCCGGAGCAGATCGCCGAACGGATCGTCGAATACAAGAAGATCGGCGTGAACCTGTTCCTCACCTGCTACCTGCACTTCCAGGAGGAGGTGGCCGCATTCGGCCGGGACATCCTGCCGATCGTCCGGGAGCTTGAGGCGGACCTGGCCCGCAAGCACGGCACGGAACTCGACCTCTCAATCACTCCCGCCGCCCAGGCGGTGGCTGTCTGATGGCTGAGCGCACCTTCGGGTTCCGCACCCGCGCCCTGCACGCCGGCGGCACCCCCGACGCCGAACACGGCGCCCGCGCCGTTCCCATCTACCAGACCACGTCGTTCGTCTTCAAGGACACCAACGACGCCGCCAACCTGTTCGCCCTCCAGAAGTACGGCAACATCTACTCCCGCATCGGCAACCCCACCGTCGCGGCGTTCGAGGAGCGCATCGCGTCCCTCGAGGGCGGCATCGGAGCGGTCGCGACGGCGTCGGGCATGGCAGCGGAGTTCATCACCTTCGCCGCCCTGACACAGGCGGGCGACCACATCGTGGCAGCTTCCCAGCTGTATGGCGGAACTGTGACCCAGCTCGACGTGACCCTGCGCCGGTTCGGCGTGGACACCACGTTCGTCCCCGGCACCGACCCCGCTGACTACGCCGCGGCGGTGCGGGACAACACCAAAGCCATTTTCGTGGAGGTGGTGGCCAACCCGTCGTCGGAGGTCCAGGACCTGGAGGGGTTGGCAAAGGTGGCGCACGACGCCGGCATCCCCTTGGTGGTCGACGCCACCTTGAGCACGCCGTACCTGGTGCGGCCCATCGAACACGGTGCCGACATCGTGATCCACTCCGCCACCAAGTTCCTGGGCGGCCACGGCACCACCCTGGGTGGCGTAGTGGTGGAGAGTGGCCGGTTCAACTGGGGCAACGGCAAGTTCCCCACCATGACTGAGCCCGTGGCTTCCTACGGCAACGTCTCCTGGTGGGGCAACTTCGGTGAGTACGGGTTCCTCACCAAGCTGCGCAGCGAGCAGCTGCGGGACATCGGTCCGGCCCTTTCGCCGCAGTCGGCGTTCCAGCTGCTCCAGGGCGTTGAGACCCTGGCACAGCGGCTCGACGAGCACCTGAAGAACGCGCAGGCCGTGGCCGAATGGCTGGAAAACGATGAGCGGGTAGCCTACGTCAACTACTCGGGCCTGCCTTCGCACCCGCACTTCGAACGGGCCCGGAAGTACCTGCCGCTTGGCCCGGGCTCGGTGTTCTCCTTCGGGGTCAAAGGTGGGCGCGCCGCAGGGCAGAAGTTCATCGAGTCCCTGCAGCTGGCCTCCCACCTGGCCAACGTGGGTGACTCCCGGACCCTGGTGATCCACCCCGGCTCCACCACCCACCAGCAGCTCAGCGCAGCCCAGCTGGAATCCGCGGGCGTGCCGGAGGACCTGGTCCGCATCTCGGTGGGCCTCGAGGATATCGAGGACATCCTGTGGGATCTGGACCAGGCACTCACCGAAGCCTCCAACGCCGCGGCCCGGGACGCCGCCGTCGCCCAAGAACCCGCAGGCGCCTGCACGATCGGAGCAAACGCATGAGCACCGCCGAACGCACCTGGTCCGGCCCGTCGGCACCTGAGCGGCTGGCCCTGCTCCGGCAGGCGAAATCCATTGCCATTGTTGGAGCCTCTGACAAGCCGTCGCGGGCCAGCTACTTCGTGGCCACGTACCTGCTGTCCTCCACCCGCTACAAGGTGTACTTCGTGAACCCGGTGGTCAAGGAGATCCTGGGCCAGCCCACGTATGCGTCCCTGGCGGACCTGCCGGAGAGCCCGGACATCGTTGACGTGTTCCGCAAGCATGACGACCTTCCGGGCGTCCTGGACGAGGCCGTGGCCGCCGGTGCCAAAACACTCTGGCTGCAACTGGGTTCCTGGCACGAAGGCGTCGCGGCAGGCGCGGAAGCCGCGGGGCTCAACGTGGTGATGGACCGCTGCGTGAAGATCGAGCACGCGCGCTTCCACGGCGGACTCCACCTGGCCGGCTTCGATACCGGCGTGATTTCCTCCAAGCGCCAGGTCATGGCCTGACCGGGCACTGCATGAGGCGACAGCGGGTCCGTCCGACGGGCCCGCTGTTGCTGTGTTTCGGCTATTTCGCCGGAGACGTGGGCTTGGGCCCGGCTCCCTGTCCTGCCGCCTGGGAGCTTGTTTGGCCCTGCCCCGGCATCGCGTTGGCCGCGGAGCCCGCCGCCTTTTGTGCCTCGGCGGCTGCATCCCCGGCTGACGGCCCGGTGTTGGCCGCCGGGAGTCCGGCCTTCGCCGGCCCGGGAGCCCCTTGCCCTGCCGGCATCCCGTCCGTCGCGGCGCCGGGATTCTCCTTGCCCCTGCCAAGTCCATTGCCCTGCAAAGAAGTCCCGGGAGCCGCGGGCGTGCACGCTTCGGCGCCGGCCTCGTGTTTGACCGGGCCGACGCACGGCGGGAACCCGGTGTGCGCCCGTCCTGTGTGGCGGGAGGAGCCGGCAGGATCCCGAAGGAGGCTGGAGGCAAGATTTGCGGCATCGGCGGACTCACCGGGTGCAGGTGAGCCGGCAGCGGCAAGGTCCCCGTCGGAAGCCACCTGGGGGCCCCGGTAGCTGTAACCGGCGGCGGACGGTTCCCCCGCTGTACCGTTCCAGGGCGCCCAATCCTCCAGCAGGTGCTCCACTGGACTGGTTCCGGAAGTGCTGGAGCTGGCGGCTACCCCGCCAGCGCCCAGCCCCATCCCGGCCACCAGCACCAGGCCCAGCGCGGTGGGGCGGTGCCGCCGGCGGCGGCGGCGCGCCAGTTCGTCCCCAGGCAGCGCATCGGGCTGTCCAGTGGCCTGTACACCGGGCTGTTCCGGCACCTCTTCAGCTGCCTGTTCAGCTGCTTCCCCGCCCGGTTCCCCTGCCGTGAGCAGTGCGGCAAGCTCACCGCTGGGTTCCGGCGCGGGCAGCGAAGCCAGGGTGCCCAGCGACAGCAGGGCGTTGCGAAGGTCCGCATCCAGCTGGCAGCCGGCGTCCAGCAGCATGTCATCAACAAGGGCGGCGCGGTTTTCCGGGGCGGGTGTCATGGCGCGAGGTACTCCTTCACTGCGGCGAGTTCCCGGAGTTTCAACAATGCGCGCCGCTGAAGCTGCTTCACCGAACCGGCGCTCTTTTCCATGGTCTCAGCCGTCTGTTCCACTGTGAGGCCTCCCACCAGGCGCAGCGACAGGACGTCCCGCTGGTCCTGCGGCAGACCGTCCAGCAGCGTCAGGACCTCCTGGGGCGAAATGCGCTGCAGGGCTTCCTTTTCCGCTGAGGTGTCCACGCGCT
This sequence comes from Arthrobacter sp. NicSoilC5, assembly GCF_019977395.1. Taxonomy (NCBI): domain Bacteria; kingdom Bacillati; phylum Actinomycetota; class Actinomycetes; order Micrococcales; family Micrococcaceae; genus Arthrobacter; species Arthrobacter sp. NicSoilC5. The sequence goes on along the minus strand of NZ_AP024660.1, from coordinate 3,559,550 downwards.
GGTCGAGCTCGGGCTCGAAGGGCAGCTTGACCGGGCTCCGGCTTTGCCGCCGGTGGTCATCCACCATGCGGGCGTGGGCAACGGAGAAGATAAAAGTCCGCAGGCCGGATTCGCCGCCGTGCACGGTGTGGAGGCGGGGCAGCACGGAAAGGAACACTTCCTGCATGGCGGCCTCCGGATCCTCGACTCCCCGGGCTGTGAGGTAGCCCAGCACCTGTGATGCGTAGGTCTTGTAGACAAGGCTGAAGGCGGCAGTCCCGGAAAGCGGCTGGTCCGGAGCCTCGTCTGTCTGTGCATCGGTCACTGACGTAGTGCTTTCCGTCAAAGAAGGGTGTTGGCAAGGCGGGCGCTCAGTACATCCGGAACGCTGCCCTTACTTTACCCTCAGGTAACCACCCCCGCCGGAACCGCCACGGCGCCGGCAACAGGGCCGGTGCCGGGCCAGGCGGGTGCAGCCACCCTTGCGGAAAGACAAAAGAGCCGGCCTGGAACGTGATGGGGGACAGGTTCCAGACCGGCACTTCATAGGGGTAATCGCCGGGGCACCCCAAAGGGTTACGCGCTTTCAAAAAAACTTCTGAGAATTTCCTTCCCCGCCTGTCAGCGGGCTGCTGCCCTGGTCCACCGGCGTGCCGTGGCATGCCGGCGCGGCGCATTGGCCAGCGCAAAAGCGTGCCGCGTGGCGGGCGCGCGTTCCTCTCCGCACACGGGCACGACGGCGGCGGGCAGCCCGGCCGGAACAGCGGCAGCAGCCGCAGCGGGTTCAGCCGCGGGACGGGCTACGGTTCCGGCGGGACACAGGTCGGTGACCAGGCCCGTGCCGGCACATTCACGCACCGCGGCGATCCCTGCCGCCACAGCGGCCTTGTCCTCGAAGGGGCCGGAGACGGCGATAACGGCCCCGTCCGGAGCCAGGAGACGGAACCGGAAAAACGAATCAGCGTCGACGAATGCTTCAAATCTTCCGGCCATGACGATCCTTCCTTGGGCACCAGGTTGTACAGACGAGTCTGGCCGCGGCACCGGAAACCTCACAAGACCGTGCGCGTTAAGCCTGTGTAAATTCGCTGTCCGCCACCAAAAGAGAAGCGGCAGGCCACCTGCGAAAGGTGGCCTGCCGCCGTCGTCATGCCTGCTCCGGGAGGGCGCGTCAGTCGTTGATGAGGTCGTTCACCACGATGGTCTGGTCGCGGTCCGGGCCAACGCCGATGGCCGAGAACCGGGTTCCGGAGAGCTTCTCCAGGGCCAGCACATAGTTGCGGGCATTCTCTGGCAGGTCCGCCAGCGTCCGGGCTCCCGTGATGTCCTCGGTCCAGCCATCGAAGTACTCGAAGATCGGTTTGGCGTGGTGGAACTCGGTCTGCGTCATGGGCATCTCGTCATGCCGGACACCGTCGACCTCGTAGGCCACGCACACCGGGATCTGCTCGATGCCGGTCAGGACGTCCAGCTTGGTGACGAAGTAGTCCGTGAAACCGTTCACGCGGGAAGCGTGCCGCGCCAGGACGGCGTCGTACCAGCCGCAGCGGCGCGGGCGGCCGGTGTTGACGCCGAATTCGCCGCCGGTCTTCTGCAGGTACATGCCCATCTCATCGAAAAGTTCGGTGGGGAACGGGCCGGCACCAACGCGGGTGGTGTAGGCCTTGATGATGCCGATGGAACGCGAAATCCGGGTGGGGCCGATGCCGGAACCCACCGAGGCGCCGCCGGCGGTGGGGTTGGAGGAGGTCACGAACGGGTAGGTGCCGTGGTCCACGTCCAGGAACGTTGCCTGGCCGCCCTCCATCAGGACTACCTTGCCCTCGTCCAGCGCCGAGTTCAGGACCAGGGTGCTGTCGATGACCAGCGGGCGGAGCCGCTCGGCGAAGGACAGGAAGTACTCCACGATCTCGTCCACCACAACGCTGCGGCGGTTGTAGACCTTGACCAGGAGTTCGTTCTTCTGGCGCAGCGAGCCTTCCACCTTCTGGCGCAGGATCGATTCGTCGAAGACGTCCTGGACGCGGATGCCCAGCCGGGCCACCTTGTCCATGTAGGCGGGGCCGATGCCGCGGCCGGTGGTGCCGATGGCGCGGCTGCCGAGGAAGCGTTCGGTCACCTTGTCCAGCACCTGGTGGTACGGGGCCACCAGGTGGGCGTTGGCGGAGACCCGCAGTTTTGAGGTGTCGGCGCCGCGCGCCTGGAGTCCGTCGATTTCCTGGAAGAGGGCCTCCAGGTTCACCACGCAGCCGTTGCCGATGATGGGAACGGCGTTGGGGCTGAGAATGCCTGCCGGCAGCAGCTTGAGTTCGTACTTTTCACCGCCTACGACGACGGTGTGCCCGGCGTTGTTGCCGCCGTTGGGCTTGACGACGTAGTCAACACGGCCGCCCAGCAGGTCGGTGGCCTTGCCTTTTCCTTCGTCGCCCCACTGGGCTCCTACGATCACAATTGCTGGCATGGGATCCTCCCCCATTCGTTCGGACTGCCCGGGCCGGCCACCAGGTGGCGGGCCCATGCAGCGCCGTTCATGAGAATGCCCCGAACATACCGGCCTTCGCACAGCCGCAGCACGGCGCAGCGAAGCAAGAGTTCCGGGGCTCTTACCACCCAAGTTTAGCCGATGGGGCACTTTGTCCACTGTTGTGGCCCGCCGCGGTCCTTTCTGCCAAAAGGCCGCGGCGGCCGGTGCCGCCTATTCGTCCTCCGCCTCCCCGGCGGGCCGGGACGTCTGTTCGGCGAGCGTGTTCCAGAAGGAGGTGTCGGCGTCGGCAATGGACCCGTCCGCGATGGCCGCGGCCGTGGAGGTCAGCGTGGTGACGGTCTGCTTGATCAGGTAGCCGTTGCTGCGCTGTCCGAGTGCATAGCCGTCCAAATAGTGGTCCGACATGCCGCGCATCTCGAAGAGCAGGGTGGCGATGCCGTACTCCACGGAGATGCCGTTGCGGCTGATGGTTTCGGCACTGCCGCCCTGGTACTTGCCCAGGTGTCCCCAGCCGGTGGAGTCGACGTTGTTGAAGACCACCGCGCCGAGCTGCTTGGATTTTTCGACGACGGCGGGGTCGGCGTTGGGGGTGGTGGGGTACAGGATGGAGCCGGATACCAGCTTGCCGTCACGCTCCGCCCGGGTGCCCTGGTGGTGCAGGTCGATCATGTAGTCGATCCGGTATTTGCGCATGACGTTGTTGTGCAGCGCCTGGGTCTCCGGCTGGACCTTGGCCACGTGGTCGCGGTTCAGGTCCACACCCTCGGCGTTGTAGCGGGTGAGGTGCCGGTCCCCCTTGGCGAGGTAATTGTCCAGGGAGAAGTTCACGTCACCCATGGCGCCGTCCGCATTGAGCATGGGCACCACCAGGATGTTCACGCCTTTGAGGATGTCCGCGGATTTGCCGGTCCCCAGGTGCTTAATGAACTCCATGGCGCCCTCGGTGGTGAGCTGCTCGTTGCCGTGCTGCTGGGTCAGGTACAGGATGGTGGGCTTGGCGGGGTCCGAAATGTACTTGACCACGTGGATGTCGCGCCCCTTGACCGTCTGCCCGATGACCTCCAGCTCCATTGCCGGCTGGCGGGCATCCTGGTCCTTCAGGAACGAGACCATCTGTTCGTACGTGGCGAGCTTGGACGTGGTGATCTGGCCGTTGCCGTCGTAGGTGGGGCCTTCGCCCACAGCGTGTGCCAGCGGGGCAGGTCCTGCTACGACGGCCAGCGCCAGGGCTCCGGAGACGGCGAGGAAAGCCGCCGGGCAGCCCGTCGCGACATAAAGCGGCTCAGACTTGCCCCGGGGCAGGCATCTGGATTTATGTGAGAGTGAACCATCCGGAGCGGCCGAGAGACCTGGCTCGATGACGCCGCAGCAACCACGGTCCAGCAGGATTCCTGCCGGCCGAAGGTGCTACTGCCAGGACCGATGGAAAGGAAGATTCCAGCATGTCCCTGAACACCGACCACATCCGCGTCACCCACGCGGGATCCTTGCCCCGCACCCCGGAACTCATCGCCGCCAATGCCGCCAAGGAAACCGACGGCATCACCCCTGAATTCCTGGAACTCCTGGAGGCCTCCGTGGTGGAGGTGGTCCAGCGCCAGAAGGACCTCGGCATCGACATTCCCAACGACGGCGAATACGGGCACACGATGTCCAGCTCCGTGGACTACGGCGCCTGGTGGAACTACTCCTTTGCACGGCTGGGCGGCCTGGAGCCAACCAACGTGGACCGCTGGGCCGATGCCCAGGTGCACCGCTCCTCGCCCGGCAACATTGTCCTGACCTCATTCCCTGACCGGCGCGACCGGCAGGCGTTCAACGAGGCCTACAACGACCCCTCCTCGGGCATCCTGTCCCACCGCAAGAGCGTGACCCAGCCCAAGATCGCCGGACCCCTGACCTACACGGGCCAGGACCTGGTGGCATCGGACATCAGGAACCTGAAGACCGGCCTCGCAGCGGCCGGGTTGTCGGACGGCTTCGTAGCGTCCCTCTCTCCCGGCTCCTGCGCCCGCGTGGCCAACGAGTACTACAAGTCGGATGAGGAACTTGTCTACGCCTGCGCCGATGCTATGCGGGAGGAATACAAGGCGATCATCGATGCCGGCCTGACCGTGCAGCTCGATGATCCGTCCCTGGCCGAGAGCTGGGACCAGATCAATCCCGAGCCCTCCCTGGAGGACTACCTGAAGTTCATCCAGCTGCGCGTCGAGGCCACCAACTGGGCCCTCCGCGACCTGCCCCAGGAACAGATCCGGCTGCACGTCTGCTGGGGTTCCTGGCACGGTCCGCACACCACCGACATCCCCTTCGCCGACATCATCGGATCGGTGCTGCAGGTGAACGCCGGCGCCTACTCCTTCGAGGCTGCCAACGTCCGCCACGAACACGAATGGCGGGTATGGGAGGACACCAAGCTCCCCGAGGGCAAGGTGATCATCCCGGGCATCGTCTCGCACGCCACCAACGTGGTGGAACACCCGGACTTGGTGGCAGACCGCATTGTCCGCTTTGCCGACGTCGTGGGCCGTGAGAATGTCATCGCCTCCACCGACTGCGGCCTGGGCGGGCGGGTCCACCCGCAGATCGCCTTCGCCAAGCTGGAGGCCCTCGGCGAGGGCGCCCGCCGGGCCACCAGCCGCCTCTGGTAGCTGCGGGAGGCGAAGCGGGAACCCGCCGGTTCCGTGCCCTGGCTGAGTCAGGTGCACGGGACCGGCGTTTCGTTTCCCGGGGCTTGCTAAACTGGGTAAGGCCGACCAGGAATCGGCCCACCCCAATCAACCGCCGCTGATGTGTCGCGCCCCCGCGTGCCCGTTTCCGTGGCGGCAGCAACGCCAATCCCCGCAGGAGAACCAGCACTTCATGACAGCCCTGGCACCCGAAACATTCCACGAACAGCTCATGAGCCGCCGCTACGACCCCAGCGTTGCTGCCGTTAACGAGCTCTGCGATTCCCTGCAGGAGACCAAGCCCGGAACCGTGGTCCCCTATGTGGATCCCATGCACGACGTGGAGGAATGCCGCATCATCAGCCTGTTCTCCAACATTGGCGAGGCGGACCCGTCCGGGTTCATCACGGCCGGGGACCAGGACGCCGCGACCCGCATGCTGGGACTGCAGTGGAAGCTGGGCCTGCGCCCCGAGTTCGTGATGCCGTGGAACGTCCACCCCTGGCACGTTCCCGGTGAGCCCAACGGCAAGTTCACTCCCGACCAGATCCAGGCAGGCCTGAAGCCGCTGCTGAAGTTCCTGGCCCTGGTGCCCCGTGCCTCCGTCATCGTGGCGCACGGAACCGAAGCCAACCGGTTGGCCAACGCACTCCTGAAGACCGAAGTTCCGCTGCTGTGGCGCCGTGGCCTGAAGACCTACAAGGTACGCTCCCTGAGCGGCCGCGCCTTCGCCGGTTCCCCCGCTCGCCAGGAGGAGTACCTCGAGGACATGCGCGCGGCCTACGCCGACGCCATGGCACGCACCGGCATCGCCAAGCCTTAAGCGACCGACGGCGGGTGGTTACCTTTCCAGGAAAGGTAACCACCCGCCGTCGTTGTTTAAGCGCAAAGGACTAAAACTTGCCCTCGATCGCTGCCTTCGCCGTGGGGTCCGAGTCGTTGAGGAACTTTTCGATCCGCTCCGGCTCGTCAGCCTCGCCGATGGCAGAGGAAGCCCTGCCCAGGGAATAGAGGGCCCGCAGGAATCCGCGGTTGGGCTCGTGCTCCCACGGGATGGGCCCGACGCCGCGCCAGCCGTTGCGGCGCAGCGAGTCCAGGCCGCGGTGGTAGCCGACGCGGGAGTAGGCGTAGGAATCGATGATCCGGCCCTCCGCCCATGCTTCTTCGGCGAGCACAGCCCAGAGCAGCGAGGACGTGGGGTGCTTGGCCACCAGGTCCAATGCCTCGTGGCCGGCCTCCAACTGCCCGTGCACCTCGGTTTCGGCAGGCAGGAGCGTGGGCTCCGGCCCCATCAGGTTCCGGCGGAACTCGTCCGACATCTAGAAGGTCTTTCCGGCCGAACCGAGCTGCTTGGTGGCTTCCACCACGCGGGCTGCCAGGCCGGCTTCGGCGGAGGCGCCCCAGACGCGGGGGTCGTAGGTCTTCTTGTTGCCCACTTCGCCGTCAACCTTCAGGACGCCGTCGTAGTTCTTGAACATGTGGTCAGCCACCGGACGCGTGTAGGCGTACTGGGTGTCGGTGTCGATGTTCATCTTGATCACGCCGTAGGAAACGGCGTCGGCGATCTCCTGGTCGGAGGAGCCGGAGCCGCCGTGGAACACGAGGTCGAACGGGTTGTCCTTGCCGATCTTGGCACCCACCTGGGCCTGGATGTCCTTGAGGATCTCCGGGCGCAGCTTGACGCCGCCGGGCTTGTAGACGCCGTGCACGTTGCCGAAGGTCAGGGCGGTGATGTAGCGGCCGTTTTCACCAGCGCCGAGGGCGTCGATGGTGGCCAGGGCGTCCTCGACCGTGGTGTAGAGCTTGTCGTTGATGGCGTTCTCCACGCCGTCTTCCTCGCCGCCGACGGTGCCGATCTCCACCTCGAGGATCATCTTGGCTGCCGCGGTGCGGGCCAGCAGGTCGCGGGCGATCTTCAGGTTCTCCTGCAGGGTCTCTGCGGAGCCGTCCCACATGTGGGAGTTGAACAGCGGGTTGCGGCCGGCCTTGACTTCAGCCTCGGACGCTTCCAGCAGCGGCAGGACAAAGCCGTCCAGCTTGTCCTTGGGGCAGTGGTCCGTGTGCAGGGCGATGTTGACACCGTAGTTCTTGGCCACCTCGCGGGCGAAGGCAGCAAAGCCCAGGGAACCAGCCACCATGTCCTTGGTGGAGGCACCTGACCAGTAGGCGGCACCGCCGGTGGAAACCTGCACGATGCCGTCGGACTCTGCCTCGGCGAAGCCACGCAGTGCCGCGTTCAGCGTCTGCGAGGACGTGACGTTGACGGCGGGGAAGGCGAATCCGCCCGCCTTCGCGCGGTCGATCATCTCGGCGTAGATCTCTGGGGTTGCAATGGGCATGCTGGCTCCTCTGCTGAGTTTCGTCTGTGGGTGGATGACCCTCAAATAGACCGCTTACGGCTTGGCACCATCCTAGCCATTCCCGGGCTGGCAGGGTGTTTCGGGTCACCGGTCGGTAATACTCACACGTGCTGGTTGAAGACGTGCCGCCGGATCCAGGCGTGCATGGCAATAGCCGCGGCGGAGGCGGCGTTGATGGACCGGGTGGAGCCGAACTGCTCGATGGACAGGGTGGCGGCGGCCGCCTGGTGCACTTCCGGAGTCAGGCCCGGGCCCTCCTGCCCGAATACCAGCACGCAGTCGCGCGGCAGTTCATACGTCTCCAGGGGCACCGAGTCCGGGAAGATGTCGATCCCGATGATCGCCAGCCCCTCCCCCTGCGCCCACTGGACGAAGTCCTCCACGGTGGGGTGGTGGCGGACGTGCTGGTAGCGGTCGGTGACCATGGCGCCGCGCCGGTTCCACCGCCGTCGGCCGATGATGTGTACTTCCTTGGCGAGGAAGGCGTTGGCGGTGCGCACCACGGTGCCGATGTTCAGGTCGTGCTGCCAGTTTTCAATGGCCACGTGGAAGTTGTGCCGCCGGGAGTCCAGCTCCGCGACGATCGCCTCGTGCTTCCAGTAGCGGTATTTGTCCAGGACGTTGCGCCGGTCGCCGTCCGCCAGCAGGTCAGGGTCCCAGTGGTCGCCTTCCGGCAGGTCCCCTTCCCAGGGCCCGACGCCGACCTCCGCCTTTGCGGGTCCGGCCTCCCCGGGCTGGTGGTCGGGTTCGTCTGTCATGCCGGGCGTTTGGTTCACCCTTCAACACTAGACTGGACTCTTCGGGCAATCATCACAGGCGGAGGCAGGGCATGGCAGACGAGGACCAGGTAGCAGGCAACCCGGCGGTATACCGGAGCGGCCAGGAGATTGAGTGCTGGCTGACGGACATGGACGGCGTCCTGGTCCATGAAAACCAGCCCATCCCCGGGGCGGCTGAGCTGATCCAGCGCTGGGTGGACACCTCAAAGCGCTTCCTCGTGCTGACCAACAACTCCATCTTCACGCCCCGCGACCTCGCCGCACGCCTGCGCGCTTCCGGGCTGGAGATCCCCGAGGAGAACATTTGGACCTCCGCCCTGGCCACCGCCCAGTTCCTGAAGGACCAGGTGTCTGCCGGTGGCTCGGAATCGGGCAACCGCGCCTACACCATCGGCGAAGCAGGGCTGACGACGGCGCTGCACGAGGCTGGCTTCATCCTCACCGACCAGAGCCCGGACTTCGTGGTCCTCGGCGAGACGCGCACGTACTCTTTTGAGGCAATCACCACGGCCATCCGCCTGATCCTGGCCGGTGCGCGGTTCATCGCCACCAACCCGGATGCCACCGGCCCCTCCAAGGACGGCCCCATGCCGGCCACGGGTGCCATCGCGGCCCTGATCACCAAGGCCACCGGCCGCGAACCGTACATTGTGGGCAAGCCGAACCCCATGATGTTCCGGTCGGCCATGAACCAGATCGATGCACACTCCGAGACCACCGCCATGATCGGTGACCGGATGGACACGGACATCATCGCCGGCATGGAGGCAGGCCTGCACACCGTCCTGGTCCTCAGCGGCATCACGCACAAGGACGACATCGCCGCGTACCCCTTCCGGCCCAACCAGGTGCTGAATTCCGTGGCGGACCTGAAGAACCAGATCTAGAAGATGCTGACCCGGGAGCCGCCCCGGGGCAGCGGGAAGTACTCGTCCAGCAGTTCCGTGACCAGGGGCCGGTAGATCTGCGGGTTCCAGCCGGGGCTGGCGTGGGCGGGCGCCGCACCCGTGGTCTGCAGGTTGCTGGAGACCATGTTGTCCTTGAACACCACCGCCCAGGTTTCGGCCGCGGTCTCATAGTCAACAGTGCCGTCTTTGGGGTTGCCGATATAGGCCATCTTGGCTGTTCCGAGGTGGCCGGCGAACAGGCTTCCCTCGAAGTGGTAGATGTAGGCGGACTCCGTTTGGACCAGGACGTTGGACGGGGCAATGGGTGAGAGCTGCTCCAGCGTCTGGTTCAGGATCTGGCGCCAGCTCCGTTCGTCCTTGTGGATGATCCGCTCCCCCAGTTCATACCCGCCGCGCAGGGTGGAGGGGAACCTGACGCCGCTCTCGTAGAGGAACACCACGCCGTCGAACCAGCTTTGGTCCAGGACGTCATGGGCGCTGTAGGGGCTGGAGTCCAGGAGGATGAACTGCACCTGGACACCCTGCAGGGCCAGGAGCCGGGCCGCCACCTGGGTGGCGAGCATGCCGCCGAAGCTGTGCCCGTAAAAGAAGAGCTTGGTGATCTTCTCTGCAGTGATGTAGTCGGTGATCGCGTTGACCACCTCAGTGATGTTGAGCCCCAGGTTGGAATATCCGACGGCGGCGAGCCGGGCGCGCTTGTTCAGTGCGCCCCTGAGCGTGTTCAGGATCCACTGCGCTTCTTCCCAGCTGGTCTTGTACCCGGGGAACAGGAACCAGCTTGCGTCCGGGTAGTAGGCATCGGCGAAGTCGTCCGCAATGGTCAGGATCCTGGTAGTCCGGCGCTGCGACTGCACTTCACGGGTCATCAGCATGTCCGCCGCCAGCAGCCCGGAGGCGCCGGCCCCGGCCAGGAACGTACGCCGCGAAAAGCGTTTGAGGGCAGCCGCTTCCGCCAGCAGCCGGGCATCGGAGACCCCTCGCCGGCTCTGTGGATTAACTTCCCCCTCATACGGCACACTCCTACCGTAAGCCCCGGGAAAGTCACCACGGCAACCGCGGATGTTAACGTTCGGTGACGCTGAGCGTCAGCTGGCGGCCTGCCCCTCCGTGGCCGGGAAGGGCGCCTGCGGTTCCTGCTGGCGGCGAAGGATCTCCAGGCCAATGTCGTTATAGCGGCCCAGCAGGTCAGCGCCGTCGGGGGCGTCCGGGTTATCCAGCAGGGCAAAAGCGGAGTCGCTGGCGTGCAGCAGTTCCTGCTCCGTGTATTCCGTCAGCGGACGGCCATACAGCCCTTCGATCCACATCACCGGCAACTGGGGGTACTCACCTGCGAACTCACCGCCGGGGAAAAGCTCCCTGATGTCATCATCCACCAGGAGCGGGCGGAGGCTGGAGGCGTCCCATTGTGTCCAGTCGTGCGCCGCGGGGGTGAGCTGAAGGGACACCCCGGCGGAGGGGACGCCCGGCAGGGACGTGGTGTCCATGGCGTTGAGGTCGCCGCGGAGACCTGCCAGCGCGGATGATTCGACAAGTTCAGCCTGCGAGAGATCGACGCAGATACGGCAGCGGATGCCCATCCTCCGGACGCGGCGGATGATGTGGACCAGTTCAGCACGGGAATCGTGGTGAAGGGCTCCCCGGACTTCAATCCGGACGATGTCCGCGGGGACATCAAGGTTAACGAGTGCGTCTAGCGCGCGGTCCATAGGTACTCCAAAAGAGGTTCTATGGCCGACGGCTCAACCTCCGCTAGCGTAACCCTCGCCGGGCCTCCGCACAACCTGCCTTCAGGCCCGCCGACCCTGGCCGACTTTGCCCGGTTCCTGGTAGTGGGTACGCGCTCCGGCGGTGCCGCCCACCGAATCCACCAGCGACTTGGCGATGTCCCGGAGTTTGGTGTTGCTGTTGCTGGACGCCTCGGTGAGGATTTCGACGGCGGCTTCCTGGCTGCACCGGTTCTGCGCCATGACGATGCCGATGGCGATATCGATGATGGTCCTCGACTCCAGCGTGGCCCGCAGGTTCGTCGCACTGTCTGCGTGCAGCGAGAACCGGACAGCCAGCCGGAGTGCTTCGGAAATTTCCCGGGTGAAGTCCCGCGCCCTGTCCGCCGCCCGGCCGTCAAACTTGCGCGGGGCGTCGGAGTAGAGGTTCAGCGCGGCCTTGGCCTCCCCCTGCAGGTTGAACGGCAGCGACAGCACCGAACGCAACCCGTGGGAGGCAACGGCAGCCGCATAGTCCGGCCCCCACCGGTCCTCCTGCAAGAGGTCCGGGACGTAGACCTCGCGCTCTTCCTGTGCCGCGGACAAGCACGGTCCCTGGGCGAGGGAATACTGGATTTCATCCACTTCCCGCGCCGCTTCGCTGCTCCAGCCGATGGTGGCTGCCTTGCGGTCGCGGAGCAGCGTGATGCCGCACAGGGCGTCGTCGCCGTCGCCTGCCATCTGGTGCGCGGAGAAGCGTGCCAACTCGTTGAGGAAGTCCTCGAAATCGGCGCTTTCCAGGATGAGGTTCTGGACTTGGTCCGTCGCGCTCAAAGGCTGTTGTGGGGGGAGCAAAATACAGGATCTCCAAGCAACTGAAAGGTGTTAACGCAAATAATAAATCAGCCACCAGCGGCGGGCCAACACCGGTCCCCCAGGTGTCCCGGAGCCGGCCGCCGGAGCCGGCCGCCGGGGCCGGCCCCGTCACGGGACTAGTCCAGGCCCAGCTCGTCCTTGCCGAATGCGAACAGGTAGGGAACGCCGGTTTCGGCTTCGATCTTTTCCTTGGCGCCGGTATCGCGGTCCACGATCACGGCAACGGCCACGACGTTGCCGCTGGCTTTCCGGACGCCTTCCACTGCGGTCAGCGCGGAGCCGCCTGTGGTGGACGTGTCTTCCAGGACCAGCACCTTGCGGCCCTCAACGGACGGCCCTTCCACCTGGCGGCCCATGCCGTAGGACTTCTGGGCCTTCCGGACCACGAACGCGTCAACTTTCCGGCCGGCGTCAGCGGCAGCGTGCATCACTGCAGTGCCGACGGGGTCGGCACCCATGGTGAGCCCGCCGGCGCACTCGAAGTCGATGCCGGCGTCGTCCGCCAGTGCCAGCATTACCTGGCCCACCAGCTTGGACGCCTCATGGTGCAGGGTGATGCGGCGCAGGTCGATGTAGTAATCGGCCTCGGCTCCGCTGGAGAGGATCACCTTGCCGCGGACCACGGCAAGTTCCTTGATCAGTTCGAGCAGTCGGGCGCGGGCAGCCGCGGTGTCTACCGCAGTGTCAGTGGGCGAAGTCATGGCCCCAAGTTTAGTGGGTGGCGGGACGGTGAGCGGGCGGGCGAAGCCGGGCGCGTGCTCGGGGCGCGGCCCGATCGCAATGACCCGGGGCAGGACACGCTTGACCACGGGGTTGTGGCGGAGGATGAAGAAAAGCAGGCGCTGGATGGAGAACGGCCTCCGGTCACCCACCCGGGCCAGCATGTCGCCGGACAGTGTGCCCGCGAAGAGCGGAACGAACACCACCCGGTGCATGACCCGCTGCACCGCCTGGACCAGCACCGTGGGCATGCGGCGGCGGCGCTGGATGGAAGCAAGGGTCCTGGTCCGCACGCGCCCTTGGCGCAAATCAGGGGCCAGGCGTTCCGCGGCTGCCACCGCGTCCTGGATGGCCAGGTTGATGCCCACCCCGCCCGCGGGGGACATCGCGTGCGCGGCGTCCCCAATGCAGAGAAAACCGTCGACGTACCAGCGCCGCAGCCGGTTCAGCCTGACGTCCAGCCAGTGCAGGTCCGCCAGGCTGCGGATGGAATCAACGCGGTCGGCGAGGTCGGGGCGCAGCGCTGCCACCCGCTGGCGGAAGTGTTCCACGCCGTCTTCCCGGATTTTGGCATCCGAGCCCTTGGGGGCCAGGTATCCCATCTGGTAGTAGTCGGTGCGGTTGAGGGCGATCAGGGCATCGCGGTCCCCCAGGGCGGGGACCACCCCGGCGACTTCGCCGCGCTCGGCGGCGCGGCGCGGGATTTTGAACCACCAGGTGTCAAAGGGCACCGGGTACTCCTTCGCCCGCATCCCGGCCGCCTGTCGCAGCACTGAATGCCTGCCGTCCGCGGCCACTACGACGTCGGCGTGCAGCACCTGTTCCGGGCCCTCCGCGCCGCCGGCGGTGGACCGGAAGCGCACTCCGGTGACGCGTCCGCCGTCGAACTCCAGGCCGGTGGCTTCCGTTTCCATGAGCAGGGTGAACGTCGGTTCCGCGGCGGCGGCCGAGGCGAGGAAATCCAGGAAGTCCCACTGGGGCATCATGGCCACGTAGTTGTACGGGGGCTTCAGGGAGTCAAAAGCCGCCAGCGTGACCAGCCCGCTGCCGGGGACCGGGACAGCGACGTTGCTCAGCCTGCTCTGCGGGAGGGCCCGGAATCCGGCGCCCAGGCCCAGTTCGTCGATCAGCCGGATGGTGGACGCATGCACGGTGTCGCCACGGAAATCCCGCAGGAAATCACGGTGCTTTTCCAGGACTGCCACATGCACTCCGGCCCGTGCCAGCAGCAGCCCCAGCATCATTCCTGCCGGGCCCCCGCCCACCACGGCGCATCCCGTCCGCTCCATGCACCTAAGCTACGCCGCCCAGGGCCCTGACCGGAACAGTTGAGGGTTGTTGACAGCGCTGGCTAGGCTGGACACCATGCGCGAACTCCAGGCCAAGATCATTGAAGAAATGGGCGTTCAGCCCCGGATCGATCCCGCAGGGGAGGTGCGCAAACGCGTCACATTCCTCAAGGAATACTTGAAGGCCACCCACACCAAAGGCTTTGTCCTGGGCATCTCCGGCGGACTTGATTCCTCGCTCGCCGGAAGACTGGCCCAGCTGGCGGTTGATGAGCTTGAGGCCGAGGGCGTAGAGGCCAACTTCGTTGCAGTCCGCCTGCCCTACGGCGTGCAGCACGATGAGGAAGACGCCCAGGCGGCGCTGGACTTCATCAAGGCCAAGACCGAATGGACGTTCAACATCTCGGCGGCGGTGGATGGTTTCGAGGACGAGTTCGAGAAGACCGTGGGCTCGGAGATCTCCGACTTCCACAAGGGAAACACCAAGGCCCGCACCCGGATGATCGCCCAGTATGCGCTGGCCGGCGAGTTCAACTACCTGGTGCTCGGCACCGACCACGGCGCGGAGTCCGTCACGGGCTTCTTCACCAAGTACGGCGACGGCGGGGCTGACATCCTTCCCCTGTTCGGCCTCAACAAGCGGCAGAACCGGGCCCTCCTGGCGGAACTGGGTGCACCGGCGCGCGTGTGGGAAAAGGTGCCCACGGCAGACCTGCTCGACGACCGGCCGGGCCGCACCGACGAGGACGAACTGGGCATCAGCTACGACCAGATCGACGACTACCTCGAAGGCCGCGAGGTCCCGGACGCGGTGGCCGAATCCATCGAGCAGAAGTATCTCCGGACCCGCCACAAGCGCACCGTGCCGGTGACCATCTTTGACACGTGGTGGAAGGGCGAAGGGCCCGTGGAGCCCCGCGCCGGGCTGTAGGCAGGAATTCCCCACCTTTTGGGGTACGACGGCGGGGTCACCGGACAGGTGGACCCGCCGTCGTCGTATCCCGGCACAGCCGTGGCGGCTCAGCGGGCCCGGCGCCCGCCGTCGGCGCGTCCGCCCAGCTGCTGTGTAATCCTGTGGGCCTCCGCCATCAGCAGGCCACCCAGCTCCTCCTGCCGTTCGGCCTTGAACCGCGGTTCAATGCCGGTCAGTGACAACGCCCAGGCGGGCCGCCCTGAACGGTCGAACACCGCCGCGCCCATCCCCCAGCTTCCCTCCAGGACCAGCCCCGGGTTCACCGAGTAGCCGGCCAGCCTGGTGCGGGCAAGGTTCTTCCGGACCAGGTCAGCCGTGTGGTTCACCGCGAAGGCCCCCGCATGCTCCGGCCACCGGCCCAGCAACTCTTCCTGCTCATTCGTTGGCAGGAAGGCCAGGATGGCTGTCCCGGCTGACGCGACGCCCAGCGGGAAGCGGACGCCCTCATGCAGGACAAAAGACCGGACAGGGAAGCTGCCCTCCTCACGCAGGAGGCACACCGTCTCATTGCCCCGGCGGATGGAGAAGAAGGCGCTCTCCCCCGTGGCCTGGGCCAGCCGGCGCAGGCTGGGCCGGGCGATGTCCTCCATGGGAAACCGTGCCGAGGCCACCGATCCCATCAGGAGGATTTCCGGACCCAGGACCCAATTGCCCGTGACGGGATCATGGTCCAGCAAGCCCTCCGCGGCGAGCGATGTCAGGAGCCTGTGGGCCGTTGGGCGCGTGAGGCCTGATTCCCGGACCAGGGCCGCGAGGGGCATCCCCTCCGAGCCGCGGCCCACCAGCCGCAGCAGTTCCGCGATCCGCGCCACCACCTGGGCACCCTGCACCGGCGTCGATGCCATCACTTCCCCTTTGTCCACAATATGGATGCTTTTCACCCTACTGTCCATACTGTAAGGCACAAACGAGTGATTCTTGACACGTTCTGCCGGGCGCCCGTAGTCTCCAAACTCAGATCCCAAGCGTCCACTAAGTGGACTACCGCGCTCAACGAGGAGACGTCATGAAGAAACTCCAGGCTTCTGCCGCCACGGCCCTGGAAGGGTCCCTGCAGGACGGCATCACCCTCGCCGTCGGCGGGTTCGGCTTGAGCGGCATCCCGGCCGACCTCATCGAAGCCGTCCGGGATTCCGGCGTGCGGGACCTCACTGTGGTCTCCAACAACATGGGTGTGGACGGCAAGGGGCTGGGCATCCTCATCGAGGCGGGCCAGGTCCGCAAGGTGATCGCCTCCTACGTTGGGGAAAACAAGCTGTTCGCCGAGCAGTACCTCGCCGGCAAGCTTGAGGTGGAGTTCACCCCGCAGGGCACCCTGGCTGAGCGCCTCCGCGCCGGCGGCGCAGGAATCCCGGCTTTCTACACCAAGACCGGGGTGGGCACCCTGGTGGCCGAAGGCAAGCCGCACGAGGTCTTCGACGGCGAAACATACGTCCAGGAGCGGGCCATCCGCGCCGACGTCGCACTGGTCCACGCCCACACCGCGGACACCGATGGCAACCTCGTCTACCGCTACACGGCCCGCAACTTCAACCCGGTGGTGGCCACGGCCGGGATCCTGACCGTTGCAGAGGCGGAAGTGATCGTGGAGCCCGGCGACCTGGACCCGAACCACATCGCCACCCCGGGCGTCTTTGTCCAGCGGCTGGTGCAGGCCACAGACCGGGTCAAGGACATCGAGCAGCGCACCGTCCGGCCGCGCACCGGCCTTGTCCCGGCCTGACCGGACCCACGCCAGCCCCTTAAACACAGTACTCAATGGAGAGAAACACCCTCATGACCAGCACGCAGACCACCCACCAGGACGTCCGCCAGAAGGGTTTGGCCCGGATGGCTGAAACGCTGGCCGGGTGGACGCAGAAGTGGTTCCCGGACGCCTATATCTTTGCCCTGGCGGGCGTGCTGCTGGTGGCCATCGCGGCCCTGGCCATCGGCGCCTCACCCAAGGCTGTGGTCGATTCGTTCGGCAACGGGTTCTGGGACCTCACGGCCTTCACCCTGCAGATGGCCATGGTGGTACTGACCGGCTACGTCGTGGCAACCTCGCCGCCCGTGGCCAGGCTGATTGAGCGGCTGGCCCAGGTTCCCGGCTCCGCCCGCTCCGCCGTCAGCTTCGTGGCGGTCCTGTCCATGTCCGTCTCGTTCGTGAACTGGGGCCTGAGCCTGATCTTCGGCGGCCTCCTGGCGCGGGCCGTGGCCCGGCGCAAGGACCTGCACGTGGACTACCGGGCACTGGGCGCCGCGGCCTTCATGGGGCTGGGTGCCGTCTGGGCCCTGGGCATGTCCTCCTCCGCCGCCCAGCTACAGGCAACCAAGGCCTCCATTCCGCCGGCGCTGCTGAAGATCACCGGCGTCCTGGATTTCGGGACCACCATTTTCACCTGGCAGTCCCTGCTGACCCTGGCCATCCTGATGCTGCTGACCACGGTCATCGCGCACTTCTCGGCCCCGACGGGAGCCGGCGTGAAGACGGCGGCCGATCTCGGCGTCGACCTTGATGACCAGCCCGAACCGCCGGCCGAAAAGTCCCGGCCCGGCGAATGGCTGGAATACAGCAGGGTCCTGCCCATCCTGGCCGGCGTGCTGACCCTGGGCTGGCTGGTGTCCCAGCTGCTGACCCTGCCCATCCTCAGCGTGGTCAGTTCACTCAACGGATACCTGCTGGTCTTCCTGATGCTGGGGCTGGTGCTGCACGGCACCCCACGCAAATTCCTGCAGTCGGTCACCAAGGCCGTACCCGCCACGGCAGGAATCCTGGTGCAGTTTCCGCTGTATGCAGCGATGGCCGCCATCCTCACCAAGGCCCAGGGGGCCGGTGGCCTGTCGGTGTCCGAACACCTGGCACACTTCTTCACCAGCATCGGCGGCAACGGGGCATTCGCCGTCATCATCGCCATCTATACGGCCATCCTGGGCATGTTCGTCCCGTCCGGCGGCGGAAAGTGGCTGGTGGAGGCGCCCTACGTCATGCAGTCCGCCACGGACGTGAACATGAACCTTGGCTGGACCGTGCAGATCTACAACATGGCCGAGGCCCTGCCCAACCTCGTCAACCCGTTCTTCATGCTCCCGCTGCTCGCGGTGCTGGGCCTGCGGGCCCGGGACCTGGTGGGCTTCACGTTCCAGCAGTTCCTGTTCCACCTGCCGGTGGTGCTGCTGCTCGCGTGGCTGCTGGGCATGACGTTCGAGTTCGTGCCGCCGGTAATACCCAACTAAGTCAACGGGAACAGCTACAAGACCAAGGAGAAACCCCATGGGATGGACCAGGGATGAAATGGCTGCCATCGCGGCCGAGGAACTGAACGACGGCGACTACGTGAACCTGGGGATCGGCATCCCCACGCTGGTGGCCAACAACCTGCCCGACGGCGTGCGGGTGGTCCTGCAGAGCGAGAACGGCCTGCTGGGCATGGGCCCCTTCCCCTACGAGGGCGAGGAGGACGCGGACCTGATCAACGCCGGCAAGCAGACCGTCACGGTCCTGCCCGGCGGCAGCATCTTCGATTCCGCCACCTCGTTCGGCATGATCCGCGGCGGACACGTCAAGGTGGCCATCCTGGGCGCCATGCAGGTCTCCGGCAACGGCGACCTGGCCAACTGGACCATCCCGGGAAAGATGGTTAAAGGCATGGGCGGCGCCATGGACCTGGTGGCCGGGACCCCGCGCGTCGTGGTCCTCACCGAGCACAACGCCAAGGACGGCAGCGCAAAGATTGTGCGCGAGTGCACGCTGCCGCTGACCGGGCTCAGCTGCGTGGACCGGATCATCAGCGACCTCGCCGTCTTCGATCTGCACAAGGCGGACGACGGCGGCCGGCAGCTCACCCTGACCCGGCTGGCTCCGGGGGTCACCGTGGACGAGATCCGGGAAAAGACCGAAGCCGGCTTTGAGGTCCGGCTCGAGAATGAGGAAGTGGCGGCATGAGCCTGAAGGAACAGTTCGGCAAGGATGTCCTGCTCACCGGCTGGGGACACAGCCGATTCGGCAAGCTGACGGAGGAGACCCTCGAGTCCCTGATCGTCCAGGTGGCCACCGAAGCGATCGGCAATGCCGGAATCGACCCCGGGCAGATCGACGAGATCTACGTGGGCCAGTTCAACTCCGGCATGATGCCGCTGGCGTTCCCGTCCTCGCTGGCCCTGCAGGTCTCCCCGGCCCTGGCCAACGTGCCCTCCACCCGGGTGGAAAACGCCTGCGCCTCGGGGTCGGCCGCCTTCCAGCAGGGCACCAAGTCGCTGCTGGCCGGCACCGCGAAAACCGTCCTGGTGATCGGCGCCGAGAAGATGACCCACGCCGGTGCAGACGTGGTGGGCGCCGCCCTGCTCGGCGCTGACTACGACATGGCCGGCAAGCCCTCCACCACCGGCTTCACCGGACTTTTCGCCGAGGTCGCGAAGCACTACGAAAAGCGGCACGGACCTGTTTCCGACGTACTGGGCAGCATCGCGGCCAAGAACCACCGCAACGGCGTCGACAACCCGTATGCCCAGCTCCGGAAGGATCTTGGCGAGGAATTCTGCCGCACCGTCTCGGACAGGAACCCCATGGTGGCGGACCCGCTGCGCCGCACCGACTGTTCGCCCGTCTCCGACGGTGCGGCCGCCGTCGTGCTGTCCGTCTCCCCCACCGGCGGCGCCACCGCCCCGGTCCGGCTCGCGGGCTTCGGTCAGGCCAACGACTTTTTCCCCGCCGACCGCAGGGACCCCACCGCCTTCGCCGCCACCCGCGCGTCCTGGCAGCTGGCGCTGGGGATGGCGGGCGTCGGCCTGGCGGACCTGGACTTCGCCGAGGTGCATGACTGCTTCACCATCGCCGAGCTGCTCATGTACGAGGCCATCGGCCTGGCCGAACCCGGCCAGGGGGCCAGGGCAGTAAACGAAGGCTGGGTCTTCAAGGACGGCAAGCTTCCCATCAACGTCTCCGGCGGCCTGAAGGCCAAGGGCCACCCGGTGGGTGCCACCGGCGTTTCCCAGCACGTCATCGCCGCCATGCAGCTCACCGGTACTGCGGGCGACATGCAGCTCCCGGCGCCACGGCGGGCGGCTGTGCAGAACATGGGCGGCGTGGGCATCGCGAACTATGTGAGCGTGCTGGAAGCGGTCTGAGCTGACAGCCCGCTGAATCTCCCCGGATTCAAAGCCCGACGGCGGCGCGTCGCACCAAGAGTGCGGCGCGCCGCCGTCGTTAACCGGCAAAGGTGGGCAAGCCCGGCGGTCCGGCACCCCGACCGGCTAACCCTGGCCGCGTATCACGGCGGCTATCCCTGAAAAGCCGAGCCGCTCAGCGTTCTGCAGCGCCGTCCGGCCTTCCGGGTCGCGGATTCGGGGGTCTGCGCCGGCCGCCAGCAGCAGCCGCACCACCTCCTGCTGGCGCGGGCCGCCGTCGTTGAGCAGGATGGCCTCCTGCATGGCGGTCCAGCCAAGGTTGTTGACATGGTTGACAGGCACTCCGGCGTTGATGAGGATCGTCACTGTTTCCACGTGTCCGTGCTCGCTGGCCGGGATCAACGCCGTCCCCCCGTAGCGGTTGGTGCTGGTGACGTCTGCCCCGGAGGCCAGCGTCAGCTGCAGGACGTCGTTGAGCCCTTCAGCTCCGGCGAACAGGAACGCAGAGTCCTGGATAGGGTCCTTGGCGTTGACGTTGCCACCCCGGCCGATGAGTTCGGCCACCAACGCGGCGTTGTTGGCTTTGGCGGCCACGATAAGGTCCTGGTCCAGCCTTGCCTGGTCCGCGGGCGTCAGCGCCGGTGGGGACGCAGAGGAGGGCGGCGCGGGCGTCCCGGCACCGGGGCTGACCGAGGCAACGGGCGGCGGGGTATCCACTCCCTGCGGCTGGCCGGGACTGGCCTGGCACGCGGCCAGGAGCAACCCCAGCGCGGCCACGGTCATGAGTGCTGCGGTGCTGCCGGGCCTCAACGCGTCCAGCCTATTTCGCGGCGCCGGCGATGGCCTCCGCGCCTGCCGCCGCGCAGGCTTCATCCAGGGCGCCGTCAGGGGCCCCGCCGACGCCGATGCCGGCCACGGAGACACCGTTGACCTTCAGTGGAACACCGCCTGCGAGAAACAGGGTGCCCGGCAGATCCGCGATGGAGGGACCGTTGCCGTTGACGCGCCTGGCCAACTCGCTGGTGGGGGCACCGAACGCGGCTGCCGTATAGGCCTTCTGCTTTGCCGCCTCGATGGTGTGGGCGGCGGCGTTGTCACCCCGGAGCAAGGCCTGGACAGTACCAAAGCGGTCAACGAGGGCCACCGTGACGAACGGCATCTTGTCGGCCTGGCACTTCGCGAGCGCCGCCGTGACGGCCTGGGCCGAGGCGCCGGCGGCAATGCGGTTTTGCTGCACCACCGTTTCCGGAGCCGGCTGGACATCAACGGCAGGTACGACGACGGGTGCTTCCGTAGTGCCCGCGGTACCGGCGTTGGCGGCAGCCGTTGCTCCGGCAGTGATCATGAGGGCTCCGGCTGCGGCGGCGGCGAGGGCTTTGGTGGACTTCTTCAAGGTGTTTCCTTAGGTCAGGGAGGGATCGTGTTGCCGCTATCCATGCTTTCGGGAAACACCGGACCTGGCATCGGGCCTTCGTCTGGTCCCGGCTCCGACGAAAGGCCAGCCGTATCAGCCAAAAGGCTGAGGCACGGGAGAACCCGTGAGCCCTAGCATGGAAGGCAGCACTTCCCGCCACCAGATCCGGATCCAGCATGCCCGCCAGAAACACCACCCAACACACCGGGCAAGCCCAAGCCGCCGCCGGTCAGGGCGCCGGATCCCGCCGTCCGCTGCTTCCCAATGCCACAGGCCGGCCGGGCAGCATCGAAGCAGCCGTCCACCTGGGCTTCGCCGTCCTCCTGGTGGCCTCGGTGGTCCGCTACGTCATGCGGCATACCCCGGCCGACAATCTCCTGGTCCTGGGGCTCGCCGTTGCCGCTTGCCTGCTCTACGCCGTCGTGGCCCTGCTCTCGGTACAGGACCGCCGCGGAACCCCCTGGATGGTGGCCCTGGTGGCCGTCTGGGCGGTCCTGGTTGTGGCTGCACCGAGTTTCGCGTGGTGTTCCTTCGCTCTTTTCTTCCTCTGCAGGAGCGCCCTGCGCGGTGCCGCGTCCTATGTCCTGGCCGGCGCCATCACACTCGCCACCGCAGCCGGCCTGTTCCGGCTGGGCAACGGTACCGACCTGGCCATGCTTTTGGGGCCCTTGGCCGTGGGCGTTATGCTGACATTGATTTACGACCGGATACAGCACGACGCCGAGGAGCAGCGCCGCCTGCATGCGGACATTTCCCTGGCCCAGGGCCAACTGGCCGCCAGCGAGCGACGGGCGGGCACCATTGCCGAACGGGAGCGGGTGTCGCGGGAAATCCATGACACTGTCACCCAGGGCCTCGCCAGCAGCTTGCTCCTGCTCGAGGCCGCCGGCCGTGGATGGCCCAGTGCAGCAGCCCGTGACGGCCTTCTCCAGGCCACCAGCCTGCTCCGCGCGAACCTGGCGGAGACCCGGAGCCTGGTCCATGAGCTGGCCTCGCCCGGTTTGGAATCGGTTCCCTTGCCGGAGGCACTGCTGGCCACCGCCCGCCAGTACGTTCCCGGGACCACGCTGCTGGTGACCGGTGAGCTGCGGCCGGTCTCCCCTGATGTTCGCCACGCCCTGCTGCGCGTCGTGCAAAGCGCGGCGTCGAACATCCTGCTCCACGCTGCGGCGTCGGCGGCCACGGTAACGCTGGGCTTCCTGCCGGACGCCGTGACCTTGGATATTTACGACGACGGCGCCGGCTTCGATCCGGGGGCGGCGGCTCCGCCGTCGCACACGGGAGGCTACGGGCTGCGGGCCATGCGGCAGCGGGTGGAGCAGCTGGGCGGAACATTCTCCGTGCAGAGCGCCCCCGGCGACGGAACAATCGTGGCGGCGCAGCTGCCGGTGGAGGCGGGCGCATGAACAACATCACCGTCCTGCTGGTGGACGACCACCTGGTAGTCAGGAGCGGACTGCGCGCACTGCTCAGCACGGAGCCGGACATCGAGGTGGTGGCCGAAGCCGCGTCCGGCGAGGATGCCGTGCACCTGGCCCAGGCGTTCTCCCCCGCGGTGGTGGTGATGGACCTTGCCATGGGGCCGGGCATGGATGGGCTCGAAGCGATCAGGCGGATCAGGGACCTCAACGGCCGGCAGGCCATCCTGGTGTTCACCACGTACGACTCCGACGCCGACATCGTCCGCGCCGTGGATGCCGGCGCCATGGGCTACCTGTTGAAGGATGCTGCCCCGGAGGAGATTTTTGCCGCCATCAGGGGGGCGGCCGTGGGCAGAAGCGTGATGAGCCCGCCGGTGGCATCCCGGCTGTTCCAGCAGCTCCGCAATCCCGACGAAGTCCTGACGCCACGGGAGGCCGAGCTGCTGGGCCTCCTCACCGAGGGCCTCAGCAACCGCGAACTCGGCCGGCGGCTTTTTATCTCCGAGGCCACGGTCAAAACCCATCTGGCGCACATCTACGCCAAGCTCGGGGTGGACACCAGGGCGGCCGCCATCGCCACCGCGATCCGGCGCGAGGGCATGCGTTGACGGCACTTTATGGCGCATACCCTTGCACCCAGAGCCTGCGCCCCGTACGTTGGGGTCTGTGGGGGACTAACTCCCGCACACTCCGGGACGATCCCCGGGGAGAGAATCAGAGTCACATGAAGGAATGCAGCCATGGCAACAGGCACAGTTAAATGGTTCAACGCCGAAAAGGGTTTTGGCTTCATTGCCCCCGATGACGGGTCCGCTGACGTATTCGCCCACTACTCGGCAATCGCCACCAGCGGCTACCGCTCACTGGACGAGAACCAGAAGGTCGAATTCGATGTGACCCAGGGCCCCAAGGGCCCGCAGGCAGAGAACATCCGCCCGCTCTAAGTCTTCGGCGGCCTCCGGCATACGCCGGGACCCCATCCAGCGGTTCCTCCAACCCAGGTTGGAGGGGCCGCTGTTTTTGTACCCGGCGTCTCTGGGTTTCCGCATTTGGGATAATTGATTCATGACCGGACAGGACCAGGACAGGGATCCCTGGGAGGAGTTTGACTCCCTTGGCCCCGCAGCGCCGGACCGCGTCCCCGGACAGCCCGGCGGGGAGCCGCATGGCTTCGGGTTCCGGACGGGGGTCCGCAGCGCCCGGGTGGCTGTCGGATTCGCCGTCTACGCGCTGGCCTTGGGGACCATCCTGGCCCTGACCGGGTGCGTCGTCTTCATCAGCCGGCAGCAGTGGCTGCTGCTGGGCCTCATGCTGCTCATCGAGGCCATCTTTGTTTTCGCCTTCACGCGTTTGGTGGCCCAGGCCAGGCGCCGGAGGCCCCACGGCCGGCGGGTTGGGTGACGGTCCGCCGCCCTTGACCTTGACGCAGCGTCAATGCCTAGGCTCGGTGCATGCAGGATTTCCCCGAGGCCGGTGGCAAGGACTGGTCCATCCAGGACGTAGCCAGGCTCGCCGGCACCACCAGCCGCACGCTCCGGCACTATGACCGCATCGGCCTGCTGACGCCCAGCCGGGTGGGCCACAACGGTTACCGGTATTACGACGGCGCCGCCCTCCTTCAGCTCCAGCGCATCCTTTTGCTGCGGGAACTGGGCCTGGGCCTGCCGGCGATCGCGGAGCTCCTTGAGCGCCGGGCGGATCCCGTAGCGGCGCTCAGCCGCCATCTCGACTGGCTCGCGCGGGAGCAGCAGCGGCTGGCCCTGCAGGCCGAATCCGTCCGGCAAACAATCGAAACAGTAAAGGCAGGAGGCCAGCTGATGGCAGAGAACATGTTCCAGGGCTTCGACCACACCGAATACAAGGATGAAGTCCAGGAGCGCTGGGGCAAGGACGCCTACGCCGCATCCGACTCATGGTGGCGCGGCATGGGGGCAGCGGAAAAGCGGGAATGGAAGTCCCGGGCAGAGGGCCTTGCCCGGGACTGGACGGCGGCTGCGGGAGCCGGGGTTCCTGCGGACGGGCCGGAAGCCCGGGAGCTGGCAGGGCGGCACGTGGCGTGGCTGAAGTCCATCCCCGGAACGCCTGCGGCCCAGAGCGGCGGGGATATCCGGGGATACGTCACCGGACTGGCGGACATGTACGTGGAGGACCCCCGTTTCGCCGCGAATTACGGCGGTGTCGAGGGGGCACGCTTCGTCCGGGAGGCCCTGCACAGCTTCGCGGAGACGTACCTCTAGGACACCCGGCCTCCAGGGCACCGGGAGGCGGCCTCAGCGGCGGGCATCCTCCCGCTGGGCCCTGGCCCGCTTGGTCCGCCGGACGACGAGCAGCACCACCGCAACGGCCAATGCGCCATAGACCGCGTAGTTCAGGAACCTGGAGTACTCCTCTATGAGCTGGTACTGCGTGCCCAGGAGGTAGCCCAGCCCGATGAGGGCGCCGTTCCACAGCCCGCTGCCGGCAAGGGTGAAAAGAGTGAATGTTCCCAGCGGCATGGCCGCCGCGCCCGCCGGCAGGGAGATCAGGCTGCGGACCCCGGGCAGCAGGCGGCCGAAGAAAATGGACGATCTGCCGTGCCGCCGGAACCAGCCCGCCGCGTGCTCGAAGTCTTCCCGGTCCACCAGCGGCAGCTTGGACAACCCTCGGATGGACCGGTCAAGCCCCAGCTTTGCCCCCAGCAGGTAGAGCAGCAGCGCCCCCAGATACGCACCAAGGGTACTGGTGGCAAAGACGAGGAAGAGATTCAGGGAGCCCTGCTTGGCCAGATAGCCCGCAAGCGGCAGGATCACCTCGCTGGGGATGGGCGGCACCACGGTCTCCGCCAGGGTAAACGCCCCGACACCCCACTCCCCCAGCGTGTCGATGGACCTCGCCGCAAAGCCTACGATGCCCGTAAGTCCCTCGGTGGGGCTGGCTGCACCGGTGATCATCGTCCACATACGCCTACCCCGTTCCGCTGCATGACGTGGCCGCGTGCTGGCCCGTACTGTCTACCTTACGGGGACCGGCGGACGCATGCCGTGCCGGCCCCGCCCGGCAGGGCATGCATGGGCCCGGACTAGCGGTGCTTGAATTCCGGCTGCCGCTTCCCGCTGAACGCCGCCATGCCTTCCTTCTGGTCCTCCGTGGCGAACAGGGAGTGGAAGAGCCGCCGTTCAAACACCACCCCCTGGGCCAGCCCCGTTTCGAAGGCAGCATTCACGGCTTCCTTCGCTGCCATCGCCGCAGGCTTTGACTTCCCGGCGATCACCCCGGCTGCCGTGAGTGCCTCGGACACCACGTCTGCCGCCGGAACCACCCGGGAGACCAGCCCGCACCGCTCTGCTTCCTCCGCGTCGATGAACCGGCCGGTGAGGATCATGTCCATGGCCTTGGCCTTGCCCACGGCCCGCGTGAGGCGCTGCGAGCCGCCCATGCCGGGGAGCACGCCCAGGTTGATTTCCGGCTGCCCGAACTTGGCGTTGTCCCCCGCGATGATCAGGTCGCACATCATGGCCAGTTCGCAGCCGCCGCCCAGGGCAAAGCCGGATACCGCGGCGATGGTGGGGATCCGCAGGCGGGTGAAGTCTTCCCAGCCCCGGAACCAGTCCGCCACGTACATGTCCATGTAGCCCTGGTCCGCCATCTCCTTGATGTCGGCGCCCGCGGCGAAGGCCTTGCCCGAACCGGTAATCACGACGGCGCCGACCCCGGGATCGGAATTCATGGCGGTCACGGCGGCCACCAGCTCTTCCATGGTGGCCTTGTTCAGCGCGTTCAGTGCCGAGGGCCTGTTGAGGGTCACCAGCCCTACCCTGCCCTGCTGCTCCACCAGGATGTTGGCGTACTCCGTCATTCGGGACTCCCGTCGTCGTGTGCTGTTGTGGCCCTGCGCCGGTCCGGCAACTCCGTGCCGTGCTCCGCTGCGGGACCGTCGCCGGCCTGCCGCTCCGATGCGCCGCGGATTTCGGTGATGATGGCGGAAAAGTCGCGGCCCGCGCCGCCCTCCGCGGCAAACCTATCGTAGATCCGGGCCGCGAGCGCTCCCATCTGACCTGCCACCCCGGTACTGTCGAGCGCGTTGACGGCCA
This sequence comes from Arthrobacter sp. NicSoilC5, assembly GCF_019977395.1. Lineage (NCBI taxonomy): Bacteria > Bacillati > Actinomycetota > Actinomycetes > Micrococcales > Micrococcaceae > Arthrobacter > Arthrobacter sp. NicSoilC5. The sequence continues at coordinate 3,532,798 of NZ_AP024660.1, read as the reverse complement.
GGTTGAGGTCCTTGGCCATGAGGGCCGAAGCGAATCCCGGCTGGTAGTCCCTGTTGGCGGGGCTGGTGGGGACCGGCCCTGGCACGGGACAGTTGGTGGTCAGCGCCCAGCACTGCCCTGACGCGGCGGACGCGACGTCGAACAGGGCCTGGTGCGTCAGGCCCAGCTTTTCCCCCAGCACGAAAGCCTCGCTGACTGCGATCATCGAGACGCCCAGGATCATGTTGTTGCAGATTTTGGCGGCCTGGCCCGCTCCATGGGCACCACAGTGCACCGCCCGCTTGCCCATCACCTCCAGGAGCGGCCGCACTGCCTCGAAGTCCTCCGCCTCACCGCCGGCCATGAAGGTCAAGGTGCCTGCCTCCGCGCCCACCACGCCGCCGGAAACGGGGGCATCGACGGAACGGTGGCCCGCTTCGATGGCCAGGCGGGCTGCTTCCCGCGCCTCTTCCACATTGATGGTTGAGCAGTCCAGGAACATGGTCCCGGGCCGCGCGGCAGCCAGCAGCCCGGGTTCCTCCGGTTGTCCAGGATTTCCAGCGCCGCCCCGGTAGGCGTCCAGGACGTGCCGGCCGCTGGGGAACATGGTCAGCACCACGTCGGCGCCCGCCGTCGCATCGACCGCGCTGGTCGCCACCGGAACACCCTGTGCCCGGGCAGCCTCCACGGCTGCCGGCACCACGTCGAACCCGGTCACGCGGTAACCGGCACGGACCAGGTTCACGGCCATGGGACCGCCCATGTGTCCAAGGCCCAAAAAGGCCACACTGCCCTTTTCAGGCATGGTCCGCCTCCTTCACTTCCAGGTCCGGCCCGGGCTGCAGGTCCAGTTCCCCGCCGTCCAGCGGCTGGAAGAACCTGTCCATCTGCGCGGGCAGCACCTCGGCCAGCGTGGCCGGCTTCCACTGCGGGTTCCTGTCCTTGTCCACCACCTGGGCGCGGATACCCTCGCGGAAATCAGGGCCGGCCAGGAGGCGGATTCCTACCCGGTATTCCTGGGCCAGGGCCTCATCAAGGGTCAGGTTTGCGGCCCGGCGCAGGGACGCCAGGGTGACCTTGACCGAGGTGGGTGACTTGGCTTCGATGGTGTCCGCCGCGTCCGTGGCATCTTCCTGGCCGGGCCCGGTCCAGGCGCGGAGCCGGGCCACAATTTCCCCGGCATCGTCGCTGGCGTAGCAGGCATCGATCCAGTCCCGATGCCCGGACAGGGCCGAGGCCGGAGGCTGTTCGGCGCAGCGGGCGACGGCGGCTTCCGGGCTTTCGTCCTCCAGCGCCGCCACCAGCCGGGGCAGCGCGTGCGAGGGGACGTAATGGTCGGCAAGGCCCAGGAACAGGGCATCCCCTGCGTCCAGGTGTGCCCCGGTCAGGGCCGCATGGGTTCCCGTCTGGCCCGGCGCGCGGGACAGCAGGAAGGTGCCGCCGACGTCGGGGGCGAACCCGATGGTGGTTTCCGGCATCCCCATCCTGGTCCGCTCCGTGACCACGCGGACATTCCCGTGCGCCGAGACACCCACCCCGCCGCCAAGAACCAGGCCGTCCATGAGGGCAACATACGGCTTGGGATACCGGGCAATGAGCGAGTTCACGCGGTACTCGGTCTGCCAGAAGCCGGCGGTCCGGTTTCCGCCGTGCAGCATGTCCCGGTAGATGGCCACGATGTCTCCGCCCGCGCACAGGCCCCGCTCCCCGGCGCCCTGCACCAGGACGGCCGCCACGCCGTCGTCCCCTGCCCATGCGGTGAGCTGCCGCAGGAGCAGGTCCACCATTCCGGCGGTGAGCGCGTTGACCGCCCGTGGCCTGTTGAGGGTGATCACGCCGAGCCGGCCGCGGCGGTCAAAAAGCACTTCCGCGGTTCCGTTTCCTGCCGTGCTGTCCGTGGTGTTGCCCGTAGCTGCCGTCATCGGCTGGTGCTCCTTCGCATGGTGGCCGCACGTGTGATCCAGGTCATTCTGGTGCGAATATACCCGCCGCCTGCTGCCCGGGACCAACCGTGCCCGCGGCGCGGGCGGGGCCTTTCGAGGGCTTTACCTGCCGCGCGGCTGCCAAGGTAAGTTAGGAACCGTGAAGATAGCTACCTGGAATGTGAACTCGCTCCGTGCCCGCGCCGACCGCGTCGAAGCCTGGCTCCAGCGCAGCGACTGCGATGTCCTGGCCATCCAGGAGACCAAGTGCAAGGACGACAACTTTCCGTGGGAACTCTTTGAACGGATGGGCTACGAGGTAGCCCACTTCGGGGTGAACCAGTGGAACGGCGTGGCCATCGCCTCCCGCGTGGGGCTTGAGGACGTGGAACGGACGTTCCTGGACCAGCCCTCGTTCGGCAAGGCCGGCAAGGATCCCGTCCAGGAAGCCCGGGCCATGGCTGCCACGTGCGGCGGCATCCGCGTCTGGAGCCTCTACGTCCCCAACGGCCGCTCCCTGGACGACGAACACATGCCGTACAAGCTCAAGTGGCTGGAAAGCCTTAAGACCCACGCCCAGGGACTGGTGACCGACAACCCCCAGGCGCAGGTGGCGCTGATGGGCGACTGGAACATCGCTCCATTCGACGACGACGTCTGGGACATCGACCTGTTCATCGCCAACCGGTCCACGCACGTCAGCCCGCCCGAGCGTGCGGCGTTCCACGCGTTCGAATCGGCGGGCTTCACCGATGTGGTGCGCCCCTACACCCCGGGCCCGGGCGTCTACACCTACTGGGACTACACCCAGCTGCGGTTCCCCAAGAAGGAGGGCATGCGGATCGACTTCGTCCTGGCCTCCCCCGCGCTGGCGGCCCGCGTCACCGGCGCCTCGATCGACCGCGAGGAACGCAAGGGCAAGGGCGCTTCTGACCACGCACCCGTGCTGGTGGAACTGGCGGACTGATGACTGCACCCTGGACCCTTCCAAGGAGACCGTGATGACGGGAAACCTCTACCGGGGCCAGGCCGGCCTGCCATTTTCCTCCACCCTGCGCGTCTACGAGCCCCTGGAAGCCTTCCCGGAGGAACAACGCCCGGCCATCAAGGCCGCGGGCGCTCAGGCCGTGTCCCGCGCCGCCGTCGAAAACGCGGAACTGCTGGCGTCGCTGGGACGTATCACCCGCACGGGCGGCGATCCGTTCCCCACGGGCCGCACCGACCTGGTGCGAGTCACCACGGCGCCGGAGCCGGAAGGCGGAACGACCGACGACGGTGCTGACGCCGGCACTGAGCCGGTCCTCCTGTATTGCCCCAGCCAGCTTGTCCTGCGCGCCGGGCTGGCCGCGAACGCCCTGATGGAGGGAATCCACGGTCCACTGGCCGAGCTGCTGATTCCGGAGGAGCAGCGGGACCGGCACCAGGAGCGGATCGACCTGGTGAAGGCCCGTGACGGTTCCGTCCGCGTCCATACCCGGGCCTCAACCTGGGGCATCCCGTTCAGCTGGTTCTCGTTGTTCATGGAGTCCGACCGCAAGGATGTGGTGGAAGCCGCCGGGCGCATCCTCACCGTCCGCGTCTGGACGCCCATCACCGACGCCCTGGAGCGGGCCCGCTACGCGGTGGCCAATCTGGCCCTCGCCGCCCCGGACCTGGACATGCTCGATGACCTGGCGCAGCTGACGGAATGGCTTGAACTGTTCCACGTGAACTCCATGGTGGAGCTGGACTACGGCGCCGTGGCGGACAAGGTGTACCCGGACGAGTCCCCCATGGACATCAGGCTGGGCATCGAATGCCTGGCCGAGGGTGACATGACCGGCGCCGCCGCGGCCTACCGGCGGCTGGCCTCACGCTGGATCCCCATCCGGCAGCTGGCCCGCGCGTCGTAACGGTCCCCGGTTCCTGGCTGTTACAGGTTTTGGGGCGGCGCAGTGGTGCGCCGGATGATCAGTTCGTGGGGGGCGACGGCGGAACGCACCGCCCCTGCCTCGCCATCCAGTTCGTCCAGCAGCATCTTGGTGGCCAGTTCGGCCTGCTCGTCCGGGCGTTGCCCCACGGTGGTCAGGCCTATGGCATCGGCAAAGTCGTGGTTGTCGATGCCCACCACGGACAGTTCGCCGGGAACGCTGACGCCCAAGCGGTTGGCCTCAAAAATGACCCCCATGGCCATTTCGTCCGAGGCACAAAAGATGGCGGTGGGCTTCTGCCCCGGCCGGGACCACAGCCGGCGCAAGGCTTCCTGGCCGCTGCGGACGGTGAAGTCCCCCCACTCATCCCATTCCGGCCGCGTCGGCAGCCCGGCCGCCGCCATGACGTCCTTGAAGGCCAGGATGCGCACCCGGGGGACGTCGAAGTTCAGGTCGGTCTCGTCGTCGCCATGCAGCAGGGCGATGTCCCGGTGGCCGAGGTCGATCAGGTGCCGGACCGCGGTTGAGGCGGCGGCGTAGTCGTCGATGCCGATGTACGGGCATTCCTCAACGTGCCCTCCCACCACAATCAGGGGTATATCGATCTTCTGCAGGTGCTCAATCTCCTCGTGGCTGAGCGCCATACACAGGACCAGCAGGGCATCGATCTGCTTGTAGACCATGGTCTTGCTGAAAAGCCGTTCACGGTTGCTTCCATGGCCGCCAAGGTTGAACAGCGAGAGATTATAGTGGCGGGCGTGCAGTTCCCGGTCGGCGCCCTCGATGGCTTTGGAGAAGAACCAGCGGCTGACGAACGGGGCCAGGACGCCGATGGTCTTGGTCCGTCCGGTGGCCAGGCCGGAGGCCGACGAAGACGCCACGTAGCCCAGGTCCCCTGCGACTTCGAGGATCTTCTTCCGGGTGGCCGGCGAAACCCGCGGCAATCCGCGGACGGCCCGGGAGACTGTGGCTGTTGAGACTCCGGCGGCAGCCGCCACGTCCTCGATGCTGACGCCGTTATGGCCGCCCCGCTGGGACCTTTCCGTTGTCCGTGCCACCGTGTCCCCTCTTTAACTCCTTTGCGGCGTAGGGCCGGCCGGCCCTGCGTTTACCCCGGCCCTGTATTTTTCCACTCCGCGGGCAGGCAGTGTTAACTGGTCCGCTGGCTGCGTAGGCACCAACCATCACGGCGGCGGCCCGGCGCCGACATTCCTACCTGCGGGCGGGGAGTTTCCGGCGCAGCCGCACCATGCCATACAGGGCCAGCAAAGTTGCCAGCAGTCCCAGCGCCCATCCAAGGGCAGGCTGGGCAGTTACTTCCATCCACACGGTGACCACCAGGAGGACCAGTGCCCAGAATGCGAGGAAGCCAATGATGATGTCGAAGTCCTCACCCGAGCGGACCAACCGGCTGCGGTTTCCCGCCCCCGGGATGCGGGGGCGGGAACCGTTGTCCGTCACTTGACTGCACCTGCCGTGAGGCCGGCGACAATCTTGCGCTGGAAGACCAGCACCAGGATCACCAGCGGAATGGTGACAATGGTGCCTGCGGCCATGATGGCCGTGTACGGGATCTGGTTGGGCTGTGCACCGGCGAAGTTGGCGATGGCCACCGTTACCGGCTGGGTTGCGTCGCTGGACAGCTGGCTGGCAATCAGGAACTCATTCCACGAGGAAATGAACGCCAGGATTGCGGTGGTGAAGATTGCCGGTGCAGCCAGGGGCATGATGACCTTGCGGAAGGCCTGTCCCTGGGTGCAGCCGTCCACGCGGGCCGATTCCTCAAGCTCCCAGGGCATTTCCCGGAAGAACGAGGTCATGGTGTAGACGGTCAGCGGGAGCACGAAGGAGATGTTCGGGATGATCAGCGCCTGGTACGTCCCCATCCAGCCGATGTTGGTGAACAGCTGGAAGAGCGGTGTGATCAGGGCAACGCCGGGGAACATGGAGGCTCCCAGGATGAAGCCGAGCACCAGGAACTTGCCCTTGAAGTTCAAACGGGCCAAGGCGTAGGCCGCGAACACACCGATCAGCAGCGAGACGGCCGTGACCACCCCGCCGATGAACACACTGTTCAGCAGAGCCTGGCCGAACCTGTTGCCGAAGGACGTGTCAAAGGCTGTCGTGAAGTTGTCCAGCGTGACGTGCGTGGGAAGGATCGAGGTGTCGTACGTGAAGCCCACCTCGCGGAACGCGGTGACCACCATCCAGTACGCCGGTGCCAGGCACCAGAGCAGGATGATGGCGGCGCTCAGGTAGGTCCGCCCCTGCGCCCACTTTTCCCGGTTCTGCGCAGCCTTGCGGCCCTTGTCCTGGCGGGCCCGGAGTGCCGAGGCGTCTGCTGTTGCCGTGGTCATTTCTTCCCCTTTCCTGTGGCGCCACTCTGCTCAACCACGTTTGCCCCGAGGAAGCGGACAAAGATGAAGGCGACGAGGAAGATGATGATGAAGGTGATGGTGGACAGCGCAGCCGCCGCATTGAAGCCTTGCCTGATTTGGTTGATCACCAGGATGGACAAGGTGGTGGTGTTATTGGCACCGCCGGTGAGGATGTACGGCAGGTCGAACATGCGCAGCGCATCCAGCGTACGGAACAGGATCGCCACCATGAGGGCCGGCTTGACCAGCGGAAGCGTGATCAGCCGGAACCGCTGCCAGGCAGTGGTTCCGTCCACCTTGGCTGCCTCGTAGACTTCTGCCGGGATCATCTGCAAGCCTGCCAGGATCAGCAGCGCCATGAACGGCGTGGTCTTCCATACGTCGGCGATGATCACGGCCCACTTGGCCGGCCACTCGCTGCCCGTCCACAGGATAGTGGTGTTGAACAGCTTGTTGGCGATGCCTTCGAAGGCGAAGATAAAGAACCAGAGCTTGGCCGTCACAGCGGTAGGGATGGCCCAGGGCACCAGCACGGCGGCGCGGACCAGGCTGCGTCCGCGGAACGTGCGGGCCATGATCATGGCCATCCAGAAACCGAGGACGGTTTCCAGTGCCACCGTTACCACCGTGAAGAAGAACGTGGTGGCCGTGGCGGACCAGAACTGGCCGCCCAGGGTGCCCGGCGGGCAGGCGACGGTTCCGCCGCCCGGCGCCGAACACTGCTGCGCCAGCCAGTTGACGTAGTTCTGAATTCCCGCCGGGCCGCCCGCGGTGAAGAGGCCCGTGGCCGGATCCAGGCCGGCATCCTTCTGGAAGGACATGACGATGGCGCTGATGATCGGGTAAACGATCACCACGGCCAGGGCGATGATGGTGGGGGCGAGGAGCCAGGAGGCCCAGCGCCCCTGGCTTGCAATCCTGTTGTCCTCCCCCACGCCCTTGGGCGCGTGATGGACGGGGGTACCGCCCGACGCCGGTGACTTGACCGGCGTCGGGCCTAGTTCGGTTGCCATGGCAGAACTACGATCCCGCACCGGCGGATTCGATGGACTTCTGCATGTCAGAGAGTGCGGTTTCCACGGACTTTTCTCCCTTGATTGCGGAGTAGGCGTTCTCTTGGATTGCCTTGGTGACAGCCGGGTAGAACGGCGTAACGGGACGCGGTACGGCGTTTTCGATGGACGTCTTCAGGACCGGCAGGTAGGGCAGCTTGGCAACGAGTTCCTGGTCCTCATACAGCGAACCAAGCACGGGTGCCAGCGAGCCCTGAGTGGCGTAGAACTTCTCGGTTTCGGCCGAGGTCATGAACTTCATGAAGTCGAGCGCGGTGGCCTTGTTCTTGGAGTAGACGCTGGTGGCGAGGTTGTGGCCACCCAGCGAGGAGGCACCCGGGCCGCTCTTGCCCGGCAGGGCTGCCAGGCCGGTCTTGTCCTTCACAGTGGATGAGCCTTCAGTGGTGATCAGGTTGAACGCGTACGGCCAGTTGCGGAGGAACAGGAGCTTGCCGCTCTGGAAGGCCTGCCTGCTGTCCTCTTCCTTGTACGTGATGGCTTCCTTGGGGATGTTGCCGTCAGCGTAGGCCTTCGCCAGGTTGCCCAGGCCGGCCTTGGCCTCGGCGGTGTTCAGGTCCGGCTTTCCATCCTTGTTAAGGACGGATCCGCCCGCGGAGTTGATGGCCTCGGAAGCATTTACCGTGAGGCCCTCATATTTGCTGAACTGGCCTGCGTAGCAGCCGATGTTGTTCTCCTTGGCGATGGAGCACATGCTCATCATCTCGTCCCAGGTCTTGGGCGGGGTGGGGACCAGGTCCTTGCGGTAGTACAGGATGCCGCCGTCGGAGGTCTGGGGAGCCGCGTACAGGGTGCCCTTGTACGTGGCGCTGTCCACGGTGGGCTTGAGCATGGCGCTGGTGTCGATCGCCATCTTGTCCTTCAGCGGCTGCAGCCAGCCCTTCGCTGCGAACTCCGCGGTCCAGACAACGTCCACATCCACGACGTCGTAATCGGACTGCTTGGCCTGGAAGTGCTGGACCAGGTCGTCGTGCTGCTGGTCCGCCTGGTCGGTCTGTTCCTTGAAGGTGACCTTTTCGTTCGGGTGGGCCGCATTCCACTTATCGACCAGGGGGCGGACAACGTTGCTGTTGTCCTTGCCCTGGACATACGTGATGGGGCCGCGGCCGTCGAGGTTGGCGTCAGCGTCGCTGCCCCCACCACCCGTGGTGCCCCCTCCACCCCCGCCACCGCAGGCGGACAACGTAAGGGCCAGAATGCCGGCAGTGGCAGCCGGAAGCAGGAATCTCGGGGTTTTCATTAGCTTGAAGCTCCTCGCTGAGTGACAAGTAAGTCGACAGTGCGCTTGCTAGGTGAGGTTGATGTGGTGACCATCACACTAGTAAGGTTGCTGTCTGCAATGCAAGCGTTTACATCAAAAAGTTATCAGAGGGGAACCAAATGCCCGATCCGTCCGTTCCCGCGCCGCGTCCAGCCTCCTCTGCCTGGTGGGCCGACGCCGTGGTCTACCAGATCTACCCCCGCTCGTTCGCCGATGGCAACGGCGATGGCATGGGCGACCTGGGCGGCGTCACCGGCAGGCTTCCCTACCTTCGCGCCCTCGGGGTGGACGCCGTCTGGCTCTCACCCTTCTACAAGTCGCCGCAGGCAGACGGCGGTTACGACGTGGCGGACTACCGCCAGGTGGACCCCCTCTTCGGCTCGCTGGCCGACTTCGACACCATGTTGCAGGAAGCTCACCGCCTCGGCCTGAAGGTTATTGTGGACCTCGTTCCCAACCACACCTCGGATGAACATGCATGGTTCCAGGAGGCGCTGGCGTCCGCCCCCGGGAGCCCGGCACGGGACCGGTATATCTTCAGGGACGGCAAGGACGAGGTGCCGGGATCCGGCGACGGCAACCGGGCTCCCAACAACTGGAAATCCATCTTTGGCGGGCCGGCCTGGAGCCGCGTGAATGAAGCCGACGGGTCACCGGGCCAGTGGTACCTGCACCTCTTTGACACCCGGCAACCGGACCTGAACTGGGACAACCCGGAAGTCCAGGAGGAGATGCGTTCAGTGCTGCGCTTCTGGCTGGACCGCGGCGCCGACGGCTTCCGGGTGGACGTCGCCCACGGATTGGTGAAGGAGGCAGGGCTTCCGGACTGGGAGGGCGTTGCAGCCATGGTGGAGGGAACCTCCGGACCCCACCGGGAAAGCCACCTGCCCGGTGATGCGCCGCACGCCCACACCGATGCCGAGGAACCCCACAGGGCAGTATCTCCCATGTATCCGCCGTCGCCCTTTTTCGACCAGGACGGGGTCCACGCCATTTACCGGGACTGGAACCGCGTCCTTGCCGAATATGGCGGGGACCGCATGATGGTGGCCGAGGCCTGGGTGGAACCGGCCGAGCGCCTTGCCCGCTATGTCCGGCCCGACGAAATGCAGCAGGCCTTCAACTTCGATTTCCTGCTGGCAGGGTGGGATGCCGAGCGCATGGCGGACGCCATCGACGCATCCCTGGCAGCGGCAGCATCAGTGGGGGCCCCGTGTACGTGGGTCCTCAGCAACCACGACACCGTACGGCACACCACCCGGTTTGGCCTCAAGGATCCCACGACGTTCCCGAAAGGCATCGGCCCCGCCGACGAACAGCCGGACGCGGCGCTGGGCCTTGCGCGCGCCCGTGCCGCCACGCTGGTTGAGCTGGCGCTGCCTGGGTCCGCCTACCTCTACCAGGGTGAGGAACTGGGACTTCCCGAGCACACTGCGCTTCCCGACTCCGCCCGGCAGGACCCCACATTCTTCCGGACGGGTGGAGCTGAAATCGGGCGTGACGGCTGCCGTGTCCCGCTGCCGTGGGTCCAGGACCAGCCCGGGTTCGGATTCTCCGGGGCACTCTCCGCCAACGCGTCCGGGCCCTGGCTTCCCCAGCCGGAAAGCTTTGGCCCCTTGGCCTCGGACCAGCAGGATGGCGAGGAGGGCTCAACCCTTGAGCTCTACCGGGCAGCGCTGGCCTTCAGGTCAGCACAGCAAATGGGCAGCGGCAGCGTGGAATGGACTGATGAACACGCGCCGGACACTGGACTGCTGGCGTTCCGGAACGGGGATGTGGTGGTCCTGTCCAACATGGGCTTCGCCTCCGCCCCTGTGCCGGAGGGCTACACCGTGGCGCTCTCCAGCGGTCCCGAACCGGCCGATGAATGGGCCGCGATGCGGGAGGTTCCCGTGGACAGCACCGTGTACCTTCTGGGCGGCCGGTAGCAGCAGGGTGCCCGGGCTGCCCGTGCAGAGGCAGTTCAGCGGACGCGCTCTGCCCGGCTGAAGCGTGTCCGCGCCCCGGCCCCGATGTGGATGAGGACAGGAATCTCCTTGCCCACAACGGACTCCAGGGCGTCCAGGAGCCCGGAGACCTCGGCTGCGAGCAGGTGCGGGGCCACCCCTTGGCGTGGCAGGAGCCGGACCTTCAACGCCGGGGAACCTTTCACGTCGTAGGTGGTGACGGTGGCGCCTGCCAGGTCCGGCCGTCCTTCAAGGGCCTGCCGGAGGGCCTGCTCGGCCACCCCGCCGCCGATCCGGACGTCCCCGGGGATCTCTCCGGGATCGTATTCCGCGGCCAGCAGGTTTGACCGGCCCTTGCCTTGCTGGGCGATCCAGGCAACCATGAGCCCCATCAGTGCCAGGAGCGCCAGCGCCACGACGATCCACAGCCAGCTCTCCGGCCGGCCCGGGAACCGGGTGGAGTCGAACAGCCGGCTGACACCCTCCCAGGCTCCGCCGGACCAGGAATGCCACCAGGAGCCCACCGGGGGCACAGTTGCCAGCAGCACCAGGAGGAGTCCGGTGCCCAGCAGGATCAGGCCCAGCACGGTGAGCAGGATGCGGTTGAGCAGTGCCGGGGTGCTGTTCATGCTCCGATCACCCCGGTCGGGGTCACATTGACGCGCGGAACAGGGGCCGGCTCCAGCAGCATCTGGTCCAGCTCATCCCGCACCGCGCCAAGGACACGGTCCGCGTCCACGGGTACACCGGAGGTTGGCCGGACGTTCACCAGCACCTGGCGCTGGGAGACAACCACCATGACCTGGTCGGGGGTGACGTTGGCGGCCAGCCGCGCGCGCCGGGCGATCGAGGAGGCGACGACCTCGTCATCCACCACCACGGCCGGGAGTCCCTCGCCCGGGGCGCCGGCCAGGAGATGGCGGGCACGTTTCCCGGGAAGGATTCCGTTGAGCAGGAAAACCAGGCCCAGCATGGCCAGCACACCGCCGATGGCCGCCAGCAGCAGCGGGGGGATTCCGGCGGGCAGGTCGACGATGCGCTGGGCAGCCACCTGCGGCTCGATCAACCAGGCGGGCTGCCCCACGGCGTGAACGCCGGACTCGAGGACGCCGTAGCCGGCCAGCACCAGGACCAGGACGGCGGCCACGACCGACACCACGGCCCTGGAGGAATGGGTTTCGCGGTAGACCACCCTGCGCATGTCCGGGCCGTTGCTTCTCCGGGATCCGCTGTTGGCCCGGCGGCTTTCCACGCTGCTGCTCACCGTACCCGCCCTCCTGTACTGATCTTTGCCCCGCTGACGCGGATGTCCACCCGGCTCAACTGCGAGCCGCTCAGTTCCGAGACCCTCGCCAGGATGCTTTCCTTGGCCTTCACCGTGCGGTCCCAGATGGATCCGCCGGCGATCCCGACCCTGGCAGCGTCCAGCACCACGGACTGCAAAGGCGGGATGCTGATGGGAGTGACGAGGGACAAGGCCAGCAGGCCGTCGTCGTCCGTCCAGTCCGCGCGCACGTCCTGGGCGTCGACTCCCAGCGCCTGCGCCGCAGCCGCCTTGGCAAGGCTGGTCAACGCCTGGGTGCTGATCCGGTTATGGCCGCTGAGCGCCTGCCCACGCACAACGGGCGCGGGCGAGCTCATGAGGAGGAGCGCCGGCCGGTGATGGCATCGAATATGCCGCGCAGGTCCAGCTTGCCTTCGGCGGCACGGCCCAGGAGCGCCCCGATGGCCATGAAAAGTAGGGAAACGAGAAAGCCCCACAGCCCGAACTGCAGGGACATGAATGCCACGAACGCGCCCATGGCCGTGCCTGCAACGGTGAGGTTCACAGCAGCGCCTCCCGTTCGGGAGCAACCGGCGCGGTGGTCTTGACGGGCGGCGGCACGTAGACGTCCGTGATTTCGACGTTCACCTCGATAACCTGCAGCCCCACGAGTTCTTCAACTGCCCGGTAAACGGCGGCCCGGACATCATTGGCCAGGGCGTGCAGGGGCGTTCCGTAGCTGGCCACCAGGGTGATATCCACGGCTACCTGCGTTTCGCCCACTTCCGCGTGGACGCCGGCGGCATGATCGGAACTTCCGACCGCATCACGGATGGCGCCCAGGGCACGGGACGGACCCGAACCGAGGGAGTAGACGCCGGGGACCGAGCGCGCGGCGATCCCCGCCACTTTTGCCACGGCGGTCTCGGAAATTACGGTCCGTCCCGGACCGGGAGCCGGACTGGCGGCAGGACGGCTTGGCACCACGGGTTGCGGGTTCTGGTATTCCATCAGGCACTCCCCCTTCTGTTGGTTCCACCCTATAACCAGGCTGCGGCACATGGGCTGGAAAACCCCGCGGGCGGGCCGCATCGCATATGGCGTTCCGCGCCGGGGTAATTCCGCGCCGGTTAAAAGGAACCAGGCGGGAAGCCCCTGGGGGCTCCCCGCCTGGATCACGTGCGGCGACCAGCCGCTGGTGCGTGAGGACCTACTTGTAGAGGCCTTCGCCGCCAACCCTTACATTGGTGGGCAGGTAGCCGAACGGGCCCAGGCCGTTCCGGCCAAAGTTCCTGTCCACCTGGGACACACCGTTGCGGAAGTTGATCTTCACGGTCGGTGACAGGGAGCCGCCGCGGACGCCGTTGACGTTGTCGATGAAGGACTGCACCAGGCCGCCGGGCTGCACGTAGTGCGAATATGCCTGGAACTGCCGGCCGTTCTGGTTCGGGGTGGGTGCCTCAGGGGACTCGGACGGAAGGTTCAGGTCCGTGGGCGAACCCAGGGCCAGGCCGCTGTTGTTCATCGGCTGGTAGTCCGAGCGGATGCCGTCGCCCACGAAGCCGTACACGCCGTCGGGACCGCGCATGCCTGCCGCGTAGGTGAACTGGTGGCTGATGGTGAACAGGTAGTACTTGTTCTTGCCGTTTTCATTCTGGATGAAGATCTGCGGACGCTCCGTCTGGTCGTTCACGCAGTTGCCGGAAAGGATGGGCGGAAGGAAGGACCACTTGGTCAGGTCCTTGTTGTCCGCCACTGCCAGCCCCACGTTCGCTGTCTGGAAGTAGGCGCCGCTGTTCTGGACGTCCGTTACGCTTTCCGCATGGGGCTCACCGGGGCGGTAGCCCAGGTCCTCGGCCTTGCACTGGTAGTCGCCGCGCTTTGCTGCGGTGTTGCCTTCGAAGACCATGTACGTCTTCCCGGGGTGGGCCGGGTCCACGAACGTGTAGGGGTCCCGGAATGCGAACCCGGCGTTCTGCGCCTTGGTCTGGTACATTTTTCCGTCCGGTTCCAGCAGCTTGGTGTGCTGGAACCCGTCGAACGTGACGCCGGTCTGGTCGGCGTGGATGTTTCCCAGCGCCTTGGCGATCACAGCGTCCGGGGCGATTCCGCCGCCGCCGGCGTTCCGCTCGGCCACATCGTAGAACGTGGTGGCCGTGTAGAAGACGTTCACGTGGTTGCCCTGCATCAGGCGCGTGGAACCGGACCATTCGGTGTTGCCGATGGAGGTGTTGTCCAGGAACAGGTGTCCGCCGTAGTTCCACTTGTCCTTGGCCGGGTCCGCGTTGGTCTTCCGGAAGAAGTAGCCAATCCGGGCGTTCCAGTGGCGCTGGTCGAAGCCGTAACCGGCGTGCCGGTCAGCGACCAGGGAGAAGATGACGTCCCAGCCCTTGTAGCTGATCTGGTTGGCGTTTTCGTCCGTCAGGGACCAGGTGTCCCAGACCCAGACGTCGTCGTTCATGGCGGGGAAGTCCTGCGGGATTTCCGGCATGGTGACGTCCGGGCTCATGGAGTTCGCGCCCGGGGCGACGGTGGAGTCGCTCTGTGCCATGATCTGCCGGGCGTCTGCGCGGGTCCACTTGGAGGTGAAGTCCGACGCCGGGTCGAAGGCCTGCTGCGTGTGCTGCGTGGGCAGGGGGAAGCCTGGGGCGGGGGCCGGCATCTGCTGGACGGCAGGCGGGTCGGAAGGCTCGTTGGCCTGTGCCGCGGGGACGGCCAGGAAGGCCGAGGCGGCCAGGGTTGCCGCCAGCGCTGCGGCGCCGGTGCGCCACCGCAGCAGCCGGTGTTGGGGGTGCTTGTGCATGTCTTGCTCTTCTCGCGGAGTTGTAACTTTTCGTGGAAGGCGGGCGTGTGCCCATAACCCCGAAACCAACCGCGGCCCCGGCAACACCTCTGGCGTCATCCGGGACGCCGTTGTGTTGTGGGGGTTCAGGCCTGGGTAGGGCCTGTCCGGCCGATGGAAAGCATGCTGTCCTCCGGCCGCGCTCAACCGTAGACGGGGTGGAGGGAGCACTTCAAACCCTGTTTCGGGAGCCGGAACCGGTTACCGCCCAGTAGAGTGCAAGCGCTTACGCAAGCCATTGCGCGCGCGTGCCACACCCCGTCGGCAGGGGTCAAATGTTTCGTTGGGTGCCCAAAGATTTCTTTCGACGGTGGCTGCGATGTTGCGTTAGCCACAGGGCGGACACTCATACGTGGCGGAAGGCCGCGTCAGGGGCAGAGGCGAAGCCTGGTCAAGGTTGCCCGAACCGGTGTTAAAGCAGAAAAGCACCAGTTCCGAAGAACTGATGCTTCCCAGTGGTGGCTCCGACCGGCGTCGATCCGGTGACCTTTCGATTTTCAGTCGAACGCTCTACCAACTGAGCTACAGAGCCTAGGTGACTAGTCACCATGACAGCCGGAATTTCTTCCAACAATCAGAGCGACCCTGACGGGACTTGAACCCGCGACCTCCGCCGTGACAGGGCGGCGCGCTAACCAACTGCGCTACAGGGCCTTGCGTTTCTTGCTTTTGCAGTATCTCTACCGCTTTTTTCAAGGCTTCCAGCCTACCAGACTTTTTTAGCCTGTTTGACCAGTTCCTTGCGTACCCCCAACGGGATTCGAACCCGTGCCGCCGCCGTGAAAGGGCGGTGTCCTAGGCCGCTAGACGATGGGGGCCAGAACCCGTTCGGAACAAAATAAAAGGCGTCAAGCGGGGCTTTCCGTCTTTGTCCTCTGCGTTTCTCCGAACTGGACTCTAAAACTATAGGGGCTAACCGGGAATATTCCAAAATCGGTGAAAAACCCCGCCGTTTGGCCCCGGGACGGGTCAAGATAGACGGATGGATGCCGTCGACGCGCTCAATGAGATCGCTTTCTGGCTGGAGCGCGGACGCGCGGCCACGTTCAAGGTCCAGGCTTTCCGGAAGGCGGCCGCCGCCATCAGCCCCCTCGGCCCCGCGGAAGTAGCCGAACGCGCCCGGAGCGGCCGGCTCAAATCCATGAAGGGAATCGGCGACCGGACCTACGCGGTGATCCGGCAGGCCGTGGACGGACAGGTCCCTGACTACCTGGCGGACCTCAGGGAGAAGGGTGCCCAGCCGCTGGCATCGGGCGGAACGGAGCTCCGGGCGGCGCTGCGTGGCGACCTGCACAGCCACAGCGAATGGTCCGACGGCGGCTCCCCCATTGAGCTGATGGTGGCGGCCGCTGAGGTGCTGGGCCGCGAATACCTGGCCCTGACTGACCACTCCCCCAACCTCACCATCGCCAACGGGCTGTCCGCCGGGCGCCTGCGGGAGCAGCTGGACGTGGTGGCAGGCATCAACAGCAACGGCGGGGCCACCCGGCTGCTGACGGGCATCGAGGTGGACATCCTGGAATCCGGCAGCCTGGACCAGGACCCGGAGCTGCTGGACCGCCTGGACATCGTGGTGGCCAGCGTCCACTCGAAGCTCCGTGCGGACCGGAAAACCATGACCACCCGCATGCTCGGGGGCATCCGGTCTCCGCAGACCAACGTCCTTGGCCATTGCACGGGACGGCTCGTTGAGGGCTCGCGCGGGACGCGGCCGCCGTCGGAATTCGACGCCAAGGAAGTCTTCGCAGCGTGCGCGGAACACAACGTTGCCGTTGAGATCAATTCCCGCCCGGAGCGGCAGGACCCGCCCGATGCCCTGATCCAGCTGGCACTGGACGCCGGGTGCCTGTTCTCGATTGACAGCGATGCCCACGCACCGGGACAGCTGGATTTCCTGCAGTACGGTGCCGAACGGGCAGCCCGCAACAACGTTCCGGCAGACCGGATCATCACCACCTGGCCGGTGGACAAGCTTCTTGCCTGGGCCGCCACGAAGTAGGGCGGCCTCGCTTCGGGGCAGCGTCGGCGGGGCTGACCGCCGCTACTTGACGGCGTCTGCCAGCTTCTGGCGGAAGTCCGCCTTGGTGGACAGCGTGAGCTTCTCACCGTTGAGGAAGAACGTGGGTGTGCCGGTGACGCCGAGGGCGTTGCCGTCCGCGATGTCGGCCAGGATGCGGTCCTCGGTCTTCTGGTCGGCCACGACGGCATCGAACTGCGCCAGGTCCAGCCCCAGCTGCCCGGCGTAGGTGCGGAACAGCGGCGCCTGGGACTGCTGGCTGCCGGCCCACTGAGACTGGTTTTCGAAAAGCTTGGCGGCCATCTGCTGGTACTGGCCCTGCTGCGCGGCCGCTTCCGCCGCCAGGGCAGCCTGGCCGGAATTGGGGTGCGCAGAAAGCGGGAAGTACCTGTTGACGAAAGTAATCCTGTCCCCGAACTCCGCCTTGAGCTCCTCCACGAAAGGATGGACTGCACCGCAGGACGGGCACTCGAAGTCCAGGAACTCCACCAGCTGGGCCTTCTCCTCGGCAGGCGCAGTGAGGCGGTGGCTGTCGGCACGAACCAGTTGCTCAGCACCCGCGGCCGGAGGCGCCGCCTGCTGGGGCTTCGTTGCGGCAAAGATGGCGTACCAGGCAACGCCGCCCAGGACGATGAGAGCCAAGGCGATCCAGATGATCTTCCTGACAAGGCGCGGGGTGTCACGGCCGGGAGCCGAAGGAGAGAACATGGTCCGCATCCTAGCCCGCGGGCACCCACATGGCCGATTTCCGCCAGTTCGGTGCCTGCAGCAGCCGTACATTTGACTCATGCCTTCCACCAGCCCCGCCCGCCAGCCCCTGGCTTCCCCCGCCGCAGCACCCACGCCCGTGAAGGCCCTTGGCGTGGCGGCCATGGTGGTTACCGTGGTGCTGTGGGCCTCCGCGTTCGTCGGCATCCGCGCCATCGGGCCGCACTTCTCCCCCGGATCCCTGACGCTCGGCAGGCTGGCGGTCGCCGCCGTCGTCCTCGCGTTCCTGGTGGTGCCGCAGCTGCTCAGGAGCCGGGTGCTGCCCAGGGGGCGCGAATGGCTGCCCATCCTGGCCTATGGCGTGATGTGGTTCGGCGGCTACAACGTTGCCCTGAACGCCGCCGAACACATCCTTGATGCCGGCACCAGCGCCCTGCTGATCAACGTCAACCCGATCCTGGTGGCCATCATGGCCGGCATCTTCCTCAAGGAGGGCTTTCCCCGCTGGCTGCTCATCGGCAGCACGGTGGCCTTCGCGGGTGTTGCACTGATCGCCCTGGGTTCCGGACAGCCGCGCAGCCCCGGGGAAAGTTCGACGGCGGACCTGGCAGGCGTGGCGCTTTGCCTCCTCGCGGCGGTGCTCGCCGCAGTCAGCGTCGTCATCCAGAAGCCGGTGGTGCGGAAGTTTCCGGCGGCGCAGGCCACCTGGTTCGGCATCATCGTGGGCGCGGCCTGCTGCCTGCCGTTCGCCGGGCAGTTGGCGGCCGAAGTGCAGGCCGCTCCCCCGGAGGCCACCTGGGCACTGGCGTACCTGGGCGTCTTTCCCACGGCCATTGCCTTCACCACCTGGGCTTACGCACTGTCCCTGGTGGACGCCGGGAAGCTGGCCGCCACCACCTACCTGGTGCCCGGGACCACGGTGCTCATCTCCTGGCTGCTGCTCGGTGAAATCCCCACCGCCTGGGGACTGGTGGGCGGGCTGGTGTGCCTGGTGGGCGTGGGGCTGACCCGGCGCAGGACGCGGGCACCCGGGCAGCGGCCCGGGCGCTAGAGTCGGGGTATGCCAGCCAGCCTCCCGCCCGGACTGCCCATCGTTCCCGACGGCCCGCACGAACCTTCCGGGTTCACCATGACCCCTGACGAATTCGAGGTGGCCGTCGAGGATGCCCTGGCCAGTATCCCGGACCGGCTGGCCCGTGCCATGGACAACGTGGCAGTTTTCATCGACGACGACTACGTGCCCGGCCCGGGGGAAGATCCGGACACCGTCCTGCTGGGGCTGTATGAAGGCGTCCCGCTGACCGAACGCGATTCATGGTGGGACGCCGGTTCCCTTCCCGACCGGATCACCATTTTCCGCGAACCCATCCTGGAAATCTGCGCCTCCCGGGAGGACGTGATCCACGAAGTGGCCGTCACGGTGGTCCATGAAATCGCGCACCACTTCGGCATTTCCGATGACCGGCTGCACGAGCTGGGCTGGGGCTAGCCTTGTAAGCATGGGACACGACCACAGCCACAGCCACGGAATCACCGCCACCGGGCGGCACCGGAAACGGCTGGTGGCCGTCCTGGGGATCACGCTCGGCGTCGTCCTCATCCAGATCGTGGGAGCGGTGCTGTCCGGTTCGCTGTCCCTGCTCGCGGACGCCGGCCATATGCTCTCCGACGCGGCCGGCGTCACCATCGCCCTGCTTGCCGCCTGGATCGCCGGCCGTCCGGCGAGCGACCAGCGGACCTACGGCTACCAGCGGGCAGAGGTGCTCGCGGCGTTGGCGAATGCACTGATCCTGATCGTGATCTCCGTGGTGATCTTCACGGAGGCCATCCGCCGGTTCGGGGCACCGCCGGAAGTGCAGACGGACATCATGCTGTTTGCGGCCATCCTCGGCGCCGTGGCGAACCTGATATCGCTGCTGATCCTGCGTGGGGCGCAGGATGAAAGCCTGAACATCCGTGGCGCCTACCTGGAGGTGCTGGGCGACCTCCTGGGCTCGGTGGCTGTCATCATTGCCGCCGTCGTCATCATGGCCACCGGCTTCCAGGCAGCGGACACCATCGCTTCCGTCCTTATCGCGCTGATGATCCTGCCGCGGGCCTGGAGCCTGCTGCGCGACGTGGTGGATGTCCTGCTGGAGGCCAGTCCGAAGGGCGTGGAGGTGCAAATGATCCGCGAGCACATCCTCTCGGTTGCCGGCGTGACCGATGTCCACGACATCCACATCTGGACCATCACATCCGGTGTCCCCGTCTTCTCGGCCCATGTGGTGGTGGAGGACGGCGTGCTCAACGCACGGGGCGCCGACCAGTTGCTGGACAAGCTGATCACGTGCCTGGGTTCCCATTTCGATACCGACCACTGCACCTTCCAGCTGGAGCCTGCGAGCCACTCCGAGCACGAGGAACATCAACACGCCTGACCCCGACACACCCGTGGAATTCACAGGAAAATGACACGCTTGTGGTTTATGTTATTGATGTGACTGTTGTTGCCAATGTGCAAAAGGTCACGTAGCCTCGGACTGCTGGCGAGCAGCTGAGGGGCACGGTCGTGCCGCATCCAGAACCTCACTCCCAGTCTTACCGTTGCGAGGTCTCTGCAGATGGCTTTACCCGGATCCGGCCGCAGGACGGCTGCGCTGTGCGCCGCCGTCGTACTCTTTGCATCCGCGGCAACACCCGCACTCGCGGTACCGGCGCCATCGGCCCGCGTGGCCTTTCCGGCGTCGCCAGCGATTCCCTCGCCGGACGATATCGCAGCAGCCAAAGCCAGTGAAGCCGCGACGGCGGACCAGGTCACCGCGATTGAGCGCATTCTGGCGGATGCCTCCACAGCCCAACAGGCAGCCTTCGCGGTGGCCATGCAGGCCAACAACTCCTACAGCGAGGCGCTCGTGGAGCTGCAGCAGCGGACCGAAGCGGCGTCAGTTGCGGCTGCCAAGGCCTCTTCCGCGCGCGACCAGCAGGACAAAACCCGGAAGCAGGTGGGACAGCTCGCCGGTGACCTGTACCGCAATGGCGGCCTGAACCCCACCCTGGGAACGCTGGCCAGCGGCAGCGAAAGCCTGCAGCAGGCCGCCACGCTTGAGGCGCTTTCTGCCAGCCGCAGCCGGGCCTTTGAGGCTGCGGACGCTGCCGCCACGGCCTACCGTTCCCTGACCGCCGCCGCAGAGGACGCCACCAAAGCCGCCGATGACGCTGCAAAGACGGCCGAGCAACGGAAGTCCCAGGCGGAACAGGCCAACGCCGCGCAGGTCAAAGCCGTTGCCGATGCCAAGGCACAGCGGACCATCCTGGTGGACCAGTTGGCCCAGCTCCGCAACACGACTGTGGCGCTCGAATCGGCCAGGGTGGATGCCCTTGACCGGCAACGCGAAGAGGCACGCCTTGCTGCCTTGTCCGCTGCCGCGGACCAGGCAGCCCGGGAGAAGGCAGAGCAGGACAAGGCAGCGCAGGAGAAGTCAGCCCAGGACAACGCCGCCCAAAACCGGCCCACCGCACGGAACGGCGGCGGCCAGGACATGGCCCCTGCAGCGCCGGCCCCCGCACCGGCCGGTCCAGCGCCTGCTGCTCCGGCTCCGGCCCCAGTGGCGCCGGCTCCTGCTCCGGCAGCCCCGGCACCTGCACCCGCCGCGCCTGCCCCTGCGCCAGCCCCTGCTCCGGCACCGGCGCCCGCCCCGGCCCCGGCTCCAGCTCCGGCTCCGGCCCCCGCGCCTCCCACTGGCTCGGGCACGTATGAGGCAGCCATTTCGGTTGCCCTGGGGAAGGTGGGCGCGCCGTACTTCTATCAGTGGGGCGGCACGGGCGTGTACGGCTTTGACTGCTCGGGCCTGGTGCAGAATGCCTTCGCTGCGGCCGGAACCTACCTTCCCCGCACCGCATCCCAGCAGTATGCCGCCGCCCCGGTCCACGTTCCCATCTCCCAGGCCCGCCGCGGCGACCTGCTGGTCTGGGGTTCCGCGCCGAACTTCTACCATGTGGCCATCTATCTGGGGAACGGCCAGGTGGTGCAGGCGCTGAACCCGCAGGAAGGCATCATGGTTTCCAGCATCAGCTCAATGGTGGGCATGGACCTGTATCCGTACGCCGCCCGCTACTGACCAGCGCACTGGGCGCGCGGCGGAACCTGAAGGCTCCCGCCGCCGTCGTCAGCTCAGGATGTCCTTGGTGACGAAGCGGCCATAGGCGAGCGCGCCGAACACTGCCACGTAGCCGGCCTGGAGCAGGGCATTGTCCAGGAAGGAATCCCACACCACGGGCTGGCGGAGCATGTCGGCGAAACCAAGCCAGTAGTGGCTGAAGAGCCACGGGTGCAGCCAGTCCAACTGCGGAAGCTGGTCCGCGACCTGCGAAACCACCGAGACCACCACCGTTGCGGCCATCGCCCCAACGGGAACCACCGTCATGGTGGACAGGAACAGTCCGATCGCCGACAGCCCGGCCAGCGACACCGCCAGGTAGGCGGCGATGAGCACTATCCGCAGGGCAGCCTCGGCGGGCTGGACCACCCCGCCGGAGAGCAGTGTCACCGGGCCGACCGGGAACAGCGCCGCACCAATCGCCGCGCCCGCCAATCCAACGGTGAGCGGAGCCACGATGCAGAAGGCCAGCGCCCCCGCATACTTGACCAACAGGAGCCGCACCCGCCCTGCCGGCGCCACCAGGAGGTACCGGAGGGTCCCCAGGTTGGCCTCCCCGGCGATCGTGTCCCCCGCCACCACCCCCACTGCGAGCGGCATGAACAACGGGACGGAGACCAGCATGGCGGTGAAGGCCACAAACAGCCCGTTCTGGGTGATCCGGTCGAGGAACGCAGGACCCCGCCCCGGTGGGACCGCAGAGGAAACCTTCACGGCCACGGCAATGAGGACCGGGATGGCGGCGAGCGCCAGGAGCAGCGCCCAGGTCCGCCGGCGCCCGAACAGCACCTTAAGCTCGGACCCCAGAAGGGACAGTCCCGGGCCGCGCGGCGCGGCGGCCGTCCGGGTGGCTTTGGCGGTTTCCGGTATGTCCGCGGGAACGCTACTGGGCAACGTCGAATCCTTCCCCGGTCAGGGCAACGAAGCGGTCTTCAAGGCTTTCACGCTCGACGGCGAAGCCCCGGACGCGGACGCCGGCCTGCACCAGGTGCGCCACAACATCCTCCGGGAGCACGGCAGGCTGCCCGGCGGCGGCACCCATCGCCGCAACAATGGTCTCCCCATCCAGCTGTGCGCGCTGGGAAGCCTGTGCCTCCTGGTCCCCCGGGCCGGGTGCCAGCCCCAGCCCTGCCAAGACCTGCCGCGCCGCGCCGCCGTCGGGCGTTACCAACCGCAGGCGGGTGCTTCCGGCCTGCCGCAGCTCGGCCAAGGGACCCTGTGCCACGAGCTTTCCCGCGCTCATGACGGCAGCGTGGGTGCACATCTGGTCCACCTCGGCCAGCAGGTGGCTGGACACGAAAACAGTGGTGCCCTGGTGTGCCAGGGAGCGCACCAGGTTGCGCACTTCGCGGGTGCCCTGCGGATCCAGCCCATTGGTGGGCTCGTCCAGCACCAGCAGGTCCCGGGGTGAGAGCAGGGCATTGGCTATACCCAGCCGCTGCTTCATTCCCAGGGAGTATGCGTGCACGCGTTTCCCCGCCGCGTGCTCCAGGCCTACGCGCTCCAGGGCCTGTTGCACGCGGGCTTTGCGCGTGGCGGGCACTGAATGCGGGCTGGCGGAGTCCAGCCGGTGGAGGTTGGCGGCGCCGGACAGAAAAGGGTAAAAGGCCGGGCCTTCCACCAAGGCGCCCACGCGCGGCAACACCTCGTGGAGCCTTTGCGGCATCTCCTGGCCCAGCAGGTTCACCGTTCCTGCGGACGCCGCTGCCAACCCCAGCAGCATGCGGATGGTGGTGGTCTTGCCGGAGCCGTTGGGGCCCAGGAACCCGAAGACCGTCCCGTGTGGGACGGCAAGGTCCACGTTGTCGACGGCGGCCTGCTGGCCAAAGTGCTTGGTGAGGCCCCGCGTCTCAATCACCAGGTTGTCAGTCACCGCGCCAGGGCCGGCCCGGTTGCCACTCCCCCGCCCGTCCAAGGCCTACCGGGCCGCTGCTGCTGCGGCCTGCAGCCTCTCCGGCGGCACCATTCCCGCGAAGATCCGGCCGTCGTCGGTGATCAGGATGTTGAGCAGGGCCGTGGACAGCAGCCGGCCACCGGGTACGGCGACGGCGGCCTGGGACAACAGCGGGTCCTGGAGCAGTGGTGCGGCCGCCGCAGCGGATCCAGCCGCCGTGCCCACCACCGTCTCCCAGCCGGTGCCGGTTATGGAGACATTCCCCTTGGCACCACCGTGCATGGCGCCCGGGCCATGGGCATCGGCGGGGTCATGGGATTTGGCGGGATCGTGGGATTTGTCCGGTACCGGGAGTTCCTTGACGGTGCTGCCCGGCGGAGGGGTGAAGGCGAAGACTGACGGGTCCGGCGCGTCCAGCGAGAAGCTGGTGAACCCGGACGCGAAGGCAGGCTTATCCGCGCCGCGCGCGGTCACCTGGACTGACAACGGCATCCCGCTGGCACCGTCGACGGCGATGGCCACCTTGCCTACCAATGTTGCGTCCGTGCGGGGCTCGATCAGCAGGTTGTAGGCGGCGCGCCCTGCAACGGAAACGTCCGGGCCCACGGAAACGGCGGTGCTGGGGTCCACCTTCGACAGGAACTGTTGGGCCAGTTCAGCGGGAGTGTGCATCCCGGGTGCGCCGTGCGCGTCGTTCGGAAGCGCAGGATCCTCTGTGTGGGCAGGGTCCTGGGTGTGCGCGGGCAGGGACAGGTGGGCTGCCGAGTTGTCCTTTGAGGAGTAGAGCCAGACGTCGCTGCCGTGGCGGACCACGTCCCGTTCGGCCAGTTGGTCCATCACCTGCACACGGGCGTTGTCCTTGCCGTCCACGTAGATGCGCGCGGTGTGCTTGCCTGACAACAGCTCGATCACCGACGCCACGCTGCCGGCCGAGGCAGGTCCGGACGCAGACCCGGACGGCTTGCCGGCAGCCGGGAGTTCCGGCAGTCCCAGTTCAGCGGACTGCTCAACTGTCCCGGAGAACGTGCGCACCTGGTGGCTGGCCGCCAGTTCCAGGACCTCGGCAGGTGTCTTGGTTGGCAGTGGGTTGCTGGCGCCGGCCGGAAGAGACCCGATCAGGGCGCCGGAGGCAATGGCCACCGGAGCCGCGACGGCGGGCAGCCACCGCAGCCACATCCTGCGCCTTGTGCTGTTTCGTTGCACCTGTACGTGTTGGAACGGTCCGCTGGAATCCAGCCTGTTGGAGCCCATGGATCAAGACTACGCCCGTGCAGGTGGGTCCGTGCCCTTGGGAACTTTCCCGTTTTGCGGCGTACCGGTGCGTTCCGGCACGACCGTTCCCGCGCCGCCGTCGACCGTTATCTTTTGGCCCGTGCTGATCAGGGCGGTGGCGTCCGCCACGCCAACAACTGCGGGGATGCCGTATTCCCTGGCCACGACGGCGCCATGGGAGTTGGGTCCGCCCATCTCCATCACCAGTCCTCCTGCCGTCAGGAACAGCGGAGTCCAGCCAGGGTCCGTGGACGGTGCAACCAGAATCTCGCCCGGCTCCAGGCGCGCTCCGACGGGATCCAGGATGACCCGCGCCGCAGCGGTCACCGTCCCGGCCGAGGCCGGGCTGCCGGCCAGGGTCCCGTTGGCCAGGTTTCCGTTGGGCCCGATTCCGTTCGCGGCGGTTCCGGCGGCCCGCACCGCCTCGGGTTCGGTGCCGTCCGAAAGCAGCACCCGGGGGATGTGCCGGCGCCTGAGCTCCAGGGCGTAGTCCTGGCGCCGGGCCGCCACGAGTGCTTTCAGGTCAGGGGCAGGCGCCGGGTTGCCCGCGGTTGTTCGGGTCAATGCCTGGCGGACCTCCGCGAAATCGAGGAAGAACACGTCGTCCCGCCGTTCCACCGTGCCTGCCTGTTCCAGTTCGGTACCCACCAGGAGCAGCTGCCGGCGGACTTCCCCAAGGCCAAGCACCAGCTGGTACTTCGGCAGCTCCCGCAGGCCGGCGAACATGCGCGCCCGCCGGAGTGCGGCACGCACCAGCCGTCCCCGGATCCTGCTGCGGGCAGCGGCCCGGGCCACGAGCCGGTCAACCTGCGCTTCTGCGTCCTCGGCGGCTTTGCTGAACTGGGCGTCCGGTGCCAGGGCGGGGTCGTCCAGCCGGAGGTAGTTGGCGAGGATGCCCAGGATGTGGTCCGGTTCCTCCGACCACCGGGGCAGTCCGACGTCTATCTCGCCGACAGCCCGGTGGCCGTATCTGTCCAGGAACCTGGCGAGGCCCGCGTCCAGGCGCGCCGGCAGCTCGCCGGCCTGGAAAGCGGCTGCGAGGGCGGCGGGATCGCGGGCCATCAGTGCGGTGCGTGATTCGGCGTCCTCCTGGATCGCCTGCGCCAGGTGCCACAATTCCAGGTCCATTTCCGTGGTGACGTTGTTGGGCAGGCCGCGGATCACCGGCTGCAGCCCGTCCCACGCATCGCCGCCCACGAGCTTTCCGGCAACGCCGAGCATCGCGAAGCCCAGGGCCGGAAGGGGGAGGATGGCCGGAACAATGAGGAACAGGCGCGATCCCACGAGGGACTCGGCGTGGTCCAGGCGGGCCAGGGCGCCGGCTGCGCCGCCGGGAGCCAGGGACACCTCGAACGTCCGGGTGAAGCGGTCCAGCCGGCGGAGGGCCGCACCGGGGCGGACCAGCGCACGGAGGAAGGTGGCGGGAACCTCTGTGCGGATTGCCGCGGGTCCGACGTGGCGCAGCAGCCCGAGGGGTGACCTGGTGGTCACCGAAAAAGCTGGGTCCTCGAACAACTGCCGCATGACGGTTGCCGTCCGTGCCTCCATGATGTCGAAGACCCGGGGAACGAGCCGCCGGCCAACGGTGCTGCGGATGGGAGTGGTGAAGTCGACGTAAATCCGCTGACCCGCCTCGGCGTAGGGGGACGGCCCTTCCCGTGGATCGGGAACAGGGAAGCCGGCTGCGGTGGCGACGGAGGAAGCGATGAGGCGCACTGCAGCCAGGCCCATGGGCGTCAGCGGCCGCGTCAGTCCCTGCGCGAGGCTGAAACAGAGGTAGGCCCTGGTCCCCCCAACGGCGGACGCTGCCTGCGGAACCCTGCCGGCAGCACCGTTGCTTTCCGGGACCGGGTAGAGCGTGGTGATGGGCCTGGACTGCGTGAGCCACAGCCCATCCGCGCCGTCGACGGCCCACTCGATGTCCTGCGGGGCACCGAAATGCCCTTGGGCCTGCAGCCCCAACCGCATCAGGCCAGCCACCTGGCTGTCCGGAAGGCATGCGATGCCCTGGGCGGCCTGCACGTGGCGGATTTCGGTCCCGCCGCCGGCAACCGGCCGTATCTCCACACCCTTATCGCCGGGTTTCCGTTCCAGCACCCTGCCGGTCAGGGCGTCCACCACGAAGTGGTCCGGATTGACGGCGCCGGAGACCACGGCCTCGCCAAGGCCGGGGCTGGCGTCGATGACTACCTGCCGGCGGCTGCCGGTGAGGGGATTCGCCGTGAACATCACGCCCGCGGTCTGGGCGTCCACCATCCGCTGGACCACCACCGCGAGCGACACGGCTGCCGGGTCGATTCCGAGGCTTGCCCGGTACGCGGTTGCCCGCTCCGTCCACAGCGACGCCCAGCATCTCCGGACGGCGTCCAGCACCGCGGGCACTCCCACGACGTTCAGGAAGGTGTCCTGCTGGCCGGCGAAGCTGGCGAAGGGGAGGTCTTCAGCGGTGGCCGAGGACCTCACTGCCACCGCGACGCCGGGACCCAGTGCCGTATAGGCCTGCTCCACGGCGCGGGCTACGGCTGCCGGTACCGGAGCTGCAAGTATTGCTGCCCGTGCCGTTGCGGCCAGTCCGGCTACATCGGGAAGGTCCCCAGGGGAGGCCCCTGCCGTCTCCTCCAGGGTGGCGTAAACCGCTGCCAACGCGGGAAGCAGGGCATCGGGGGCGCCGATGGCCTGCCGGTACGCGGCGGTGGTGAGGCAAAAGCCGTCCGGAACCGGCAACCCGGCGGACAACAACTCCCCTAGGTTGGCTGCCTTGCCGCCCACCAGTGCCAGCATCCCTGAGTGCAGGCTGCCCAGGCCGCGCACCAGCCCGTCGGGCTCCTCACCGGCTGTCATCTGCTGCGTCATGTCCGCGGTCCCCCGCCGGCTGCCCGGAAAAGCGCGGTCTAGGCGGCGTCGCCCAGGATGGGTCCGAACCGCCCGCGGTCGGCCAGGCGGGGGTCCTCCCGGTCCGGGACCACCATGACCGGGCCCTTGGCGTGGTGGAGCACCCCGTCTGATGTTGAGCCCAGGAGCATTCCGGTGAACCCGCCGCGTCCGCGGGTGCCCACCACCACCAGTTCAACGTGCCGGCTTTCCTCGACGAGCACGTCCACCGGCGAGCCGTCCTTCAGCTCGTAGCCGGCCTGCAGGTTGGGGTAGTGGCTGCGGAGCCAGGCCATGCCGGCCTCCAGGGTGACCCGGATGTCATCGAACAGTGCCTTCCGGTCCATGGGCGCCGGAACCCAGGCCAGCGAGCCGCTGTACTGGGGAACGGCGCAGACCACGCGGAGGGACGCGCCAAGGCGTTCGGCCTGGTCGGCTGCTTCAAGGACGGCAACGCGGGCCTGCTCGGAGCCATCCACGCCAACCACCACCACGTTCTCCACCGGCCGGTGCCCGGACCTGGCCTGCTCGGCCTTGACGCGGCGGTCCTCCGTGGACTCACCGAGCCGGTCCGAGCAGAACAACGGAACCGTCACCGTGGGGCATTTCGCGTGGGCGGGCAGGGCACTGCTGACTGATCCGAGGAGCCGGCCCACAAAGCCGCCGCGGCCGCGGGTGCCGACCACCAGGAGTTCCGCGGTTTCGGAGATGTCCAGCAGGACGCCGGCGGCGTCGCCGTTCTCCACGGAGGAGCTGACGTCCACGTCGTAGGCGGCCACCTTTTCCAGGGCCTGCCGGGCAATGGCTTCGGCGCCTTCGCGGATGACGGAATCATCCACGGTGGCGTAGCCCCCGTCCAGGCCGGACGCGGCGAAGATCGGCACGGAGTAGGCGGTGACGATATGAAGCGGACGACGACGGCGCTGGGCTTCCCGCGCGGCCCACACCAGGGCGCACTGGCCATGGTCCGAACCGTCGACGCCCACCACGATGCCGTGGGGGGCGGTTGCGCCACCCCCACCGTCCCGGGCCGGGTCCGGATGCAACTCTCGTGAGCCCATGGGGGCCGCCTCCTCGCGATACGCCTGATGTTGCGGCTATTCTGCCAGAAAACGGACCGCTCTCCGCGCACCCGGCCCAGCGGTGGCACCGGCAGGAAAAGGACCGCTCCCGATTCCCACTATTCTCTGTCCCCCAGGGCTTAGCAAGCCTGTTCAGGGGCTGATGGGCCCTGTTATCCACAGGCTTTTTGCCGGGTTCCGGAAAGCGCCCTCTCGCCACGGAAACGATTTCGTTCACGGGCTATCCACGGCCGCATTTGTTCTGTAGTCTTCAGGACATTGTTGGTCCGGGACGCCAACTGATTCTTCCTGTCAGGACGGTCCCGGCCATGCGCTGCGGCCGTGCTTGGGGGTAACGGGACGCGAGCCGGCGAGGATGCCGGCACCTGCCGAAGCTCCATAGGAGGGAAACTGTAGTGTCAAGCATGCCTGGGATTGCCGGGACCGAACAGACCACCACTGTCGTCATTGGCACGGGCCTGTCCGGACTGGCCGTGGCCGCTGAGCTGCGCCGCCATGGGGTGGACTCCATCGTGGTGGACGGCCTCGACATCCTGGGCCAGGCCCAGCCCGCGAACACCACGTCATTGCAGCGCTGCGATGCGGCGGACAGCGGCACCCTCCGCGAGCGGAACGAGATCCTGCGCCACCTGCGCAATTACGCCGCAAGCCACAGCGTGGACGTGCGGAACACCACCCGGGCGGTGCAGCTGACCATGCTCGAAGCACCGGACCAGGCCGCGCCGCAGTGGCAGGTGCACACCCCCACGGGCATCCTGGTGGCGGACCACATCGTGCTCACCCGTTGCGCCCACAGCCAGTTGCGGCGCATGCTCAACGACTTCGGCATTGCCGTGGGCCGGAACGTGGCGGCAGCCATGCGGGCCATTGGCATCTACCTGGTGGGAGTGGGCGAACTGATCACGCCATCGCCCAAAGAAGTGCTGCGCCAGGCCAAGACGGTGGGCCAGGCAATCTCCGCCAAGGTCAACCCGGACGGCGCCCTTCCGTCCACCGGCGTCTTCCCGGCAACGGGAAGCTTTGCTGCCCAGGGCTGCTGACTGCGGCGCCGGTACGCGCTGCAGGGCTGGACGGAACCGGCCCAGCCGGCGGGTGCTACTCCGCGGCCCTGTCCCCGGCCTCCCCGTCATCTTCGGTGTCCCCGTCGCCGGTGAGCCGGCGGCGGGCAAGGACGCCCAGCGCCACCAGCAGCCCCACGGCCACCACCGCAAAAATAACAATGCTCCACTGGAACGGCTCGCCCGCGCCGGCCGGCTCCGAGGCCTCTTCCGTGACCCCGGGCTGGGCGGTGCCCATGCCAGGGACCGCACCCGCCGCCGTCGAACTTCCCGCCGTGGGTGTCCCCGACGAGGCGGCACCCGGGGCACCGGAGGCCGCGGTGAAGGTGAACGTCCCCTCGATGGGATGTGAGTCCGAGCTGACCACGCGCCACGCCACTGTGTACGCGCCCGCCGGACCGCCCGGGCGGAGCTTCTGGGTGGCCACGTTGTCCACGATCTGCACGGAGCCATCAGCCCATTCGGTGCCGCCGGCATCCTTGATGGAGAAGGACGAACCGATGCCCAGCGGCTTGTTGCTGAAGGTCACCGAGACCTCGGCGGGCGGGACAGCCAGCGCAGCCCCCTGCGCCGGGCTGGTGGACTCGGCAGCGTCATGGGCGGAGGCGGGGCCAGCGAGGCCCAGCGCGGCGGCTGCAAGGACAAACAAGCCGAGCACAAGGCTCAGCAACTGGCGGCGGACCTGGCGCATGGGTGGGCTGCTCCTCGTGTTGGCTTCCTTACAGACTAGGCGAATTTGCCGGCCCACTCCCCGCCGCTCCCTTAGGATGCAGGTATCCCCACACACTTCCCCGGAGGACTAATGCTTAAGCAAGGCTCTGCCCTGGACCGGTATTTCAGGGTCACCGAGCGCGGTTCCAACCTTTCCCGCGAGATCCGCGGCGGGTTCGCCACGTTCTTCGCCATGAGCTACATCGTGGTGCTGAACCCCCTGATCCTGTCCGGGCCCGACTCCAACGGCACCACGCTGGGCTTCCCCGCCGTGGCCGCCGTGACCGCGCTGGTGGCAGGCATCCTCACCATCCTCATGGGCGCGTGGGGCCGGCACCCCTTCGCCCTGGCCACCGGCCTGGGCGTCAACGCCTTCGTGGCTGTCACCGTGGCCACCAATCCCGGGCTCACCTGGCCGGACATGATGGGCCTGGTGGTCCTCTCCGGCGTCACCATGCTGATCCTGGTCCTCACCGGTTTCCGTACCGCCGTGTTCAAGGCGGTGCCGGACGGACTCAAGACGGCCATCGTGGTGGGCATCGGCCTGTTCATTGCCCTGATCGGCCTGGTCAACGCCGGGTTCGTGCGCCGCATCCCGGATGTCGCAGGCACCACCGTGCCCGTTGGCCTGGGCTTCGAAGGCAAGCTCCTGGGCTGGCCCACCGCCGTGTTCGTGTTCGGCCTGATCCTGACCATCGCCCTGGTGGTGCGCAAGGTCAAGGGCGCCATCCTGATCGGCATCATCACCTCCACGGTGCTGTCCGTCATCCTTGAGACGACCCTGCACATCGGCCCCAGCTTCGACGGCAAGAACTTCAACCCGCAGGGCTGGTCCCTGGTGGCCCCGGCGTTCTCCGGCTGGGCCGCGCCCGACCTCTCCCTGATCGGCAAGGCCAACCCGTTCGGTGCCTTCGAGCACCTCGGCTTCGTGGCCGCCACGCTGCTGGCCTTCGTCATCCTGCTCAGCATCTTCTTTGACGCCATGGGCACCATGGTGGGCCTGGCCAACGAGGCCGGCACGGTGGATGAACACGGCAACATTCCCGACGTCGACCGTGTGCTCCAGGTGGACGCACTCGGTGCCATCATCGGCGGCGGCGCCTCCGTCTCCTCCAACCAGATCTACGTCGAAGCCGGTGCCGGCATCGGCGAAGGCGCCCGCACGGGCGTGGCCTCCATCGTCACCGGCGTGCTGTTCCTGGTGGCCATGTTCTTCACGCCGCTGATCAACCTGGTGCCGTTCGAGGCCGTGGCCCCGGCACTGGTGGTGGTGGGCTTCATGATGGTCTCCCAGGTGGGCAAGATCGACTGGCAGGACTGGGGCATCGCCATCCCCGCGTTCCTCACCTTCACCCTGATGCCCTTCACCTACTCCATCGCCAACGGCCTGGGTGCGGGCTTCATCGCCTACGTCCTGATCCGCACGGTCCAGGGCAGGGTCAAGGACATCCACCCGCTGATGTGGGCTGTGGCCGCGGCGTTCGCGCTGTTCTTCGCCATCGGCCCCATCGAGGCGGCCCTGGGGATGAAGTAACACCTGCGCATGGAAAGGGCTGGTGCGGCGTCTGCCGTACCAGCCCTTTTTGTTGACACCGGGGTTTCCCTGGCCGGGGGCCTAGACGGGGGTGTTGGGGGCGAGTCCCTCGTCGCCGGAGACTGCCAGTGCCTTCTTCTGGCGCAGCCGGTCCAGCCGGTTCATCAGGGGCGAGGTGGTGGCGCCGTGGATCACGATGGACAGCGCCACCACCAGCCCGATGAAGGACCAGAGCCAGTGCGCCTGCTCCGTGAAGTGGCCTTCCCCCAGGGCAAAGGCCAGGTAGTACAGGGAACCGATGCCGCGGATGCCAAAGAAGGACAGTGCCACGCGTTCCCGCGGACCGGTCTTGCCACCCAGCAGGCCCAGCCAGCCCGCCAGCGGCCGCACCACCAGCAGGAAAGCAAGCGCCACCAGCAGTTCCGGAAGCCCGATCCCGGCCAGCAGCCCGCGGGCGATGGCACCGCCAAGGAGGACCAGGATCACCACGGTCAGCAGCCGTTCCAACTGCTCCACGTAGGAGTGCAGCACCCGGTGGTAGCCGTGCGTCCGTTCGGCGGCCCGGATGGTCACGGCACAGACGAACACCGCTATGAACCCGTAGCCCTCCACCATCTGCGTCAGCCCGTACGCCAGGAACGTCGCCGCCAGGGCCACAAAGCCCTCCGAGTGGTTGGAGAGCCGCAGGCTGTCGGCACGGGCCGAGAAGAACAGCCTGGCGAGCAGCTTTCCGGTGAGGAACCCCACCACGAGCCCGACGGCCAGCCGCCACACCACGTCCAGCCCGAACCACTCGCCGAACCAGGCGGAGGGGTCCGCTCCGGCAACGCTGATGGCAATGGCAAGGTAGACGAACGGGAACGCCAGCCCGTCGTTGAGCCCGGCTTCCGATGTCAGGCCGAAACGGACCTCGTCCTCCTTGTCCGTGGATTCATCCTGGTCGGCAGGCTCGCCCACCTGCACTTCCGAGGCCAGGACGGGGTCCGTGGGCGCCAGGCTGGCCGCCACCAGCAGGGCCGCACCGAGCCCCAGGCCCAGGAACCACATGCCCAGCAGGGTCAGCCCCACGATGCAGAGCGGCATGGCGATGCCCAGGAGCCGCCACGTGGTGGACCAGCGCCGGCGTCCCACGGGCCGGTCCAGGGCCAGCCCCGCGCCCATCAGGGAAATGATCACGCAGACCTCCGCAAGGTGCATGACAAAGTCGCCGTGTTCCACCGGGTTGGGGTTGGGCAGCGATGGAATCAACGCGAAGGCTGCCATCCCTGCACCCAGGAAGACCATGGGCATGGACAGCGGCATGTCACGCAGCAGCTTGGGCAGCACCGCAGCGACGAACACGGCCAGTCCGGCCGCGGCAAAGAGTATATCTGGGGCTTCGAACATGGAGCGGCTCTCCAGCCTGGAATGGTGCGTGGATCCGGAGCGGCCAGGTCATCCCTGGACCGGTGGGCTGCTCTCACCTTAACCCCTGCACCAGGCACCCGATGTCCGGCCTGCCCGTTGCGCGGGTTCTTGGATTCCGGACAGGACGACGGCGCCGGCGCTGGTTTTCGTGCCCGGCATGCGGTGAGCTTGAGGCATGTTCCTCAAGCTTCCCGCCGTCGACGTCCCGCCCCGGCCCTGGACCGGCAGGTTCGACGGCGATGGTCCCGGCCACCGCCGCTGGTGGCAGGCGGTCACCGCCTCCGATGAATTGCGGGCCGCTGCGCCCGGACGCAAGCCCGCCGCCGTGCTGGGATTTTCCAGCGACGAGGGGGTCCGCCGCAACCAGGGCCGGACCGGGGCAGCCGCAGCCCCGGCGGCGCTGCGGAAAGCGCTTGGCCCGCTGGCCTTCCACCTGGACCGACCGGTGGCCGACGCTGGTGACGTGGTGGTCTCCGGGGAAGACCTGGAGGCCGGCCAGGAACGGCTTGGCCGGGTGCTGGCAGCCCTGCTCGACGCCGGCCACCAGACTGTGGTGCTGGGCGGCGGGCACGAAACCGCCTACGCCAGCTACCTTGGCGTCAGCGCATCAGCCGCGGTTCAAACCGGGCAGCGCCTGGGCGTCTTGAACCTTGATGCCCACTTCGACCTCCGCGACGAGCCGGTGGCCAGCTCCGGCACGCCGTTCCTGCAGATGGCCCGCGCGGAAGCGGACGCCGGACGGGAATTCCGGTACGCCGTCGCCGGGATCTCGGAGCCGAACAACACCCGGGTCCTGTTCGACACCGCGGACAAGCTGGGGGTCCGCTACCTGCTGGATGAGGACTGCGAACCCAACCGGGTCCAGGACTTCGTTGCAGGGTTCCTGGCGGAGATCGACGTCCTGTACCTGACCATCGACCTGGACGTACTGCCCGCCGCGGTGGCCCCCGGCGTCAGCGCGCCGGCAGCCTATGGCGTGCCGCTTCCGGTCATTTCGGCGGTGTGCCGCCAGGTGGCCCGAAGCGGGAAGCTGCTGCACCTGGACGTGGCGGAACTGAATCCGGCATTCGACATTGACAGCCGGACCGCCAGGACAGCCGCCCGGCTGATTGACACGCTGCTGCGCTGAGAGCTGGGCAGCGGCGGCGGGCCTGCGGGACGGCGCCCGGGCGCAGGCCCCGTCAGGCCTTGAGCACGTACCGCCGTTCGGGCCGTCCCACCCCGTACTTGAGCCGCACGTCCAGCGTTCCTTCGTCGTGCAGGTACTCGAGGTAGCGGCGGGCGCTGACCCTGGACGTGCCCAGCTCCTCGGCCATCTCGGCCGCCGAGACGTCACCGGCTGAAGCGTTCAGTGCCGCCTCCACCAGCTTCAGCGTCTCGATGCTGCAGCCTTTGGGCAGGGGCCGTTCGGCGCGGTCCAGGCCGAACACCCGGTTGACGTCCGACTGTTCGGCCACATCCTTGGACGCATCCAGGCTTTGGTAGGCGCTGCGGTAGTGCTCCAGCCGCTCCTGGAGGTCTGTCTGGGAAAAGGGCTTGATCAGGTAATGGACAATGCCGCCGCGCAGCGCCTTCCGGACCGTTTCAACCTCCCGTGCTGCACTGATGACCAGCACGTCCAGTTCGGGAGCAACAGCGCGCAGGCGTTGCATCAGGTCCAGGCCGTTGATGTCCGGCAGGTGGATGTCCAGCAGCACCAGGTCCGGCTGCAGGCGTTCGGTTTCGGCGACCGCCTGGGCGCCTGTGTGCGCCGCGCCCACCACGGTGAAGCCCGGCGTGCGCTGGATGAAGCCGGCATGCACCTTGGCCACCATGAAGTCGTCATCGACGATCAGGACCTTGATCATGGCTGGGTACTCCCTCGTTTCAGCACAGCGGTAAAGACAGCCCCATTATCGTTGGCCACCGCCAGGTTTCCGCCAGTCCGGCGGCACACCACCCGGGACAGCGCCAGGCCGAAACCGCGGCTGCCGGCCGGGCCGGGTTCCTTGGTGGTGAAGCCCTGGCGGAAGATGTGGTCGGTGGAGCCGCTGGGGACGCCGGGACCGTTATCCCGAACGGTGACCACCACGTCTTCCCCGGCTTTGCCGTCAACCCGCACCCGGACGGCCGCCTGCGGAAGCCCGGTGACGGCGTCGAACGCGTTGTCCACCAGGTTCCCCACCACGGTGGTGAGGTCCCGGGACAGCGCGTCATCGACGGTGTCCAGCACGGATTCCGGGTCCAGTTGCAGTGCCGCGCCCCGTTCGGTGGCGAGGCTCGATTTGGCGATCAGCAGGGCGGCGAGCGCGGGGTCCTTGATGCGGGCGGTGACCTCGTCGTTGAGCCGGGTCCGGTCCACGGTGGCGCCGTTGACGAACTGGACCACGGAATCGTACTCGCCGATCTGGATCAGGCCGGAGATGACGTGGAGCTGGTTGGCGAACTCGTGCGCCTGGGCGCGAAGGGTGTCCGTGGCGGTGCGGGTGGTGCCGAGTTCGTGTTCCAGTTCCGAGAGCTCTGTCCGGTCGCGCAGGGTGGTCACCGAGCCGATGACCCTGCCCCGGGACTGGAACGGCACCCGGTTCATCACCACCAGCCGGTCTCCCACCAGCACCAGCTGGTCGGGCCCCGGCTGCTCCCGGGTGAGGACTTCCTTGAGGGCGGGTTCGACGGCGAGGGCCGCCACGCGCTTGCCCACACAGTCGGGCGGGAGGCCCAGCAGGGCACGCGCGCTGTGGTTGGCCACCGTGATCCGTTCGTGCAGGTCCAGTGCCACGACGCCTTCCTTGAGGCCGTGCAGCATGGCCTCGCGGTTTTCCACCAGGCTGGTGATTTCGCTGGGCTCCATGCCAAGGGTCTGCCGCTTGACGCGGCGCGAGAGCAGCAGCGACCCGGCGATGCCCAGGACACTCGCCACCCCCAGGTAAGTGAGGAGGTTGGGGACGGCGTCGCCCAGGCGTTCGAGCACCGTTGGATAGTTCCGGCTGATGGAGGCGATCCCGATCATGCGCCCGGTGTCATCCAGGACCGGAACGTGAGCCGACAGGAGCGGCGCAGGGGTTCCGCCCACCACGCCCGTCCAGGCACGGCCCTCCATCACCCTGCTTGCACCCAGCTCCAGCGGGAGGCCCAGGAGGCTGGGATCCGAGGACGCCACCACCGTACGGTCGATGCGCGCCAGCGCCACCCGGGATGAGCCGGAGACGATCCGCACGGACTCGGCCACCGCGGGCAATACTGCCCCGCCGCGCGGTTCCGTTTCCGGGAGGAGCTCACGCACCACGGGGTTGCCACCCAGGGCTTCCGCTGCCGAGAGGGCGCGCCGGCCCTCGATCCGTTCGAACGCCGCAGCGGACTGCGCCAGGGAGATGGCGACGACGCCCACCAGGACGGCCAGGACAATGAGCAACTGCAGCAGAAGGTACTGGCCCGCGAGGGACATTCCTCGTCGTCGAGTCACAATGGTCTTCCTGGGGTTGCGGGCAGGGCAAGAAGTTGTCCGGCGCGTGTGGGAGGCCGTGGTGCGCGCAGGAATACGGGCGCGGGGGCCTGAGGTGGTACCGGGAACTATATCCCAAAGCCCGCAGCAGGGCCGTTGTGGCGATTCGGAAACGTGAACGCAATGAACACAACTTTCTCTGCGTACACAAGAGTGATCGCCGTCACTGCCGCCCCTAGCATCGGAACCACAAGGCACCGGAGCCACCAGGCAGCCGGTGCTGGCCAGATTTGTTTTTGAGAGAAGAGGAACACATGCGCCAGATCCGCGCATTGCGCGTTGCCGCCGTTGCTGCCGGCATCGCCCTGATGGCCACCGGCTGCGGTGCCACCAGCAAGAGCTCCACGGGCTCGGAAAGCTCCGGCGCTGCCGCCGGACCCATCACGGGCCTGCAGATCATGGTCCCGAACACGCCCGGCGGCGGCTACGACACCACCGCCCGCGCCGCTGCCAAGGTTCTCGATGACGAGAAGATCTCCACCAACACCGAGGTCTTCAACCTGGCCGGTGCCGGCGGCACCGTGGGCCTGGCCCGGATAGTCAACGAAAAGGGCAACGGCGACCTTGCCATGCTGATGGGCCTGGGCGTTGTGGGTGCCAGCTACACCAACAAGTCCGAGTCCAAGCTGACGGACACCACCCCGCTGGCCCGCCTCATCGAAGAGCCCGGCGCCATCATGGTCAGCAAGGATTCGCCTTACAAGACCATCGATGACCTGGTAAAGGCCTGGAAGGCCGATCCCGGCTCCATCGCCGTAGGCGGCGGCTCCTCCCCCGGCGGTCCGGACCACCTGCTGCCCATGCAGCTTGCGGGTGCCGTGGGCATCGACGCCACCAAGGTCAACTTCGTCTCCTACGACGGCGGCGGCGACCTTCTTCCCGCGATCCTGGGCAACAAGCTCGGCTTCGCCGCCTCCGGCGCCGGCGAATACCTGAAGCAGATCGAATCCGGCGAGGTCCGCGTTCTGGCCACCAGTGGCGAGAAGCGCCTGGACGGCGTGGACGCACCCACGCTCAAGGAATCCAACATCGACCTGGTGTTCACCAACTGGCGTGGCGTGGTGGCCCCTCCGGGAATCAGCGACAAGGACAAGGCGGCACTGATCGCAGCCCTGGAGAAGATGCACGGCACTGAGGGCTGGAAGGAAGCCCTGAAGACCCACAGCTGGACCGATGCCTTCATCACCGGCGACCAGTTCAAGACCTTCCTCACCGAGCAGGACAAGCGGGTGGCGGACGTCCTCACCAAGCTTGGGTTGGCGTGACATCCCTGACCACAGGTCTCAAAGGCCGCTCCGAGCTGGGAGTTGCACTCCTGCTCGGGGCGGCCGGCGTCCTGGTCTTCCTTGACGCCAACGGCCTGGTAACCCCGTATTCGAAGTCTGATCCGGTTGGGCCCAAAACCGTCCCCTTCATCGTGGCCGGGATGCTGGTGGTCTGCGCAATCCTGCTGGCCGTCAACGTCCTGCGCGGCGGCAAGGGTGAAGCCGAGGGCGGCGAGGACGTCGACCTGGCGCACCCCGCCGACTGGAAGACCGTCCTGCCGCTGGCGGGTGCCTTCATCCTGAACATCCTGCTCATCGACTGGGCGGGCTGGGTGATCTCCGGAACGGTCCTGTTCTGGGGCAGCGTCCTGGCCCTGGGCAGCCGCCACTTTGTCCGGGACGGGTTGATCTCCGTGGCCCTGTCCCTGTTGACCTTCTACGGCTTCTACCTCGGCCTTGGCATCGCACTGCCGGCCGGCCTCCTGGAAGGAATCCTCTAAATGGACGTCTGGTCCTCCCTGATGGACGGTTTCGCCACCGCCCTCACCCCCATGAATTTCCTGTACGCCGTGATCGGCGTCATCCTGGGCACCGCCGTCGGCGTCCTCCCCGGCCTGGGCCCGGCCATGACCGTCGCCCTGCTGCTTCCCGTCACCTACGCGCTGGAACCCACCAGCGCCTTCATCATGTTCGCCGGCATCTACTACGGCGGCATGTACGGCGGATCCACCACCTCGATCCTGCTCAACACCCCTGGTGAATCGTCCTCGGTGGTCACCGCCATCGAAGGCAACAAGATGGCCAAGGCGGGCCGGGCGGCGCAGGCGCTTGCGACGGCGGCAATCGGCTCCTTCGTTGCCGGCACCATTGGCACGGCGCTGCTGGCCGTCTGCGCACCGATCGTGGTGAAGTTCGCCGTCAGCCTGGGCGCACCCAGCTACTTCGCCATCATGGTGCTGGCACTGCTGGCCGTCACGGCCGTGCTCGGCTCGTCGCGGCTGCGCGGTTTCGCCTCCCTGGGCCTCGGCCTGGCCATCGGCCTGGTGGGAATGGATTCCGTCACCGGCCAGCGCCGCCTGACGTTCGGCCAGCCGCTCCTGGCGGACGGCCTGGACATCGTGGTGGTGGCCGTTGCCATCTTCGCCGTGGGCGAGGCACTCTGGGTGGCGGCACACCTGCGCCGCACTCCCCTGCACGCCATCCCGGTGGGCCAGCCCTGGATGGGCAAGTCCGACTGGAAGCGGTCCTGGAAGCCGTGGCTGCGCGGTACCGCCTTCGGCTTCCCGTTCGGTGCCCTGCCGGCCGGTGGCGCAGAGATCCCCACGTTCCTGTCCTACGTGACCGAAAAGCGCCTCAGCAAGCACCCGGAAGAGTTCGGCAAGGGTGCCATCGAAGGCGTGGCCGGTCCGGAAGCAGCTAACAACGCTGCGGCCGCCGGTACCCTGACCCCCATGCTGGCGCTGGGCCTGCCCACGAATGCCACCGCAGCCGTGATGCTCGCCGCTTTCACCAGCTACGGGATCCAGCCGGGTCCGCAGCTCTTCGAAAGCCAGGGGCCCCTGGTGTGGGCCCTGATCGCCAGCCTGTTCATCGGCAACCTGCTGCTCCTGATCATCAACCTGCCCCTGGCACCGCTGTGGGCCAAGCTGCTGCAGTTGCCCCGGCCGTACCTGTACGCCGGCATCCTGTTCTTCGCCACCCTGGGCGCCTACTCGGTGAACCTGCAGGCGTTCGACCTGGTGATCCTGCTGATCCTGGGCGCACTCGGGTTCATGATGCGGCGCTTCGGCCTTCCCGTGCTGCCGCTGATCCTCGGCGTGATCCTGGGTCCGCGGATCGAAGGGCAGCTCCGCAAGACCCTGCAGCTGAGCGCGGGGGACCCGGCAGGGCTCCTGGGTGAGCCGATCGCCGTCGGCATCTATGTCATCATTGCCCTCATCCTGGCCTGGCCCTTTGCCTACAAGCTGATCCGCCGCAACCGTCCGGAGCGCAAACCGCTGGTTCCCGCCAATTCCGGCGCTGCGGACTACAGTGACTGAACCGGCCAGGATCTGGCCCGACCAGTAACTGAACAGCGCCCCATCCACTCCGCAGAACAGGAGCAACCATGACCGTTGTTGTGGGATACGTCCCGACCCCCGAGGGCGAAGCTGCCCTCACCCAGGCCATCGCCGAAGCGCGGAAGAGCAACACCACCCTGGTGCTGATCAACTCCTCCAAGGGCGAGGCAACCGTGGACAACCGTTTCGCCCAGGAAGGCGACATCCACGACATTGAGCAGCGGCTGGCCAGCCAGGGCATCCAGTACCTGGTCAAGCGGCCCGTCCGCGGCCATGACGCCGCCGCCGAGGTGCTGGACGCCGCCGAGGAGCACAAAGCCGACCTGATCGTGATCGGCCTGCGCCGCCGCACCCCGGTGGGCAAGCTGATCATGGGCAGCACGTCACAGCGCATCCTGCTTGAAGCGGACTGCCCGGTCCTGGCGGTAAAAGCGGGCTAGACCGCAGTGGCCGCCGGCGTCCGGTAAAGCTCCTGGCGCTGGCGGCCCAGGCCCTCCACCTCTACCTCCACCACGTCCCCGGGCTGGAGGTAGGGGAAACGGCCGCTTAAGGCCACCCCCTGCGGCGTTCCGGTGAGGATCACATCGCCCGGCTCCAGCCGCATGTACTGGCTGCAGTGGTGGACCAGGGTGGGCGCATCGAAAATCAGCTCTGCTGACGTCGAATCCTGCCGGGGCTCACCGTTCACCCA
The DNA here is from genome assembly GCF_019977395.1 of Arthrobacter sp. NicSoilC5. Lineage (NCBI taxonomy): Bacteria > Bacillati > Actinomycetota > Actinomycetes > Micrococcales > Micrococcaceae > Arthrobacter > Arthrobacter sp. NicSoilC5. Next base: position 3,492,036 of record NZ_AP024660.1, on the reverse strand, counting down.
GCTGCGCAGCCGCAGGTTGCCGCCGTCGGTCTCCCCTGCAGGGACCAGCCACGGACCCAGGGGCGTTGACCCCGGGAGGGACTTTCCCTTGGTCCACTGGCCGGCGGCTCCGGGCAGCTGGTACTCCCGTTCGGAAAAGTCATTGGCGGTGACGTAGCCGGCAATGCAGGCGGCGGCCTCCTCGGTGGAACCGAGGTAGCTGGCTTCCTTGCCGATCACGATGCCCAGCTCCACCTCCCAGTCGTATTGCGTGGAGCGGGGTGGAAGCGGGGCGGGGTCGAACGGGCCGGTGACCGTGTTGCTGGGCTTGAGGAAGACCACGGGAATGGTGGGCGGCTCCGCCCCCGATTCCGCGGCGTGGGCGGCGTAGTTCATCCCGATGCCCACCACGCAGCCAGGCCGGGCCACGGGGGAACCAACGCGGAGCGCGGCGGCACCTTCCAGGACCGGCAGTTCCCCCGCCTCCAGGACTTTCCGGATTTTGTCCAGGCCGCCGGCGGCAAGGAACGCGCCGTTCACGTCATCGGTGATGGGCAGCAGGCTGAAATACCGGTCAACGCCGTCCGTGGAGGGGACCACGACGGCAGGCTGCTCGCTGCCACTTTCGCCCAGGCGCATGATTTTCATACCGAATTCTCCTCAAGCTGTTCCGACAGGTTTCAGGCCCTCTGGGCACCCGCTTCCATGCTCCCGGATTTTGCTGAGCGGCCGGGAACGGAACGCTTTGTGACCGCATCCCGGGGGCTTCCAAAGGACAGTCATCTGACATATAACGGAAGCAGCCGGTAGAATGATGGAGCCATCCTGGCACGAAACACAGAAAGTTCAGTACATGACTACAGCCACCTTGGAGCGCGTCCCCGCCGCCCAGACCCCCGAAGGGCCCGCCCCGCGGTCCATCAGCCTGGAGTTCTCCAGCGCCAGCGAGGTCCACGCCGGACTGGAAGAGGCGGTGGCCGAACTGATTGAGGTTGCAGCACAGGAAGCCGCCTGCGGCATCCTGGTTACCAGGCTGCACCCGGGACGCTACACCGTAGCCCTGGACGAATCGGTACCGTTTGGCGAAACGTACGAATCCATCGCCGCCTGACCAAAACCACTAAAAAGTCCCCGCACACCGTTAAGGCGTGCGGGGACTTTTTAGTGCCGGCGCTGCCGGCCGGGCTGCTAGCCGCGGCGGACCTGCACGCCGTCGGACTTCAGGAAAAGCTCCTTCTCCGCCGGACCTGACGGGCCCGCCGGCACCAGCCAGAGGACGTTGCCGCTCTGCGACACCTCTTCCACCTCCCCGGCTGCCACTACATGTGCATGCTTGATGATCTCGACGCGGTCCCCGGCCTGGAGTGACTTCCAGTTGGACACCGCGGCGGAATGGGCATTGCGCCTCGACAGGACTGCCCCACGTGCTTTCATGTGAACTTCTACCCCTTTGTATCGTTCTGCCGCCACAGCCTCTTTGATGTGACTTTCACTACACCTTCAGTTCTACTACACTCCCGGCGCCAGGGAGGGCCGTGGCGCCGGATATTCCGCACTTCGGACGGAAGCGCAGCAGGCCCTGAAGATCCTTCGGTGTCAGGCGAGCGGCCCGACGGCGGATTCGGCTGCCCGGAGCACGTCACCTGAGGCGACCAGCCGGTCAGCCGCTTCCAGTTCCGGGGACAGGAAACGGTCCGTTCCGGGACCTTCCACCACGCCGCGGAGCGCTGCCACCACTGCGGTGCCCGCAGGTCCGGGAGTGAGGACGCCGCCCGAGAGCTGCATGCGGATGTCCAGTGCCCGGGCGGAGGTCACCAGTTCGATGGCCAGGACGCGGCGGAGGTTCTCCACGGCTTTGCGCAGCTTCCGCGCCGCGTGCCAGCCCATGGACACGTGGTCCTCCTGCATGGCGGAGCTCGGAATGGAGTCCACTGATGCCGGAACGGCCAACCGCTTGTTGTCCGAGACCAGCCCGGCCTGGGTGTACTGGGCAATCATCAGGCCGGAGTCCACCCCAGGGTCGGCAGCGAGGAAGGCCGGGAGGCCATGCGAACGGGCAGGGTCAAGCATGCGGTCGGTGCGGCGTTCGGCGATGGAGCTGAGGTCGGCGACGGCGATGGCCAGGTAGTCCAGGACGTACGCCACGGGTGCTCCATGGAAGTTGCCGTTGGAGCTGACGCGGCCGTCGGGAAGCACCACGGGGTTGTCGATGGCTGCCGCCAGTTCCCGGGTGGCCACCAGTTCGGCATGGTCCACCGTGTCACGGACGGCACCGGCCACCTGCGGGGCGCACCGCAGGGAGTAGGCGTCCTGGACCCGCGAGTCACCCACCTTGTGGGAGGCCACAATGGGCGAATCCGAGAGCACGCGCAGCATGTTGTCCGCGCTGGCCGCCTGGCCCGGGTGCGGCCGCAGTGCGGCGTGCAGCTCGGGCAGGAACACCTGGTCGGTGCCCAGCAGCGCCTCGACGCTCAGCGCGGCGGTGATGTCCGCCGTCGCCAGCAGCTGGCGAAGGTCGGCGATGGCCATGAGGAGCATGCCCAGCATGCCCTCGGTGCCGTTCACCAGCGCAAGCCCCTCCTTTTCAGCGAGGGTGACGGGCTCGATGCCGTGCTCTGCGAGCAGCTCGGCGACGGGCCGCTCGCCCCGCCCGCCGTACGTGACGCCGTCGGGCCCTTCCGCTTCCCCCTCGCCCATCAGGACCAGGGCGCAGTGCGACAGCGGCGCGAGGTCGCCGGAGCAGCCCAGCGAGCCGAACTCGCGGACCACCGGGGTGATGCCCGCGTTGAGGACATCCACCATGGTCTGCAGGACCACCGGACGGACGCCCGTGCGGCCCGAGGCGAGGGTCTTGGCGCGCAGGAACATGATGCCGCGGACCACTTCCCGCTCAACTGCCGGACCCATGCCTGCCGCGTGGCTGCGGATCAGCGATTTCTGCAGCTGGGTGCGCAGCTCGTTGGGGATGTGGCGGTTGGCCAGGGCGCCGAAGCCGGTGGAGATGCCGTAGGCAGGTGTATCACTGGAGGCCAGGCTGTCGATGTGGGCGCGGACTTTCGCCACCGTTTCGAGGGCTTCCGGGGCGATGGTGACCTTTGCGTCGTGGCGCGCGACGGCGAGAACATCCTGGGGCGTGACGCCGACGGACCCGAGGGTGACAGTGAGCGGTTCGTGGGTAATCGTGGTCAATTTAAGTTCCTTGTGTTGTTTCATCGACTGCTCCGTAAGGGCCCTTTTGAGGGGTCATAACGGCACCTACGGAGCAATCGATGTGGAATTGGGGCTCGGTTAGCGGAATTCCTGCATGGGGATGCGGACACCGCGTTCCTTGGCGACGTCGAGGGCCCGCTCGTAGCCGGCGTCGGCGTGGCGGATGACGCCCATACCGGGGTCGTTGGTGAGGAGGCGTTCGAGCTTTTCGGCGGCGAGGTCGGTGCCGTCGGCGACGGAGACCTGGCCTGCGTGAATGGAGCGGCCGATGCCCACGCCGCCGCCGTGGTGCAGGGAGACCCAGGTGGCACCGGAGGCAGTGTTCAGGAGGGCGTTCAGCATGGGCCAGTCGGCGATGGCGTCGGAGCCGTCGGCCATGGCCTCGGTTTCGCGGTAGGGCGAAGCGACAGAACCGGAGTCCAGGTGGTCGCGGCCGATGACGATGGGGGCCTTGACCTTGCCCTCCTTGACCAGCTGGTTGAACAGCAGGCCGGCCTTGGCGCGTTCGCCGTAGCCCAGCCAGCAGATGCGGGCCGGCAGGCCTTCGAACTCCACCCGTTCCTGGGCTGCGTCGATCCAACGGTGCAGGTGCTTGTTCTCGGGGAACAGCTCCTTGATGGCCTCGTCCGTGACACGGATGTCCTCGGGGTCGCCGGAGAGGGCCACCCAGCGGAACGGGCCCAGGCCTTCGCAGAAGAGCGGCCGGATGTAGGCGGGAACGAAGCCGGGGAACTCGAAGGCTCGCTCGTAGCCGCCCTTGCGGGCCTCGTCGCGGATGGAGTTGCCGTAGTCGAAGACCTCGGCGCCGGCATCCTGGAATTCCACCATGGCCTGCACGTGGCGGGCCATGGAGGCCTGGGCTTTCTTGGTGAAGCCTTCCGGATCCGCTGCAGCCTCGCGGTGCCACTCGTCCACGGTGATGCCCTCGGGCAGGTATGACAGCGGATCGTGTGCCGAGGTCTGGTCGGTGACGATGTCCACGGTGAGCTCGCCGGCCATGTGGCGGCGCAGGATTTCGGGGAAGACTTCGGCGGCGTTGCCCACGTAGCCCACGGACCAGCGGCGGCGCTCTTCCTTGGCCTTGAGCACCTTGGCGATGGCGGCGTCGAGGTCGGTTTCCACCTCGTCCAGGTAGCGCTTGCCGGCGCGGCGGCGCAGGCGGGATTCGTCGACGTCGACGATCAGGCAGGCGCCCTCGTTCAGGGTGACCGCGAGCGGCTGGGCGCCGCCCATGCCGCCGCAGCCGCCGGTCAGGGTCAGGGTGCCGGCGAGGGTGCCGTTCTCGTCCCCGGTGAGCTTGCGGGCGATCGCGGCGAAGGTCTCAAACGTGCCCTGCAGGATGCCCTGGGTGCCGATGTAGATCCAGGAGCCGGCGGTCATCTGGCCGTACATCATGAGGCCTTCGGCCTCGAGCCGGCGGAATTCGGGCCAGGTGGCCCAGTCGCCGACGAGGTTGGAGTTGGCCAGCAGCACGCGGGGCGCCCATTCGTTGGTGCGGAACACGCCCACGGGCTTGCCGGACTGGACCAGGAGGGTTTCGTCCTTTTCCATGGTCTGCAGGGTGCGGGTGATGGCATCGAAGGCGGCCCAGGAGCGGACGGCGCGGCCGGTGCCGCCGTAGACCACCAGGTCGTCGGGGCGTTCTGCCACTTCGGGGTCCAGGTTGTTCATCAGCATGCGCAGGGGCGCTTCGGTCTGCCAGGACTTGGCGGTGAGCTCGGTGCCCCGGGCTGCTTTGACCGGGCGGGCACCGGTGGTGAAATCGGCGGGTGCCATGATGGGCTCCTTCTGGGTGGTGTGTCTGACGGAGGAAAGAAGTTCTGCATCCACTAAAGCCCCTCCAGGAAGGGCTTCACAGGGCTTTTGCATGGGTGCTGTCCGGGATGCCAGACGCGCCCGAGGCCTGCTGCCAGGGGTCATGGTTGACAGCTTTTACTTGGTGGGGCGTCCGTGGATCCGGACCGAGAGCTCATCAGCCACCTTCTGGACCCGGGCGGCCAGCGCTGGCCATTCCTCCGGGGCCAGCTTCTCTTCCAGGAATGTGACCGCGACAGCGGCAGTGGGCCAGCCCAGGTGGTCGGTGACGGCGGCGGCGATGGAACCGAAGCCCGGAGTCACCTCGCCGTGCTCGGTGGCATACCCGCGTTGCCTGACCTGGTCCAGGTGCGAGGAAAGCGACGAGTACTTCATGATGGCGCCCGCCACCTCGTGCCGCGCGCTGAAGGCAGCGGCGTTGGGGTAGAGCGCCCGGACCTGGGACTTGGGCAGGGCGGCAAGGATGGCGCGGCCGCTGGCCGTGAGGTGGCTGGGAAGGCGGACGCCGACGTCGGTCACCAGGGACGGGCGGTTCTTGGCCCGTTCCTCGACGATGTACAGCACGTCCCGGCCATGGAGCACGGCAAGGTGGGCGCTCTCGCCGATCGCATCCACCAGGCTGGCGAGCAGGGGACGGCCCAGCCTGGACAGCGGTTCCTGCCGGGAGTAGGCGGAGCTGAGTTCGAAGGCGCTGATGCCAAGGCCGTACCGCTGCTCCTCGTGGAGATGAAGGACGAAGCCATTCGCCTCCATCACCCCCAGCAGGTGGTAGACGCTGGACCGGGGCAGGTCCAGGCTGGAGGCAATCTGCGAGGCCGCCATCGGCCCCCGCCTGGAAGCCAGCAACTTGAGGATGCGCAGGGTGTTTTCTGCGGCGGGAACCTTGGACGACGCCTTCGCCGCGGGACGGGGGGCCCGGGCTTCGGCGTTTGGTGCTGCGGAGCCCAGTGTTGTGGCGCTTAGTGCAGTGCTCATGAAGTGGAAGTGTCTTTCTGGCTAGCTCTGTCCGGTATCCCGTACTTAAGCTTGCGTCCTTCCGGGAGCCCTGGGCGACTCATTTTGAACCTTAACGTCTGAAATACCAGACAAACGCTCCCGGGACTCGGCACGCTCAGCCCGAGAGAACCTGCGCTTCCAGGTCCTCAAAGTCCAGGAACAGAGACCATTCAGGGAAAGGGTCAGCCGGCAGTTCAGTTTCGGAGGGACCGGGATCGTCGGGGACGCTTAGCTCCTCAAGCAAGCCGAGCTGTTCGGGCACGTACCCGTCCGGCCACTCCAGTGCCCCGGCTGAAGTCTCCCGTTCCGAGGCGTCGCCGAACAACGCCAGGAGCTGTTGTGGCCAGTGGGTTGGTTCGGCATCCTGGTGTTCTGGGTTGTAGTGGCGTCCGGTGGGTGAGGTCCAGCCGGGTGGTTCATTCTTGTTGGCCGGGTCCGGTGTCCATCTGGTGTGGTGTTTGAGCCGGTGGTGTTTGGGGCAGAGCTGGGCCAGGTTGCTGACGTTGGTGGTGCCGCCGTGTTGCCACGCTTGTAGGTGGTCGGTTTCGTTGTCGGGGGTGCGGTTGGTGCAGCCGGGGAAGGTGCACTTGGTATCGCGCATCCTGATCCAGCGTTTGATGGTTTCGGTGAGCCGGTAGTTTTTCCGGCCGATCTCCAGCGGTGCCCCGTCGCGGGGGTCGACCAGGACCCGGTAGAACGATTCCGCCCCGTCGGCGACAAGTTTGCGCGCCATGGAGGCCGGGATCGGGCCGAAACCGTCCAGCACTGCTGGTTCGTCGGTCGCTCCGAGGAGGGAGAACACCGGCACAGTGACCAGGACGTCGGCCCGCGGGGTGGGCACCTTTCCCATCGCGGTCGTGCTTGCGGTGGCCGCGGTGGTGCCAGAGGAACGTTCACCCGCAACCTGCCCGGTGCCGAGGAGCAGCGAGGCTGCGATGTCGGGGCGGAGTTGGGTGAGGGTGCGCTCTTCGTCGGGGCCTTGGAGGCCGCGGGCGGTGGCGGTGGTCCGGTTCCAGATGGCGCACGCGGTGTCCCCGGGCAGGTACAGCGAGATCCAGGCCATGCCGTCCCGGTCGGGGACATATTCCATCCGCCGGTCCGCCGCACCCTTGGCGTGCCGCTTCTCGATGGAGTCCGGATGATGGCGTTCCCGCCAGCCGCGGACCTTGGCCCGGAACCGGGACGGGAGGAGCTCACCGGGGGCGGCGCCGCGGGCGGGGTTGGGCGCGTCAGGGTCGAAGAAATGCGCCACCAGCTTTAGCGCGCCCTCCGGGGTGAGGCCTTCGGTCTCGTCCGCAACGATGCGGGCGTGCTGCCACGACATCGCGCCCGCGGCCAAGGCGTTCATGACGGGCGGCAGGGAACAGATCCGCCGTGACTGCTCCACCAAAGCGCCCGCGGCCGCGGAGCTGATGGTCAGCACCCCGGCGATCTCCTCCACCACCGACATGTCAGCATAAGTGCGGTCCTGGATCGAGGCGTCCGGCGGCGTCATCGTCTGCTGGAACTCCACTGCCTCAGCAGCGGTCTCCGCTTTCACCGCAGCCAGTTGCGCCTCCAGCCGAGCCATAAGCTCCAGCCGTTCCAGCCGGATCCCATACCGCCGCTGCAAAACATCCGTACCCGCACCAATATCCACACCGGCACCACCATGAGCCCCGGAAGCCAGGAAAGCGTCCTCTTTCTCCAGCGCATCAAGGGCAGCAACAGAGGCGCGGACACCCTCCAACACCGCCCCAAGACCACCGCTGATTCCCATAACCACATCATCCATCGACCCACTGACATTCACGCCGGGGGCTGCCGGCCGCCAGGCCCTCTGCAGCGGATGGTGCCTCAGCGCGTCAATCCGCGTGCCGCCGTCGAACGCATCTCACTGCCCACAGTCTGGAACCGAAGACACCAAGCCTCCGTGAGCCTCATCACGAACGGGCCGGAAATGGTCTGCTGGTTAGCGGCTCCCCTCCCAAAGACGAGAAGGTAACTCTATGCAACCCACCCCAACCCGGACCCAAAGTCCGGTGGAAACGCAAAAGCCGGCAGCCGTCGTCGGACAAGTCCTCAACAGGGGCCTCAATGTCCGGCACATCCGCTTCATGGCCCTGGGCTCGGCCATCGGCACGGGCCTCTTCTACGGCTCCGCCTCGGCGATTCAAAAGGCAGGGCCGGCCGTCCTGCTGGCCTACATCATCGGCGGCGCCGCGGTGTTCATGGTGATGCGGGCCCTGGGCGAGATGGCGGTGCGGCACCCGGTGTCGGGCTCCTTCAGCCAGTATGCGAGCCGTTATCTTGGCCCCCTGGCCGGCTTCGTGGCCGGCTGGACGTACGTGTTCGAGATGGCGATCGTCGCCATCGCCGACGTCACAGCGTTCAGCATCTATATAGGGTTCTGGTTCCCGCAGGTGGACCGCTGGATCTGGATCCTGGCCGTCATCTGCTTCCTGGCGGCCTTGAACCTGCTCAGCGTCAAGGTCTTCGGCGAACTGGAGTTCTGGTTCTCGCTGATCAAGGTGGCGGCCATTATTGCCATGATCGCCGGCGGCGCCGCCATCATCGTGTTCGGCTTCCAGGCCGCGGACTCCACCGTGGCGCCCGGCCTGGGCAACCTCGTTGAGCATGGCGGCCTGTTCCCGAACGGCTTCGAGGGCCTGCTGGCATCCTTCGCCGTGGTGATGTTCGCCTTCGGCGGGATCGAGACGCTGGGCATCACAGCCGGCGAGGCAGCAGATCCCAAGAAGGTCATCCCCAAGGCCGTCAACACGGTGCCGGTGCGGGTGCTGCTGTTCTACGTCCTGACCCTGGGAGTCCTGATGAGTCTCTTCCCGTGGGACCAGGTGGGCACCAGCGGCAGCCCGTTCGTCCAGATCTTCAGCAGCCTGGGCATCCCGGCCGCACCGCACATCCTCAACGCGGTGGTCATCACGGCGGCGCTGTCGGCCATCAACAGCGACATCTTCGGGGCCGGCCGCATCCTCTTCGGACTCTCCAACCAGGGCCACGCGCCCGCAGCCTTCGGGAAGGTCTCGCGGCACGGCGTCCCCTGGATGACCGTGGTCATGATGGCCGGGATCCTGCTGGTGGGCGTGGTCCTCAACGCCGTCATCCCGGAAGACGTGTTCCTCGTTATTGCCTCCATCGCCACCTTCGCCACCGTCTGGGTGTGGGTGATGATCCTGGCGTCCCACGTGGCCATGAAGCGGGAAATCGCGCAAAAGGGCCCGCCGGCTTCGGAATTCCCCTCCCCGTGGTGGCCTGCCGCCTCTGTCCTCACCATCGCTTTCATGGCGCTGGTGATCGCCGTGCTGGGCGCGTTCGAGGACACCCGGATCGCACTGTACGTGGGCGCCGTGTGGCTGGGCCTGCTGGTCCTGGCGTACCGCCTGTGGATCAAGGGTGACGGACGACGGCGGGCCCACCTTGAGGACGAGACCTCGCCACTGCCGGTGGTCGGCAGGGACGGCGGGATGGAGGCTGCCGCCTGGAGCAGCCGGGGCTAGGAAAAGACGCCGATAGCCGCCGTTCGGGAGTTCGGTGCGGAGTGTTCCCCTGGGCCTACGCAGCCTTGGGGAACACTCCTGCGCCGGCGAGCCCCGAGCGCGGCGCGGTCTCCACTTTGGCGCAGATCCAGCGGCCCAGCTCGGTGGCAGCCAGCGGATCAATCGAGGTGGAAAACCCTGCCCGCTCCAGCATCCATGCCAGGTCCTCCGTGGAAACATTGCCGGCCGCGCCGGGGGCAAAGGGGCAACCGCCCAGGCCTCCCACGGCACTGTCGAAGACTTTGACCCCGGCCGCCATGGCGGCATAGGTATTCGCCAACGCAGTGTGGCGCGTCTCGTGCAGGTGGGCCCGCAGCGCCACATCCGTTTCAGACGCCAGGGCGGCAAAGACCCCGTTGACCTGCCAGGGGACGGCGCAGCCGATGGTGTCCGCCAAGGCAACCTCGGCCAGCTGGCCTCGTTGCAGTGCGCTGCGGACGACCGAAAGAGCTTGTTCCCCGGGCACGTCGCCCTGGTACGGGCAGCCAAAGGCGACGGCGGCCGTGACCGTGACAGGGATGCCGGCAGAGGCAGCGATTCCGGATACTTCCTCCAGGGCATCAAGGGCGGCGGCGACCGTCGTGTTCTGGTTGGCCGCTGCAAAGGCATCGGTCACCGGCAGGACATAGTTGATCTCGTCCACGCCCGCGTCCACGGCCCTGTGCGCGCCCCGGGTGTTCAGCACCAGGCCGATGTAGCTGGCACCGGCGTCCCGCGGCACCCCCGCCATGACGGCATCGGCATCGGCCATTTGCGGAACCTTTTTGGGGTTTACGAAGCTCACCGCCTCAATCCGCCTGGCGCCCAGGGCAATCAGATCGTTGATAAGGCGCAGCTTGTCGCGGGTGCTGACCGGAACTTTTTCATTCTGCAGCCCGTCCCGGGGACTGACGTCCACGATTGAGACTGTTCCCCCGGGAGTACCGGTTCCCGTCATTCCGTTCATCAGATGGCACCCTCGTCCTTGGCATGCTGCAGTTCTTCGACATTCATGTTGAGCAGACCCCCGTAGACGTCGCTGTTGTGGGAGCCGGGTGCCAGCGGCCCGTTCCATGCAATACCGCCGCTGGTCCGGGACAGCTTGGGGATGACGCCCGGCTGGACCACCGTTCCCAACTGTTCGTCGGCAACTTCCACCAGCATCCCGCGCGCCCGAAGCTGGGGGTCTTCGAAGATGTCCTCGATGGTACTCACAGTGCTGTTGGGAACAGCGTGCCGATCAAGGCACGCCACCAGTTCCGAGTGGTCGAAGCCGGCGGCCCATTCGGCGATCAGCTGTTCCAACGCCTCCTGGTTGACTCCCCGGGATGCGTGGTTGCTGTAGAGGGGGTCGGAGGCCAGCTCCGGGCTGCCCATTGCGGCAGCCAGCCGCACGAACACCGAGTCCTGGTTGGCAGCGATCACCACCCATTTTCCGTCGCTGGAGCGGAAGATATTCGACGGCGCTATCCCCTTTAGCCCGGAACCGCTGGGGCCCGGCACAACGCCCGCAGCCGCGTAATCGGGCACGGCACTTTCCAAAAGGGAGAAGCATGCTTCCACGAGGGACACGTCAACGACCTGCCCCGTCCCTCCCTTGGCATCCCGCCAGTACAAGGCCAGCAGGATTCCCTGCAGCGCGTAGAGCGACGCCAGGCTGTCACCCAGCGAAATGCCTGTCCGTGGCGGTGCCTGGTCGGGATATCCATTGAGGTGGCGCAGGCCGCCGCGGGCCTCGGCCACGGAAGCGTAGCCCGGCTTGTTCGCGTCCGGTCCGGTCTGCCCGTAGCCGGAAACCCTGGCGATGACCAGGCCCGGGTTGCTTTGCCACAGCACCTCGGGGGCGAGCCCGAGTTTCTCGAGTGTTCCAGGGCGGAAGTTCTCCAGGATGACGTCGGCTTCCCGGCAGAGTTCCAGGAACAGTTCACGTCCGCGGGGCGACTTGAGGTCCAGCGTCACGCATTTCTTCCCCCTGGACTGGACCGACCACCACAGGGTGTGGCCGTCGATCCGGGCCCGGCCCCATTCACGCATGGGATCGGGACGGTCGGGAGATTCGATCTTGATGACCTCCGCACCGAAGTCTGCGAGCTGGCGTCCTGCAAACGGGCCCGCGATCAGTGAGCCGAGCTCCAGGACCCGCACGCCGGCGAGCGGCCCGCCGGCCGTTCCCACGGCACCGAGGGCAGGTGCAGCGCCGGGGCCGGCCCACTCCCGGGCGCCAGGTCCGAAGCCTGTGTGCTGACCACGGCGCACGCCGCCAGTGGGCGCGCTCTGTGAAGTTTCCACCATCATTGGGACTCCTGTTCTGCCGGCAGCCGGTGCCCGGGCCGCGTTGCCCGGCCTGCCGTGGATCGCGACGCATTGTTGGCGACAACTCATATTGTGGACCCAAATTCACAATGTGGATAGAGGGATCTGAGAACCTGTCCTACTGGGGGATGGTGCCGCCGATCATCCGGGTGCCCTCCTCAGCGGCCGCCAGTACCTGTTCCACCCAGGACGCACAGACGTCAAAGGGCATCCTCAGCGCGGGACCCATCACCGTCAGGGCCCCGAAGAGTTCACCCTGCGGCCCGAAGATCGGAGCTGAGATTCCGCTGGCGCCGGACACGCGCTCACCGGTAGTGATGGCGAAACCATCTGCCCGGACTTTCGCAACCGATTCCTCCAGGCTCGCGGCATCGGTAATGGTCTGGTCGGTCAGGGACGCCAGGCCCGACCGGTACACCTCATCCGCAACTTCCGGGTTCCAGGCCAGCAGGACCCGGCCCGCCGCACCCACGTGCAGCGGCATGATTTCACCCACGCTCACCGCCCGCCGGAGCATGCGGCGGGTCTCAGCCAAGGCAATGCAGACGCGCTTTCCCTGGGATTCGCGGAAGATGCAGGCCGTCTCACCCAGTTCGTCACGAAGCCTCCGCAGCACGGGGGTCAGCAGTTCCAGGAAATCCAGGCCCTGGGTTGCCGGCGCAGCCCAGTGGGCCATCCGCACCCCTACCCGGTAGCGGTCCCCGTGCCGGTCCAGGATCCCTTCCTGCACCATGTTCGCCACCAGGCGCTGCACCGTGGAGTGCGGCACCCCCGTACTGGAACGGATCTCAGCCAGCGACAACTCGGGCCGGACGAGGGAAAAGGCATCGAGGATGGCAGTGATCTTTCGCAGGACCAACAGGGGCGTGGCCGACGTTTCGCTGGAGCTCATGGGGAAAGTGTATGAGCCGTGGGGGCGTTGAGTGTGACCGAAGTAACTGTTAGCATCAGGTCCACATCATGATGGAGAACCCACGATGTGGCGGGCCAGTCCTGCTGATGAGTAGTACAAACGGAGTCCGTACACGGGACTCCGGACGCGGACCGATGCACCACCATCGTTCCGAGAGCGTGAACCAGCAGGGGGAAACAAGCGGCCGGAGTTGGCCGGGAAGAGGCAAAGATGCCAGCTGCACAGCCAGCCACGTCCGGATATGCCGTGGAGCTCACCGGGTGCACCAAACAATTTCCAACCTCCGGAGGCGAGACCTACTTCGCAGTCCGCGACATCGACCTAAAGGTTGAACCCGGCCGCTTCGTCTCGATCGTTGGCCCGACCGGATCAGGAAAGTCCACCATCCTGAACATGGCAGCAGGCCTCCTGACACCCAGCTTCGGCGAGGTCAAGAGCTTCGGCGAACCGGTGTCGGGAGTGAACCGCCGGGCGTCCTACATGTTCCAGCAGGACGCCCTGCTGCCGTGGAAGACCGTCATCGACAACGTCAGCCTGGGCCTGACCATGGCCGGCGTTTCCAAGGCCGAGGCCCACTCGGAATCGCGGCGCTGGCTCGAAAAAGTGGGCCTCAAGAACTTTGCGGACCTCTATCCGCACCAGCTCAGCGGCGGGATGCGCAAGCGCACCGCCATCGCCCAGGCCTGGATCGTAAACCCGGACATCCTCCTCATGGACGAGCCGTTTTCCGCCCTCGACGTCCAGACCCGCCAGATCATGGAAAACGAGCTCCTGCAGCTTTGGCAGGAATCCGGCAAGGCGGTGGTCTTCATTACCCACGACCTCGACGAAGCGATTGCCTTGTCCGACGAAGTGCTCATCCTGGGCGCAGGCCCCGGGAGCACCGTGGTGGGAAGCTACCAGATCGACATTCCCCGCCCCCGCGACCTGCTGGACATCCGGGATGACCCGCGCTTCGTTGCCCTGCACCGGGAGATCTGGGGCCGCCTGAAAATCGAAGTCTCAAAGACCTACGAAAGCGCCATGGCAGAGGAAGGCGAGGCAGCATGACCATCCTCGGTTCACGGAGGCCGGGTTCCCGCGGGAACGGCTCTCCCGGCAGCACCCAGGACCGCAGCCCCGTCAGCAGGTCAGCCCGCCGGGGAGAAATGTCACCCCTGGCCATGCGGAGCATCCAGCTCCTCCTCACGGTCCTCGTCCTGGGAGCGTGGGAGGTCCTTGGCCGGGCCGGGGTGATTGACGAATTCTTCTTCCCCCTGCCCTCGGACATCTTCCAGACCGTATGGCTCTGGGTGTCCTCAGGGTTCGTGTTCCCCCATCTCTGGGTGACCATGCAGGAAGCCATCCTCGCCTTCCTGGTCGGGGCCGCCGTCGGACTCCTCCTGGGCTTCATCCTCGCCCGCGTCCGCTTCCTTGAACGGTTGCTGGACCCCTTCCTCCAGATGTTCAACGCGCTCCCCCGCGTGGTCCTGGCTCCGATCTTCCTGCTGTGGTTCGGCCTTGGCATCTGGTCCAAGGTCGCATTCGGCTTCACCCTGGTGTTTTTCATCGTCTTCTTCAACACCCTGGAAGGCGTCAAGAGCGTGGACCGGGTCCTGGTGGACAACGCCAGGATGCTGGGGGCCAGCGAAAAGCAGCTCCTGCGCCACGTCTTCATTCCGAGTGCACTGACCTGGATCTTCTCCAGCCTGCATATCAGCGTCGGCTTCGCCATTACCGGCGCAGTGGTGGGTGAGTACCTGGGCGCTTCGGGCGGCGTGGGATACGCCATCGCGCAGGCGCAGGGCGTATTCGATACCAAGGGCGTGTTCGCGGGGATGTTCATCCTCATGATCGTCGTGCTGATCATCGACCTCCTCGTCAACCGCCTGGAACGGCACCTGCTCAGGTGGCGCCCGGTCCGGTCTTCCTGAGCCCGACCGGCCAACAGCTGCATTACCGGCGCAGAAACTCAACAACCCGCCTGAAAGGGACACTCATGACACAGAAAGCAACCCGGCGCCGTGGCCGGGTCCTCCTCCGGCCACTGACCCTGATTGCGTCGGTTGCCCTGGCGCTCTCCGCCTGTGGCGCCCCCGCGGCCGCCCCTCCCGGCCAAAGCGGATCCGCCGCTGCCGGCGGCGGGGGCGGCAAGGTGGTCATCGGCGTCGGCGGACAGACCCTCCTGACCTACCTGCCGACCACCCTGGCCCAGCAACTTGGGTACTACAAGGATGAGGGCGTGGACGTTGAGCTTCAGGACCTCCAAGGCGGCTCCAAGGCCCTGACCGCCATGATCGGCGGCAGCACCAACGTGACCAGCGGCTACTACGAGCACACGATCCAGATGCAGGCCAAGAACCAGCAGATCAAGGCGTTCGTGGACATGGGCCAGTCCTCGGGCCTTGCGCTGCTGGTGGCCCCGAAGAACGAAGGCCAGATCAAATCCATTGCCGACCTGAAGGGCAAGAACGTCGGCGTCACGGCTCCGGGCTCCTCCACGGACATGTTCGTGAAGTTCCTGCTGGCGAAGAACAACATGCAACAGACTGATGCAGCCGTGTCCGCCATCGGCGCCGGGTCTTCCGCCGTTGCCGCTGTCGAGCAGGGCCAGGTGGATGCAGCCGTCATGCTCGAACCGGACGTGTCAGTCCTCACCAAGCGCATCGGCCACAATCCCGTAGTACTGGAGGATGTCCGCACGTCGGAGGGCCTGAAGGAAGTGTTCGCCACCGATTCCTGGCCTTCCGCCTGCCTTTACGCCAAGACCGAGTGGCTGAACCAGAACAAGGACACCGCCGCCAAGCTGGCCAAGGCCATCAAGCGGACCCTGGAGTACATCAACGGGCATTCGGGCGCCGAAATCGCGGCCAAGATGCCGGAAAGCTTCGCCGGCGGAGACAAGGACCTCTATGCCAAGGTGATCGAGGACCTCAAGAAGACCCTGAGCAAGGACGGCACATTCACCGACGACGGCGTCAAGGCAGTCCTGAAGACCCAGCAGGTAGCCAACCCGGACGTGGGAAACAAGGAGATCAAGCTGGCCGATACGTACACCAACGACCTCGTGAAGTGATGCCACGCTATGCCTGACCGCGGGCGGCGCCCAACCAGCGAATAACGCCGCGCTCCGGCAAGCACAACAAAAAAGGTGCCCGGCCCCTCATGGGGCCGGGCACCTTTTGCGTTCCGCCGTCCTAAGCGGCAGCAGCGGCGGCCCTGACCGCCTGGCCAAGGGACGTCGTCGGGCGCCCGATCAGCCGGCGGAGGTCGCCGGTGCTGACCAGGAGATCGCCGCGCGCAATGCCAAGGTCGGAGTCCGCAAGGATTTCAGCGAAAGCCTCCGGCACGCCCACGGATGCGAGCAGGCCTGCGTACTCCCCCGCGGGCAGGTTGTTGTAGCTGATGGACTTTCCGGTGGCAGCGCTGATCTCCGATGCGAGGTCGGCCATGCTGAACGCGTCGTCGCCGCCCAGTTCGTAGACTTTGCCGGCCTGGTCGTCGGCCACCAGGACTGCGGCGGCTGCGTAGGCGTAGTCGGCCCGAGAGGCACCACTGACCTTGCCGTCACCGGCGCTTCCTGCAACGGCGCCCTGCGCGAGGGTCCCGGGAAGCTGTTCGGTGTAGTTTTCCAGGTACCAGCCGTTGCGCAGCAGCACGAAAGGAACACCCGATTCACGCAGCAGGGCTTCAGTGGCCTTGTGCTCGTCGGCCAGCAACATGGCGGTGGCGTCAGCGTTGGCGATGCTGGTATAGGCAAGAAGCTCCACGCCCTCGGCCCTGGCGGCTTCGATGACGGTGCGGTGCTGGTCAACCCGCTGTCCCACTTCGCTGCCGGAGATCAGCAGCACGCGCTTGGCACCCTTCAGGGCAGCAGCGACTGAACCGGCGTCGGCATAATCCATCGCCTTCACTTGAACCCCGCGTGCAGCGAAGTCAGCGAGCTTTTCAACGGACCGGCCTGCTGCGACGATTTCTCCGGCCGGCACGCCGCGTTCCAGGAGGGCTTCAAGAACGTGGCGGCCAAGCTGGCCGGTGGCGCCTGTAACAACGATGCTCACAATGATTCCTTTCGGGATTTTTTGCTCTGTCAGTGGGCACAACCGGGCCGGCGGCAGATAACTTCCCGAAAGAGAGTACGCACTTTGAAGTAAGGTACTGACCTCCAGGTAAGCTGGGCCCATGAAAGCAGCTCCCCTGCCTCCCGCATTTGCCGACGGCGTGTTCGCGGCCGGGTGCCCCAGCCGGACCGTGCTGGACCACGTCACCAGCAAATGGGGTGTCCTGATCCTGGTGGCCCTGTCCGAGGGTGAGCAGCGGTGGAGTGACTTACGACGGCGGGCCGAGGGCATCAGCGAGAAAATGCTGGCACAGACGCTGAAGACGCTGGAACGCGACGGCCTGGTCAGCAGGGACGCGCAGCCGGTCATCCCTCCACGGGTTGACTACAGCCTCACCGAGCGGGGCTACGAGTTGAGCGCGCTGCTGGTGCCGCTGGTGGCCTGGGCGTTCGACAACGCCGACGAGATCATTAACGGGACCGGGAAGGCCAAGTAGTACCGGCACCCAAACTCGAGTACCTGTTACTGGTGTGGCTGGTGTGAATAGCGCATAGCGTGGGCGTACGGTGGCGGCCGGAATGGGAGGACCATCCTCTGCTGGGAGCGTTCCGCCAACCAGCACCGTTAGCAGGCGGCGGGCTGCCGCTCGGAGGAGTTGGTCGCATGGCCAAGGACTACGTACAGGATCTTGCCGGCATGGGCCGGCCCGTCAGCCTCGGGGCTGCCCTTTCGGGGGCATGGGGCCGGACGTTGACGGTTTTCAGCCCCCGCTGCCCTTACCGGGTTGGGGACACGGTCATAGGCGACGACCCCTTCAGCGGCAGGCGCGAAGGGGTCGTCGTGTGGCAGGACCGCCGGTCAGTGGGAGTGAAGACCCCGTACGGCGTCTTCTTCTTTGACCACCGGCTGGTCAAGCCCCTGGACTGATGTACTAACGGGCTGACCAGCCGCCGTCCATGGTGTAGCTGGCACCGGTGACCATGCCGGCATCCGGGGACGCCAGCCAGGCCACCAGGGAGGCTACCTCGTCCGGTTCCACCAGGCGCTTGATGGCGGCTTCGGTGAGCATCACCTTCGCGAGGACCTCGGACTCCGGGATGCCGTGCATCTTGGCCTGGTCCGCGAGCTGCTTCTCCACCAAGGGCGTGCGCACGTATCCGGGGTTGACGCAGTTCGATGTAACACCGTGCGGGCCCCCTTCAAGTGCGGTCACCTTGCTGAGTCCTTCGAGACCGTGCTTGGCGGAGACATACGCGCTTTTGAACGGAGATGCGCGGAGGCCGTGCACCGAGGACAGGTTGATGACGCGGCCGAAGTTGTTGGCGTACATGTGCGGCAGGGCGGCCCGGATGAGCAGGAACGGGGCCTCCAGCATCAGGCTGATGATCCGGCGGAAGTCCGCGGGATCGAACTCCTCGATGGGGTTGATGCGCTGGATGCCGGCGTTGTTGACCAGGATGTCGCAGTCCAGGCTCAGTGCGGCCAGGGCGTCGACATCCAGCAGGTCCACTTCCCAGGCACTCCCGCCCACCTCATCGGCGAGGGCCGCAGCAGCGGCGGCGTCGACGTCGGCCACCACCACTTTGGCTCCCCGCGCCGCAAGTGCGCGCACGCACGCGGCCCCGATTCCGCTGGCTCCGCCGGTGACCAGCGCCTTGCGTCCATTCAATGTGTTGTCCATTGCAGTTCTCCTTGTGTACAGCCAACGACTTGTGCGCCCAACCGGTCAAACGCCCCGGTCAGCCCACCAGCCAGGTCAACGCCGTGCAGCGGTCAGCAGACCTTCGCGGGCCGCGTCTTCCTTGTCCACATCCTCCAGGGCAATGCCCTTGGTTTCCTTCAGGCTTAGCACGGCCACGGTGGTGATGGCACAGGCCACCACCAGGTAAATGGCGGTGGGCACCCACGAACCGGTGTCCTTCAGCCACTGGGTGGCCAGCAGCGGCGCCAGGGATCCGGCGAAGATGGACGTGACCTGCGAGCCGAGGGATGCGCCCGAGTACCGCATGCGGGTGGGGAACATCTCGGCCATGATGGCCGGCTGTCCCGCGTACATCAGGCCGTGCAGGCACAGGCCGATGGTGACGGCCAGGACGATGACCACTGCGTTCCGGGTATCGAACATCGGGAAGGCGAAGAACGGCCAGGTGGCACCCAGGATGGCACCCGCCAGGTAGACGGGCTTGCGGCCGATCCGGTCTGCCAGCCGGCCGTACTGCGGAATGATGGCGAAGTGGATGACGTGGGCGATCAGCAGCGCCAGCAGGAGCGATGAAGTGTCGTACTTGTGCACGCTCTTGAGGTAGACAATCGCGAAGCTGACCACCAGGTAGTACATGATGTTTTCCGCGAACCGCAGGCCCATGGCCTGGAAGATGCCCTTGGGGTACTTGCGCAGGACCTCGAAGACGCCGTAGCTGACGGCCTGTTCCTTCTCCACCAGTTCCTTGGCTTCGAGGAAGATGGGCGACTCGCTGACGTTGGTGCGGATGTAGTAGCCCACGAAGACGATAACGGCGGAGAGCCAGAACGCCACGCGCCAGCCCCAGCCGAGGAACGCCTCGCTGCTGAGGGCGGTGGACATGATGTACAGCACCAGGGTGGCCAGGAGGTTGCCCACCGGGACGGCGGCCTGGGGCCAGCTGGACCAGAAGGCGCGCGTCTTGTTGGGGCTGTGTTCGGCCACCAGGAGCACGGCGCCGCCCCACTCGCCGCCCAGGGCGAAGCCCTGGATGAAGCGCAGGGCCACCAGCAGCGCGGGGGCCAGGTAACCGATGTCGGCGAAGCCGGGCAGGCAGCCCATCAGGAACGTGGAGATGCCGATGATCACGATGGTGAGCTGCAGGGTGGGTTTGCGGCCCAGCTTGTCACCGATCTGGCCGAACACGATGCCGCCCAGGGGACGGGCGATGAAGCCGACGGCGTAGGTGAGGAAGGCCTGGATGATTCCGTCCAGGTCGTTGCCCGTTGACGGAAAGAAGTACTTGCCGAAGACCAGGGTGGCAGCGGTGGCGTAGAGGAAGAACTCGTACCATTCCACAACGGTGCCCACCATGGAGGCGGCAACAATCCTCTTCAGTCCTGATCCTTCGGGTGCATGCCCGGCGTTGTTGGCCGGGCGCTGCTCTACGCTCATTGTTTCTCCTAGTGTCCACATTGACACGCGCTGTGATCTCCAGCACAAGTGACTCAGATGAGTATTGCTGCACAAAGGATGCACTTCAATGGCCAAAGAGGCAGTCAACGTGTGCACAATTGCAGATATGAATGCGAACCCTGATGACCTGCTGGTCCTTCTGGCGGTGTCCCGCTCCGCCAGATTCACGACGGCGGCCCAGGCCCTGGGCTTGAACCACACCACGGTCTCGCGCAGGATCGCCGCGCTGGAGAAGTCGCTGGGCGGCCGGGTGCTGTCCCGCGCCGCGGGTGGCTGGGAGCTGACGGAACTCGGCGAACGGGCCGTGCGGGCGGCCGAACAGGTGGAGGCGGTGCTGGGCACGCTGGGACCGGCCGGCCAGGCACCCGACCCGGTTGCCGGCGTCGTGCGCATGACCGCGACCGATGGCTTCAGCGCCTACATTGCCGCCCCGGCCGTGGCGCGGCTGCGCCGGGACCACCCGGGCCTGAGCGTGGAGGTAGTCACCATGACCCGCCGGGCACTGCAGCAGCGGTCCGGGCTGGACATCGAGGTGGTGGTGGGCGAGCCGCAGGTGCACCGCGCGGAGGCCATCCGGCTGGGCGAATACCGCCTGGGCATGTACGCCTCCCGCGCCTACCTTGCGGAGCATGGGACGCCGGCCACCGTGGCAGAACTGAACGGGCACCCGCTGGTCTACTTCGTGGACTCGATGCTGCAGGTGGACGACCTGGACGCGCCAAGGCGGCTGGTTCCCGCCATGAAGGACGGGCTGACCTCCACCAACGTGTTCGTCCATGTGGAGGCGACCCGGGCCGGCGCGGGCGTCGGGTTCCTGCCGTGCTTCATGGCCGACCTCCACGATGACCTGGTCCGCCTGCTGCCTGACAAGATCGGGGAACTGCTCCCCTACTGGATGGTCCTGCGCCCTGATTCGCTGCGCCGCCCCGCGGTGGCCGCCGTCGTGCAGGCACTCCGTGAACGGATGGCCGAGCACCGCGGCGCGCTGTTGGGCAAGGGTTAAGCCCGTCGACTGCTGAGTAACTGCCGTTTTGACCGCTGAAAACGGCAGTTACTCAGCAATCGATGGCGGTGGGGGTGGGTCGTGGCGGACCGGCGCTCCGGCCGCGAATGCCCGCACCTGGGCGTCATCCCACAGGTGTGCCGGGACTGCCCCGCCGAGGAGCCGGCGGCGCAGTTGCGGATCGTCGCCGAAGGGCACGTCGCTGCCGGCCATCACCATGTTTCCGTACCGCCGGCCCTTCAGCATGGCGGGATCGGCGATGATCACGGTGTGTTTGAACGCCGCCGCGATGGTGGCGGCGTCCTCCCGGGCGTTTTTCAGGTCCGGTGCGTCGCCGGAATTGGCGACATAGAGCCCACCGGGGGCCAGGACCCGCTTGGCATGCGCGGTGAATTCGGCGGTGGTCAGCGGACGGGGGGTGAATGCGCCGGCAAAGACGTCGCGGATGATGAAGTCCCTGGTCTGGGCAGTGAGGGTTTCCGTGACGGCGCGGGCCTCCCCCACGCGGATCCGCAGCAGGGGCGCCTTGGGGAGGTCGAACCAGCCGCGCACGTACTCGGCGAGCTTCCCGTCCAGCTCCACCACCACCTGGCGTGCGTCCGGGTAGGCGGCGGAAAAGTAGCGGGCCATGGAGCAGGCGCCGCCGCCCAGGTGCAGCCCGCGCAGTTTGTGCGCGGCCGACGGCGGCCAGCGGGACTCGATGAGCGCCGCCATCCACCGCATGTACTCGAAGTCCAGGAACAGGGGGTCGGCGAGGTCGATGTGCGAGCTCATGACGCCGTTGATCTTCAGGAGCCAGCCGGTGGAGTTGTCCTGGTCGGCGATCAGCTCGCAATCGCCGGTGTCGATGTAGTAGACGCCCTCCACCGGACCGTTCACCACTGATCCTTTGGGCACCTCGACCACACCGGCTGCCGGGCGGCCGGCCCTGCCTCCTGACTTTCCGCGTTTGCCCATTACCCGTGATCCGCTTCAGTCATGCTTCAACCCTATGTGACAGGCCCTGGCTGGCGGGGCCTAGGTGGCAGGGCTGGCAGCCCCCTGGCCGTCCCGGATCCGGTTCACCACGGCGGTGGTGGACCGTTCCGCCACATAGTCCAGGATGGCCACGCGGCCGCCGTACTCCTCCACTGCGGGGGTTTCCGCCAACATCTCGGGGGTGTAGTCCCCGCCCTTGGCGTACACCTCGGGCCGGAGCCTGCGGATCAGCGGCGCGGCCGTGGGGGTATCGAACACCGTCACGTAGTCCACGCAGCTCAGCGCGGCCACCACCGCTGCCCGGTCTGCCATGTTGTTGATGGGCCGGCCGGCCCCTTTGAGCCGGCGGACGGAATCGTCGCTGTTCAGCGCCACCACCAGGATGTCGCCCAGCTGTTTGGCCTGGTTGAGGTACCGGGTATGGCCGCTGTGCAGGACGTCGAAGCATCCGTTGGTCAGCACGATCCGCTGGCCCTGGGCGCGGTGAAGCTCCATCTGCCGCTCCAGTTCGTCCGCGCTCAGGGCAGTATCGGCGAAGGCTTCCAGGTACCGGCTGAGCTGGGCGGTGCTGCACACTGAGGTGCCCGGCTGGTGGACCACCACGTCGGCCGCCGACTGGGCCAGGTCCAGGCTGGCGGTCAGCGGCAGGCCGGCCGCGCGGGCCAGCGTCAGGGCAGCGACAAACGTGTCGCCCGCTCCGGATGCCTGTTTCTCCGCAGCCGGCCGCGCCCACGTCCGGTGCCGGACGCCGTCGGGAGTCAGCAGGACGGTTCCGTCCCGGTCCAAAGTGACCACCACGGCGCGCGAGCCGGTGCCACGGAGCAGCGCCCCGGCCTCCGCGGCCACGGCCTCCACCCGCTCCTGGCCTTCTGGCAGCTTCCGGTCCAGCAGCCGCGCGGTTTCCTGCGCATTCGGGGTCACCAGGTCAGGTTGCAGCGCGGCCCAGGCCCGCGGGTCGTGGGCATCGACCACCACCAGCGGCCGGTCTTTTCCGGCCGTGCCGGTCCCCAGGACATCGGCCAGGACCGTGCGGACGGGGTCCGCCACCACCCCGGTCCCGTAGTCGCACACCAGGACAGCGTCCCGGTGTCCGACGGCGGCACGCACCGAGGCGGCGAGCGCGTCCAGGGCGTCGGCCGGGACAGCCCTGGCCGAGTCGTCGAGGCGCAGCATCACCTGGCCGCCGCTGCTGATGCGTATCTTGGTGGTGGTGACCATGTCCGGATGGGACTGCAGGTGCTGGACGTCGATGCCCGCCGCGGCAAGCTGCCCGCGCAGGTCCTCACCGGCGTCGTCCGTGCCGATAATGCCGGCCACCGCCACCTTAGCCCCCAGGGCCGCCAGGTTCATGGCGGTATTGGCCGCCCCGCCGGGGACCGATTCGCGGGTTTGGATGTCCACCACGGGTGCGGGGGCTTCGCGGCACAGCCGTTCGATGCTGCCGCTCCACCAGCCATCGAGCATGACGTCGCCGATCACCAGGATCGATGGCTGTTCCGCTGCCAGCCTGCCGGGCAGCCAGTCGGTCAATGCCCGCTGGGTGGAGAGGTCAGTGGAGTCCGGGGACATGCTCATGGCAGGTCCTGTTCATCGATGACGGATCCGGCGCCGGCCTCCGCCGGCGCCGGTGGCGCTGCGATGTGGACCACCTTGACTTGGCTGAATTCGTCCAGCAGCTCGGGTCCGTAGCCGAACCCGGCGCCGCTCTCGCCGCGGGGCTGGGCCGCGCCGCCGGGAGCGCCGCCGAAGACCGCGTTGACCTTGACTGTTCCCACCGGCAGCGCGGCCACTGCCTGCTGGATGTGCGCGATGTTGCTGCTCAGGACGGTGGCGGCCAGGCCGTACTTGCCGCTACAGGCCAGGCGCAGGCCGTCGTCGAACGTGTCCACCACCTGGACCGGGGCCACCGGTCCGAACGTCTCCTCGGTCATGACCTGCATTCCTTCGGTGCAGCCGAGGAGCACGGTGGCCGGGTAGAACGAGCCGGGCCCGTCCGGCAGCGAACCGCCTTCAACGGCGCGGGCGCCCTGGCCCAGGGCCTCGGCGACGTGACCGTGGACGGCGTCCCGCATCCGGAGGTCCACCAGCGGCGCCACGGATCCGTTGCTGTTCCGCAGTGCGGCCTCGGCCTCCAGGGCGCTGCAGAACGCGGCAGCGATGTCTTTATGGACGTAGATGCGTTCCACGGACGTGCAGATCTGGCCACTGTTGGCGAACGCACCGATCGCAGCCTGCTCCGCAGCCCACGCCGGGTCCACGTCGCGGTCCACCAGCAGGGGATCATTGCCGCCGTTTTCCCGGATGACGTGTGCGCCGGTGCGGGCCCCCGCTTCTGCGATCCGGGCGCCGGAGGCGCTGGAACCCACGTGGGCGATCACGTCCACCTCCGCCTGTGACAGGGCTGCCCCCACGTCCGCGCCGCCCGAGAGGGTCAGGAAGACGCCAGCAGGGAAGGCCGGTGCCAGGACCTCGCCCAGCGCCTCACCCAGCCGGGGGCAGCGCTCGCTGGGCTTGTGGATGACCGCGTTGCCCGTCACCAAGGCGGCCCCGATCAGGCCGCAGGCCACTGCCACCGGATCATTCCAGGGGGTCAGCAGGACGGCCACGCCGCGCGGCTCCGCAACGGTGTAGTCGGAGGCGAGCCGGCTGCCGCGGAGGCTGTGGCCGCGGTGCACCGGGCCCAGTTCTGCATATTGTTCCAGGGTGGACACGGCGGCGGCGATGCCCGCCAGTGCCTCCGCTTCCGGCCGCCCGGTTTCGCTGGCATTCAGCCCCGCAAGCTCCTGGGCGGCAGCATCAAGCGCCCTGGCGGCGGCGCGGAGTGCGGCACCACGCTCGGCCGGCGCTGTCGCTGCCCATCCGGGCGCAGTCCTGCGGGCCACGTCCACGGCATCATTCACTGCGTCCGGGCCCGCCTGGGGCACCGTCCAGAGCACTTCACCGGTCCGCGGGTCCTGGATGGTGATGCCGGCGTCCCCGACTGTTTCCTTGCCTGCGGTTGTTTCAGTGGCTGTGGTGGGCATGGTGTTCCTCCCGCCTTTCGGTGTGGGTATGTCGCTGCTGGCATGTGGGTGCTGGTGGTCCTGCTGTGCCGCGGGCGGCGGCCGGTACCCGGCTTAGGGCCAGGAGCCTTCTTCCTCGTGGCAGATCAGCATTTCCCTGACCTCGCAGCCGGTGGGCTGGTTCAAGGCGAAGAGGATGGCCTGCGCCGTGTTGGCGGGGTCGTTGAGCCGGGAATCGTCCTGCGGCTTGTACTGCTCGGTCCGGTCATCGAAGAACCGGGTCTTCATGCCGCCCGGGATCATAGTGGTGACGCCGATTTCGCCGCCGGTTTCCGCGGCCAATGCGTGGCTGAACCCCACCACGCCGAACTTGGAGGCGCAGTACGCGGTGGCATCGGCCACGGCGCGCTTGCCCAGGGTGGATGCCACGGTGACCACGCGGCCGTGGGTTTCCTTGAGGTAGGGCAGGGCCGCACGCACCACGGAAACGGTGCCCATCAGGTTGACCCCGATGACCTTTTCCCACTCGGTGGCTTCGACGTCGGCGAGCTTGCCGCAGCGGTCGATCCCGGCAGCAGTGACCACCGCGTCCAGGCCGCCCAGGGTTTCGGCGGCTTCCCGGACCGCGTGCTCCACGGCCGCGCGGTCCGCGACGTCCACTTCGAACGCCTTCACCCCGGAGACGGCGCTGATGTCGCGGTCCAGGACCACCGGCGTCCCGCCGGAGCGAAGGACGGCCTCGACGACGGCGGCCCCCAGTCCGGAGGCACCTCCCGTGACAAGGATGCGTCCGGGCGTGGTGGCGGCAGTTGCGGTTGATTCTGCGGTCATGGTGTTCCTTTCAATGGGGAAAACAAGACAATGCGAAGAGAAGTTCAGCTGACCTTGGCGAGTGCGTCCGCCAGGCCTGTGGTGGAACGGGCGGGGTGGAAGGGAACGGTGAGGCAGCGGCCGCCCCACCGTTCCACCAGGTCAGCCTCGGGCAGGCGGGCTCCCTTGTAGTCGCCGCCCTTGACCCAGATGTCGGGTCGGAGCCGGTCCAGGGCGGCTTCGGGGGTGTCCTCGTCGAAGACCATCACCGCGTCCACGCATTCCATCGCGAGGAGCAGTTCGGCCCTGTCGTGCTGGCCGATGATGGGCCGCTGCGGGCCCTTGAGCCGCCGCACCGAATCATCCGAGTTGAGGCACACGACGAGGCAGTCCCCCAGTTCCCTGGCCGCGGCGAGGGACCTGATGTGGCCGGCGTGGATCAGGTCGAAGCAGCCGCCCGTGGCAACTACCTTCCCGCCGTTTTCGCGCACGGAGCGGGCCAGCAGCAGCGGTTCGGTGGTGCGCCGGCCCCGGTTCGGTGCACCACCATGGTGGTCCGGGGCCGCAACCTGCCCCTGGGCATCGGGCAGCGCCGACACGCCTCCGGCCGCCAGGAAATCGGCGGCGTCCTGGACGGCGAGGGCCGCCGCTTCGGGCAGCCCTCGGCCGGCCAGGAGGTGCACCGCCAGGCCGGCCGCCAGGCGGTCGCCGGCCCCGCAGGGGTCCCCGGCTTCCACCCTTGGGGCGGGAACGGCGCGGGAAGAGGCATCCCCCTGCTGCAGCAGGACCGCCCCTTCCTCGCCTTTGGTCACCAGGACGGCCTGGCTGCGCCACCGCTCCAGCAGGACCTGCGCAACACCCTCCACCGAGGTGGGGACGTTCCCTGCGGCCTGGACCGCCTTGGTCGCTTCGGAAATGTTCGGTGTCACTACGGCAACCCCCGGTACCGGTTCCGGGCCTGAGGGGTGCGGGTCCCACACGATGGGCACCGAACCGGCCAGGCGGCCCAGCAGCCCGCGCAGCTGGGGGTTGGCCGCCAGTCCCCTGCCATAGTCGGCCACGATGACCACACCGGCTTTTTCCACTGCGCGCAGCATGGCCGGGCTGACGTCGGGGATGGGAGTCCGTTCGCAGCCCTGGTCAAAGCGGACCACCGGGTGGGAGCCTGCCCGCACCCGGGTCTTGACCGGCGACGGGTGGCCGCTGGTTCCTGCCACGAGCTGCACTCCGGCGAGTTGCGTGCGCAACTGGCTGCCGGCGTCGTCATCCCCCAGCACTGTCACCAGGGTGACGGGCCAGCCGTCCTGGGCCAGCATGCGCGCCACCAGGCCCGCGCCGCCGGCACGGCGGCGGACGCCGGAAATGTCCACGACGGGGACGGGGGCGTCCGGGCTGAGCCTGGTGGCTTCACCGGAGAGGTCGACGTCGAGCATGACGTCGCCCACGACGACGATCCTCATGGCCGGCCCCCGTTTGCCATCCCGGGGAAGGAGGCCGGCGTGTGCCGGGCAACCTCGAGGTCGAAGGCGCGGCAGACGGCGTGCAGGGCGATCAGGTGCCCTTCCTGGGCGTTGGCGTTCAGGGCGTCGATCATGACTGCCTCATCGCAGGCGTCCGCCAAGGGGTTGGGACCGGCGCCGGTCAGCGCCCAGGTGGTCATGTTGAGCCGGGCGGCAACGTCCACGGCCCGCAGCAGGTTGGGGCTCTTCCCACTGGTGGACAGCAGTATCAGCACGTCGCCGGAGCGGCCGTGCGCGCGCACCTGCCGGGCAAAGACGTCGTCGTAGCCGTAGTCATTGGCGATGGCGGTCATGGCTGACGACTCGGCGTGCAGGGAGATGGCGGAGAAGGGGACGCGTTCGCTGTCGAACCGGCCCACCAGTTCCGCGGTCAGGTGCTGCGCCTCGGCGGCAGATCCACCGTTGCCGGCGGCCAGGAGCCTTTGGCCGCGCAGCAGCCGCTGTGCCAGCTCCACGCCCCAGGCGGCGAGCCGGCCTGACTGGCTGCGCAGCGAGTCCAGGGCCGGAAGCACGTTGTCCAGGTGCAGGCGGACCGCGTCGGCGCTGGCGGGATCAACGAACGTGGCACCGGGGAGCACCGCAGGCAGTGCCGGGGCTGCGGTCAGGGTGCGCAGGTCTGCTTCGCGCAGGGTTGATTCAGCGGTCACAGTGCGGCTCCTTCCATCGGTACGATTCCGGCTGAAGCGCTGGCCGGCGCCCCGGCCACGGCAAGCTGGTAGGCCTTTTCCGTTTCCGCGGCCACCCGGTCCCAGGAGTAGCGGGTGCGGGCACGCCGCTCTCCGGCCTGGCCCAGCTTTGCCCTGAGGGTGGGGTTTTCCAGGAGCAGCGACAGGGCCGATGCAATGGCTTCGGGATCCCGGGGTGGCACGTGCAGGCCGGTGGCGTGGTCCACCACGGTGTCCCGCAGGCCGCCCACTGCAGCAGCCACCACCGGAACGCCGCACGCCATGGCCTCCAGCGGCACGATGCCGAAGGGCTCGTACCAGGGCGCGCACACCACGGCGTCGGCGCTGCGGAAGATGCCCGGCATTTCGGCCCGCGGCACCTGTCCCTGCAGCGTCACGTGTCCGGACACACCGAGCTCGGCGGCAAGGTCCAGCAGGCGGCGGATTTCCGGGTCCTTGTGCATCACGGTGGAGTCCCCGCCGCCGCCCACGATCAGGAGTTCGACGTCCTCGAATCCCGCCGCTTTGAGGTACGGGAGCGAGCGGATCACCAGGTCGACGCCCTTGCGCCGCACCAGCCGCCCTACCGACAGGATGCGGTAGCGGCGCTTCCTTGCGGCCACCGGCCCCTCCGGCGAAAAGAAGTTCAGGTCCACGCCGCAGGGCGCGATCGAGATTTTTCCGGTTGCGATGCCCATGGCCTTTAGCTCGAAGACTTCATCGGAACAGGTGGCGATGATCCGGTCCGCGGAACGTCCCACTCCCGGTTCCAGCCAGCGGCGTTCCTCGGGGCTGGTGTCTTCGGCGCCCTGGTGCCTGCGTTTGACGGTGCCCAGGGCGTGGAAGGTCTGGAGCATGGGGACGCGGTACCCGGTTTCGGGCCGCCTGGCCGCGTCCAGTGCGGCCAGGCCGGACATCCAGAAGTGGCCGTGAACCACATCCGGCGGCCGCTGCCCCCAGTCCCGGGACACCCCGTCCGCGAGCTCCCCCATGTAGGGCAGCAGGTCGTCCTTGGGCACGTGGCGGGCGGGCCCGGCGTCCACGTGGACCACCTCGAGGCCGCGTCCTACCCGGACCCGTTCGGGGAGCTCCGTTGCGTCCCTGCGGGTATACACGGTGACGTGGTGGCCCCGCTTGGCAAGGGCCTCGGACAGCGCGGCCACGTGAACGTTCTGGCCGCCGGCGTCCACCCCGCCCAGTGCCGCCAAGGGACTGGCGTGTTCGGAAATCATCGCGATTTTCATGGGGTCTTCCTCTCCCGCGCCGGGACGAGGATCCGCTCGTCCGGCCGTTCGTTGACGGAGTGCCGGGGCCGGCTGCGCAGGTCCGCCAGGAGCTCATCCCAGCGGTCCTGGAACTTGCCCAGGCCATAACGCTCCAGCGCCGCCTCCCGGGCGGCGAGTCCCCGCCGTCGGGCTTCATCCGGATTAGCGACCAGGCGCCCGGCGCACTGAAGCAGCTCATCCATGTCTGCCGAGACCACGCCGGCTTCCTGCGGCACTGCCCTGGGAGCTTCCGTGGCGGCAAGCACCACCACGGGCATTCCCAGGTGCATGGCCTCCAACAGGGACAGCCCCAGCGAGGTCCAGCGCATCGGGTGGACGTAGACCCGGCAGCGCGCAAGCTCCCGGTGCAGGTCCCGCGTTTTGAGGTCGCCACGGGACGTCAGCCGCGCGTCCCCGATTCCGGTGGCTGCCGCGAGCCCGTCGGTCTTCATGCCGAACACCTGCAGGGGCGCCACGGAGGCGAAGGCGGGCAGGAGGTCCGTCCCTGTGACCCGGCCACGCCGGACGGGCTCATTGACCACGACGCCCAGCTCGGGCAGCTCGCCCGTATACAGCTGTCCAGGGTCCGGGATCCCGTGCTCGATTACCGTGGTGGGGGCGGCGCCGTTGTCCCACGCCAACCGGTTGAAATGGGTCACGTGGACCACCGGGATCACGGTCTGGTCGGCGAGCGGATGGCTGATGTTTGGGAAATTGCCTTTGGGCGTGTTGTGTTCCACGAACACGGCCGGCAGGTCGACGCCGGGGATCCGGCCCAGGGCCCGGGCCACTTCGTCGATTTCTTCGGGCCGTTGGAGGACGACGGCGTCCACGGCGTCGCCGTCGAGGGCCGCCAGGTCCACCTCCCGCACTGATTCCGGCCAGTCCCTGCCGGCGCGGCCCAGTCCCCAGGCCCCGCCTTCGGGCAGGACGGGAAGCAGGTATTCGTGACGGCCGCGGACAAAAGCGTCCGTCCAGGAACCGTGGACATGCCAGAGCAGGATTCTCATCTGTTGCGGGCCTTTCTACGGGTGCTGACGTGGGTGCTGAAGGAGCTCACTCCGCTGATCAGGCGTTCCACGGCCGCCACGACTTCCTCGGGCGAGACAGAGTCGAGGCACGGATGGCCGGGAACCGGGCATACCCGGGCGCGGGACATGCGGCAGGGTGCGTTCTGGTCCCCAAGGAGTTCCAGGGGCACGCCGTAGGGCGCCCAGCGGATGGCCGGGACCACGGGTGAAAACAGGCACGCCACGGGTGTGCCCACCGCGGCTGCCAGGTGGGCCGGGCCGGTGTTGCCACTGATGACGGCATCGGCGCCGGCCATGACGCCTGCCATGGTGGCAAGGTCGGTCCGTCCGCCGAGGTCCAGGGCGGAGGGGCCCGCCACCGTGGCCGTCAGCGACGTCTCGCCGGGACCGCCGGTCACCACGACGCGGTAGCCGGCACCCTGGAGGAGCTCGACGGCGGCCGCATGGTGCAGAGGAGGCCACGCCCTGGCAGGAACTGCCGCTCCGGGGTGGACCACGACATAGGGCTCCGTACCCACGAGCGCTGCCACTTCGGCCACGGAGTTGACGCGCAGCTTTCCGTCATCGCCCGGAGGGAGCCGGAAGCCTGCGGCCTCGGCGATGCCCAGCGCCCGTTCCGCTTCGGGCTGGTCTTCGGGAAAGTCCTCCCCCGGTTTCAGGCGCACGTCAAGCAGCGAGCCAGCGTAATCGGTGGAGGCACCGGTGATGCGCTCCACGCCCGCCAGGCGCAGCAACAGGGCCAACGGCAGGGGTGATTGGTGGAAAGAGGTGAGGATAACGGCTTCGGTGATGCGGGAATTACGGACGTATTCGATCAGCCGGTCCGCGTGCGGGCCGGTCATCCGGGGTGCCGGATTCATGATCCAGGGGCTGTCCCAGCTGTAGACCTCGGCGACGCCGGGAAGCATGGCAGCGGCCGCTTCACCCTGCCGGCCGCACAGCATCACCACATGGTTGGTGCTGCCGCCATGCTGGGCGCGGCCGTTGGCCACCGCGCGGACCGCGGGGCCGGCCAGAAGGACATCGCCCATGCTGTCCAGCCGGGCCACCAGGACGCGCCCCATCAGGGCGTCTCCTGCAGCAGGCTTACGGCGGACGCCAGATCGGAAGCGACCAGCCGCGCCGCGGCCACCTCCTCGGCACGGGTTACGGGCGTGGGGACCAGGACCCCGATGGCGCCGGCAGCCTCTGCTGCCCCGACGTCGGCACCGATGTCCCCGATGAGGGCTGCCTCCGATTCGTGGATTCCCAGCTTGCGGCAGGCGCTGTGGACCATGCCCGGAGCGGGTTTGCGGCAGGAGCAGCCGTCATGCTCCGCGTGGGGGCAGACCTCCCACACATCGAACGGTCCCAGGAGTTCTTCCACCCGGGCATTGACCTTTGCCACGTCGTCGGCCGTAATCAGGCCGCGGGCAATACCCGACTGGTTGCTGATCACCCCGGTGGCAATTCCGTCCGCCCGCAGGCCGTCAAGCACTGATTTGGCGCCTGCTACGGGCCTTACCTTGCCGGGGTCACCGTTGTAAGGCACATCGATCACCAGGGTCCCGTCCCGGTCAAACAGGACAGCCCGGAGCTTGGACATTTCAGAGCTTCCCATAACCAACCAGTTCCCTCCTGCTGTTGCTCCTAAACAAGGCCGCGGGCTTTCCGGCTGCGGCAGCGGCGTACGAAGACGCAGTTGAGCAGGCAAGATGTAGGGTTTGTGCAGTGCCGCGCAGCAGGGCTGCTACCGGGTCCCGGTACCGCCGTGGCGCCGGTCCACGCGCTTGACGGGAGCGCCGGCATGCCCGGCCCTCCCGGTCCTGTGGAACGGTGCAACGGGGCCGGCCGGGTGGCCTGGCCGTACGGCGCGGCCTGGCGTTCCGTTGCCGGCTGTGGCCTCCGGGCTCCCGGATTGCGTGCTTTCCTCCAGCCTGCGCTGCAGTCCCACCAGCACCTTGGCCAGGCGGCGGGAGACCTGCATCTGCGACATTCCCAGCCGCTTTCCCAACTGCACCTGGGTTTCCTCGCAGAAGTAGCGCCGGTACAGAAGTTCGCGGTCGGAATCATCCAGGTCCTGCATCGCCTCACGGAGGCAGGCAAGCTCTTCAAGCCGTTCCAGCGGAGTTTCCGGGCACGCCAGCACCTCGCCGATGGAGGGTGCATCCGAGTTCGGGTTCACGGCGTCGAGGGAGTCCGGGTGCATGCTGCTGGACGCCGAAATGGCCTCCTGCACCTCTGCCGGGTCACTGTCCAGCTCCCCGGCCAGCTCCGCAACGCTGGGGTTGCGGCCCAGGGATTGGGTCAGCTCCGGCTCTGCCCGGAACAGGCGCGTCCTTAGGTCCTGGATATGGCGTGGCGGACGGACAACCCAGGTCCGGTCCCGGAGGTACCTCTTGAGTTCGCCGGTGATGGTGGGCGCGGCGTAGGCGGGGAAGCTCTCCCCTTTGGCCTGGTCGAAACCACGCGCCGCCTTCACCAGGCCCAGATAGGCCACCTGGTTCAGGTCAGCCCGCTCCCTGCCACGGGCTTCAAAGCGCGCTGCGAGAGCTTCTGCGAGGTCCAGGTACCTTAGGACCAGGTCGTTTTCGAACGTCTCCCGGAGCCGCCCTGAGGTGGCGGGAGGGGTTTGCTGGGATACGGATAACGGCTGTGGATGGTGGACGGGCGCAGCGTCCACGGCTAGTGCGGCAAAGGATTCGGGCATGAGTGTGGTTTCCCTCGGTCTGGTTCCGAAAGCCTGCGGCAAGACTTAGAAGTAGGAAATCATAAGCTTGCTTATAAAACAATCCTTCTCCGCTATAAGCTCGGAATGTAAACGGCAACCGGACCAACCCGCCTAGGAGTCTCGTCATGCGCATTGCCATCACCGGAGCCAGCGGAAATGCGGGAACAGCACTGCTGCGAAACCTGCAGCGCCAGCTGAAGAGAAAGCCCGGAAGCCTGGAGCTGGT
Organism: Arthrobacter sp. NicSoilC5; assembly: GCF_019977395.1. Taxonomy (NCBI): domain Bacteria; kingdom Bacillati; phylum Actinomycetota; class Actinomycetes; order Micrococcales; family Micrococcaceae; genus Arthrobacter; species Arthrobacter sp. NicSoilC5. The sequence continues at coordinate 3,458,888 of NZ_AP024660.1, read as the reverse complement.
GGGAATCAGCCGCAGGGTTCCCGACACGTCCCGGGAGCCCTACGCCGGCGTGCACTGGCACACCTTGGATGTGGGCCTGGAGCGGGACATTCCCCGGCTGGAGCAGGCGCTGGACGGGGTTGATGCGGTAGTCCACTTGGCGTGGCAGATCCAGCCGAACCGGGACCTGGACATGCTGCACCGGACCAACGTCATGGGAACCAGAAACGTCCTGGATGCCGCAGGCCGGGCGGGAGTCAAGCAGGTTGTCTGCGCCTCTTCGGTGGGCGCCTACAGCAAGTCGGGTAAGGACCAGCGCAGGGACGAGTCGTGGCCGGCGGGAGGAATGGCCGGTTCGCACTACAGCCGGCACAAGGCCGAACAGGAGAAGCTCCTGGACGGCTTCATGGCCGCGAACCCGGGCATCGCCGTCGCGCGGCTGCGGCCGGCTCTCATCTTCCAGGAACACGCGGGGGCTGAAATCGGCAGGTACTTCCTTGGCCGCGTCCTGTCCCGGCTGGTGCCGCCCAAGCCATGGCTGCCGATACTGCCTGTCCCGGACAACCTGGTATTCCAGGCAGTCCATGCCGACGATGTCGCCGAGGCCTATTGGCGGGTGGTGGACCAGCGTGCCAGCGGAGCCTTCAATATCGCCGCAGAGCCGGTCCTGACGCCGCAGGAACTGGGGCGCATCCTTGGCGCCAAGAGGATCCTCCCCATCCCCATGGCGCTGCTCCATGCAGTCGTTGATCTGACGTGGCGCGCCCGGGTGCAACCCACCGATTCGGGGTGGGTGGAGATGGCAGCAGGCGCCCCCATCATGGACACCAGCCGCGCGGAACGCATTTTGGCCTGGGAGCCGAAAGTTTCGTCGATCGATGCCGTCAAGGAACTGCTTGCGGGCATGGGAAAGGGGGAAGGAGTCAGCCCTTCCCCCGTCCTGAAGCCGCACCGCCCCTAAAGGCACCCGATGGAGGCCGCCACCAAAAAGGCGGCGGCCTCCATCTTTCATGGCTGCGCGTCAGATGGCAGCGCGTTCACATGCCGGTGCATTCAGATGCCGGTTCGAGGGTCGCCCTCGCCGCGCTCGTCCCGCACTCCATGCCCGGCGGCAGCGTCCCTGGCGTCCGCTTGGCGCCTCCGCCCAGCCTCAGCCTCTGCCTCAGGGATCCCGGCTTCGGCACCCGCCGCCTGAGCGTCATGGTGCCCGCCAAGGCCACCACCGGCGTCAGGAGTGCCGTACCGCCCGCCATGGCCGGTGTCCGCGCTTTCAGCACCGGGATACCCTGCATCCCTGCCCATGTCTGAGCCCACGTCCCGGGCAGGACCCGCGTGGGCCGGACCGCGCCCATCGCGGCTGACCTCGCCGTCCTGAAGATGCTGGGCGTCGTACCCTTCGTGGCGCTCGCCCCGGGCGTCGTACCCCTCGTGGCGCTCGTCCCGGGCGTCATTCAGTACAGGGCGATCCTCCCGGGCAGCATTCACTACAGGGCGCCCCTGCCCGGCGTCGTATCCTTCGCGGCGCTCGTCCCGGGCGTCGTGCACTACGGGGCGCTCCTGCCGCCTGCCATCCGCCCCTACGTCGGGATCAAGTTCGTCCGCCTTCCGTGTACGGCTGGCAACGTCACCCCGCAGGGACTGGGCTTCCTGGCTGCGCTTTTCTGCTTCCTGGCGCAGCCGTGCAGCGTCAACCTGCGCCTGCTCGGCGTCCGCGCGCGCCCGGATGGCTTTGGCCTCCCGTTCGCGGGCATCAATTTCCATGTTCTCGGCTTCGCGCCGGATCTCGGCGGCCTTTTCCCGGTGCTCCTGGTCCCGCTTCTCCTGCATGGCTTTCCGGCGCCTTCCACCGGCCAGGAGCAGCAGCACGATCAGTACCACCACAACAACGGCAACTACCACCCATACCCATGGAGCTGTATCCACGTTTCCCACCACTTTCCACTTCGTTGTGACCGGGCAGGCCCTCGCCATTCCGGCTGACATTTTTGGAACGGTTATAACTCGCTTAGCAAGGGTACTTACCTTTCATTAGTAATCATGCTTATCATTTTACGGCCAGTATTGCTGGTTCTTGATCAACAACCGGCCTTCTTGGAAAGAGAGCGAAGATGACAGAGAACCAATGGCCCGAGGATCCCGCATACACGGCTCCCCCGGCCAATACAGGAATCCCTGGCGAGCGGGAGCCCGCCACCTTCCCCTCAACCGCTGCTCCCCTCGCCGGCGGCAGCCAGGCTGGTGACGCCTACGGCACGTCCCGCAAGGACGCAGCCAAGGAAGAAGCAGCCGATGTTGCCCGGACCGCAGCGGGATCGGCACAGAATGTAGCCCAGACGGCAAAGGACGAAGCCGCGAACGTGGCGCATGAGGCCAAGGCCAATGCACAGGACCTCCTGCACCAGGCAAAGTCCGGCCTCACCAGCCAGGCGGGCACCCAGCAGCAGAAGGCCGCGGAAGGCATCCGCAACATCTCCACCCAGCTGCACAGCATGGCCAACGCCCCGGACCAGCAGGGCATGGCCGGCGACCTGGTCCGCCAGGCCGCAGAACGCACCTCCTCCATGGCCACCTGGCTGGAAAACCGGGAGCCGGGTGACCTCCTGAACGAGGTCCAGCGGTTCGCCCGCAACCGCCCCGGAACCTTCCTGCTCCTCGCCGCCGGCGCCGGCGTCCTCGCCGGACGCCTCACCCGCGGACTCACCGCAGGCCCTCCCGAAACATCCACTGCCGGCACCGGTGCAGCGGGCCTGTCCGGCCAGTACTCCGGCGCCACCTACGGCGACCAGTACAACCAGTCATACCCCGTTGCGGGCGGGACGGTTCCGCCCCCGCCGGTCCAGCTGCCCGCACCGGCCACCACAACGGCCGGATACGACGGCGGCGCACCGGGCAGCAGCTATCCGGAAGCAGCAGGTCCGGCCAGCGGCCTGGACAGCCCGCAGCTCGTGGAGGAGCCCTGGTCAGGAAACCAGCTCTCCGACGACCCGCTGCGCGACCGCGCCCTCGCCGACGATCCCATGGCAAACGATCCCCTCACCCAGGACCGCACCCGGGGCGGCCAGACGGGTGGTCTGTGATGAGTAGCCAGATTCCGGAGCCGCCGCCCAGCGCGGCGCATGTGAAAGCGGACAACGCCTCACTCGGTGACCTGCTCGGGGACGTGACCCGTGACCTGTCCACCCTGATGCGCCAGGAAGTGGAACTGGCCAAGGCCGAACTCAAACAATCCACCTCCCGCGCAGGCAAAGGCGCCGGCATGCTCGCCGGCGCCGGGATCGGCGGACACTTTGTCCTGCTCTTCCTCTCCCTGGCCCTGATGTGGGCCCTGGGCGCCATCATGGCCCTGGGCTGGGCCGCGCTGATCGTCGCCGTCATCTGGGCCATCATCGCCGCCGTCCTGGCCTCCACCGGCCGCAAGGAACTCAAACAGATCAAGGGCCTGCCCCAAACCGGCGAAACCCTCTCAGAAATTCCCCCAACCCTAAAACCAGGTGAGGTAAACCGATGAGCGACAACCCTGACGTCATCCGCGCAGACATAGAAGCCACCCGGGCACGCCTGGGCACCAACGTGGACGCCGTGGCCGACAAAGTCACCCCGTCCAACATCGTCCACCGCCAAACCGACAAGGTCCGCGACGCCGTGACCGGGGTGAAGGAGAAAATCATGGGAGCAGCAGACACCGCCGGCACCAAAGTCCACGACACCACCGCCACCGGAGCCGGGCACACCACCAACGCCATGCACACCGCAGGAGACAACCTGCACCAGGCAACAGACACCGTCTCCGCGAAACTTTCCGACGCCGGCCAGGCCGTCTCCCACGCCCCGGACCAGGTCAAAGCCAAAACCGCCGGCAACCCCCTGGCCGCAGGGCTCATCGCCTTCGGCGCCGGCATGCTGATCTCCTCCCTGATCCCGGCCAGCGACAAAGAACGCGAAGCCGCGGACCAACTCAAAACCGCAGCCCAGCCCCTGGCAACCCAGGTCACCGACGCCGCCAAAACCATGGCCCAGGACCTCAAGGAACCCGCCCAGGAAGCCATGGAAAACGTCAAGGCCACCGCCACCGACGCCGCCCAAAACGTCAAAACCGAAGGCCAATACGCAGCCACCGACGTCAAAGACCGCGCAACCGACGCCAAAGACACCATCCAAAACACCTGATCAGCCCACAGCGGCACCGTAAGGCATCAGTTTGATCGGCAGGCCGGCACCGCCATCCGCGGGCCGGCCTGTCCGCTTGGCCCCTGATTGAGAGGACTTCCCCATGGCCACTCACGACGATTCCGAGACCAGCACCGCCAAGGCGGGCCAGGCTCCGGATCCAAACGATTCAAGGAAACCTGCCAGCCCGAGGGACCTGGATAAGCCTTCCTGGAAGTACATCACCAAGAAGACGCTCCGGGAGTTCACCAAGGACCAATGCCCTGACCTGGCGGCGGCCCTGACCTATTACGCCGTCCTCTCGCTGTTCCCAGCGTTGCTGGCACTGGTTTCGCTCCTTGGCCTTTTTGGGGATCCGCAGAAGACCACCAACGCCTTGCTGGAAATCGTGCGCGGCTTCGCCCCGGCGGAGACCGTCAACACCATCAGCGGACCGGTAGCTGAACTGACCAGCGCCCCGGCGGCCGGGTTCACCCTGGTGATCGGGCTTGTAACCGCCCTGTGGTCGGCGTCCGGATACGTCGGAGCCTTCGGCCGGGCCATGAACCGGGTTTATGAGGTGGACGAGGGGCGCGCGTTCGTGAAGCTCCGCGGCACCATGCTTGGCGTTACGCTCCTGGCCGTGGTTATCGTGGCTCTGCTGGCCGGCATGCTGGTCCTCAGCGGCCCGGTTTCCGAGGCAGTGGGCGGGCTTATCGGCCTCAGCGGGCCCTTCCTCATGGTCTGGAACATTGCCAAGTGGCCGGTCATGATCGCGTTGATCATCGCCATCATTGCCGTGCTGTACTACGCCACCCCCAACGTCAAGCAGCCCAAATTCCGCTGGATGAGCATGGGTTCCGGGATTGCCCTGTTTGTCTTCCTGATCGCCTCGCTGGGCTTTGGCTTCTACGTCGGCAACTTCGGCAACTACAACAAGACCTATGGTGCACTGGGCAGCGTGATCATCATGCTGCTGTGGCTGTGGATCCTGAACATGTCCCTTCTTTTCGGCGCTGAGTTCGACGCTGAGGTGGAGCGCGGCCGTGAACTCCAGGCCGGTATCAAGGCAGAGGAAACCATCCAGCTGCCGCCGCGGGACACCAAGAAAAGCGAGAAGCTGCAGAAGCAGATCGAAGAGGACATCAAGCACGGCCGTGAACTTCGGGAGCAGTATGCCTCGGAGAACGGGCAGGATGATTCCGGCGAAAACCCCGACGGGCAAGGTGCCGGGAATGAACAGAACGAAGTGAGGCCAGGCGAGCGGCACCGCGACAGGGTCCGCGAGAAGGTGCAGCACCGGGCCGGCAACGGGGAGGCCGACGGCGGCGGCCGGCCAGGCGGCAGCGCTTAGGCAGGCAGGCCCAGCCACTGCCCAGGGGGACTAGGCAGGACCTTCGAGATGGAGGAAAATTCATCTTGAAGGTCCTGTTTGGTTTTCCCGGGATGATGTAAACCCGGGGTAATACGGGGTCGGCGGTGAGATGGCCTCTTCTGAGACCGAGGCCAGTCCCCCCAGTCGCCGTCGGCCCCCCTCAAAGCCGCCCTGCACCCTTCCACCGCTGTTCGCCGCGCAACTGTACAGGGTGTGACCAGCCAGGGCGCAACCCGGCCGGTCCAACTGGACAAGCACACAGAACTGCAATAATTTCTTGATTACCTCGCCGGGATCCCCTGGAAACCGGGCAAGGCCGCTGAAGCAGACGGCGGAATCAGTGTCGACCCTAAATGAGCGGACATGCCTGCTACCCATTTTGAACAGTTTCTTGCCGAAGCAGTTGTCGCGGACAGGGAGCCCGGGCTGGGCCTCAGGCGCGACGAGCTCTACGGCCTTTACACAAGTTGGTGCCTCCTGCACAAGGCAGAACTCCAGCCGCCGGAAGCCCTTTGGGAGGCCCTGCACGACGCCGGAATCAACCCGGACAGCAATAACCTCTCCATGACCGGACCAGCTGCGGCGGACTACATCGTTGCCAGCGCTCCGGACCTGGTCTGACACGAACCGGAAGCGCCGGCTGAAGCCTGCGCCCGGGAAGGTCACTGACGCAGTCACGCGAGATTAAGTCCCGGAACGAAGGGCTGTTGCCGTACGGCAGCAGCCCTTTTCCATGCCGGGGCAGCTCTTGGGTCAGATGCCGCTGCTAAGACTCCGCCCCACCCTATGGCTGCGCAGTGCCCCATGGCTCCGCCCCACCCTACGGCTGCGCAGTGCCCTATGGCTGCGCCAGGGCCAGGAGGTACGCGGCGAACCCGTGCGGCGCCCGTCCCGCCGTCCGTCCTGACGTGAGGACCCGTGTGGTGTCGGTGGCAACGATGCCCGCGCCGCTGCTTCGAAGCCTTCGGACCAGCGCCTGGTCTTCATCGAAATCGACGCCGGGGAAGCCCCCTGCAGCGAGGTAGGAAGAGGCACGGACTCCAAGGTTGGCACCGTACACATGGGTGTGGTCCTCGGTGCCGGCGTGCCGCGCGTGCCAGCGGGCCAACAGATCGTGGTGCATTCCATGGGGGTCCGGCTGCACGGTGCCAAGGACAACATCGAAACCGAGTTCAGCGAGTTCCAGTTGCCGCACCAGCCAGTGTGGCGGCACGCAGGAATCGGCATCCGTGTTGGCCAGCCAGGTCTCCTGCGGGGAATGCCCCGCCGCCCGGCCATCCTGGGTGCACCTGCTTGAGTTCTCCAGTGCGGCCCTGACGCCGGCCTGCCGGCTTCTTCCCACGCTCCCGAAGCTGACGGGAAGCAGCAGGTACCGCGGATCCCCGGCCGCCACCCGCGCGGCAACCGCTGGCGACCGGTCGGTACAGCCGTCAAGGACAACCACCACTTGCACGGCAACATCCGGCAGTTCCGCTTCGACCCGGTCTGCCGCGCAGCTGACCGCAGTGAGCGCCCGTTCCAGGTGCTGCTCCTCGTTGTGGGCCGGAATGACCACCGCAACGTGCTGGATGCCGTTGGCGGCTTGGACAGGCGGGCTTGATGCATCGTCCCCCGGACCGGCCGGCATCATCCCGCCGCCCCGCCGCCCGGAGCGACCAGGACTTCCAGCACGAAGTCGCGTTCCTGGTAAAGCCCGGCCGTCCGCCATCCCAGCCTTTCCCGGGCCAGCGTGTGGACGGTGTCCCCATCCAGCTCCCAACCGGTGATGGGATGCCGCCAGTGGCACAGGAGAAGCGTTCCGCCGGGTTCCAGGGTGGCCTCCACCCGGTCCCACAGCTGGGCCAGCTCTTCAGGGGCCAGGTAGTAACCCACTTCGGAAACCACCACCAGGTCAAATGTTCCTCCGGGCCAGGAGCCGGGAAGGACCCGCTGTTCCACCTGCACCCCGGGTGTGCCTTCCAACCGTTGGCTGGCCCGGCGCACTGCGGTCCCGCTGGCGTCCACCGCCAGCAGGGTCCGGCACCGGGTGGCCAGTTCAGCCGTCAAGGTCCCGATGGAACAGCCCACTTCCAGGCCGCGTTCATAGGATTCCGCCGGCAGGGCTGCAAGGGTGAGCGCGCGTTTGCGCCGCTCGTACCAGCTTGTGCCGTAGTTCCAGGGATCCTCCGTACCGTCATGGACGCCGTCGAAGACCAGTTCGGCGTCGCTGCTGGAATGCGCCCGTCCGGACGAAGTGGGCGCGGGCGTCCAGGCGAAGACCTCGTAGCCACGCGAGAAGTGCTCCAGGAAGGTCCCGCTGAGCAACGTTTCATCCCCGGGAAGAGGTGAGAGTGGCTGCACCTGGGTTGCGTGCTCGTCCATGGCACGCTTCTTGGCCGTGCGGGCGGGATCGTCCAGATGGAAGCGGACCCATTGCCGCCAGTCCCGGTCCCGGGGCGTGGCCCAGTGCCAAAACCAGATGGGATACTCCAGGAGCGCGTGGCCGTCGCGCCGGGCCACTTCTGCCGCGGCCGCGCCAAGGGCATCGTGGTCGCCGTGGCCGTCGGCCCGGTACGGTGCCACCAGGACCAGTCGGTCCGGGGCGCCGGCCAGCCGCTGTGCAGCGTCCCGGACAGCAGTGGCGATCGCTTCGGCATGGCCGCCCAGTCCACGGTCCGGCAAGCCGAGGAACGTCCAGCGGTCCGCCAGGCCCAGGGCGGCCAGGGCCGCGGAAAACTCGGCAAGCCGGACGGCGGCCAGCTGCCCGGGAGTGGTGGTGGGCGAATCCGGGTGCGACCCCTCCCCCGCGGTGCACAGCAGGACTTCCACCTCGGCTCCCAGGGCTACGAGCGAGGCCATGAGCCCCCCGGCGCCGAGCGTTTCATCATCAGGATGGGCTGCCACGACCACGAAGCGCATGCCCGCCAGCTCAGCCGCGTCGAGTGGCAGCTCGGGTACAGCAGCCAGTCCGCTCCGGGCCCAGGCTTCCTCGGCGGTCCCCTGGTCTGCGTGGGAAAAGGTCACCACCGGCAGTCCCCCTTGAGTGCCAGCCGGCCCAGTTGGGCATCATCACGTGCGCCATGATGCTGCCGGACATACAGCGCCAGGTCCGCCATCCTTTTGGCATACGGTTCATCAAAGGCGAGTGGCCCCGGCCCCCGGTGGGAGCCCACCAGGTGAAGGACACGTTCGACGGCGGCCGCAGCGGTTCCGCGCACGCGCTGGGCCTCGCTCCAGGTGCTTTGGCTCCCGTCGGCGCCGAGGGTGCCGTCGTCGATGCGGGCTGCCGTCCCGGCCAGGTACTGCAGGGCGGCGGCGATGGTCCGGTCCACCTCGCCCAATGCCGCGAGCGCCAGCTGGTCCGGCTCCCGCCCATTATCCGCACCTGCCAGCAGGCCGGCACGGAAATCCCGTGCCACCCCCACTGCTCCGCCCAGCCAGCAGGCGGCGACGCCCATCCCGCCCCAGGCGAAACCGGGCCGGCTGTGGTACCAGCCGGTGTCGCCAACCGGCGTCGCCGGGACCTGGTCGAAGCGCACGCTACCGCTGGGGATCTCCCGCAGGCCGCGCGCAATCCACTCCGGCTCCTCACATGCCACGCCCGGGTGGCGAAGGCTGACGGCAAAAGCCGCCCGGCCGCCGTCGTCCGTGTGCGCGGTGATGACGGCGCAGTCCAGCCGGCCGGCAAGTGAACACCAAGGCTTGGTTCCGTTGAGCACAATGCCGGTGCTTCCGGAGCGCGCCTCAAGCCTGGCGTTGGGTGCCTCTGCAGCGAACACGCCCCACGCTGCTTCCGCGGCACCATCCGGCCTGGGATGAACGGCCGGAAAGGCCTGGCCGGCCTGGGCAAGGATGGCGACGGCGTCGAGGTGCGGCTCAAGCACTCGGGCCGCGGCAACGTCAGTGGCAGCCACGGAGGCCAGGAGCTCCCACAACACGGCGGTGCGTCCTTCACCGGGCCGCGGCCACGTCCGTCCGGCCTCGACGGCCAGGGCCAGCAGGGCCGGCACATCACCTACGGCACCGGCGAACGACTCCAAGAGGGAACCCCACGGGGAGAGCCCAGCGGGGGCGGAACTGAGGAGCACAGGAGTAAGTGGCGCTTGCAAATACGTCCTCCAGGAGAGATGTCCGGCGGGCACCGGACGCATCTCCACAGCTTACTTACTGTTTTGCGGGAGAATGCGCGCCAGGGCGAACCCGTCCCAGCCTTTCGAGCCGACGGTCTGGATCACGGTGGCGTCCAGCCGGGGGTGGTTGCCCAGCAGCTTGAGTGCATCGATGATCCCCGGCGCGTTGACGGGGTCGATGTCCGGGTCCAGCACCGCGCCTTCCCAGATGGTGTTGTCCAGGACCACCGCGGCGCCGGGCCGGCCAAGCCTGACGGCCCAGTCCAGGTAGCGGCTGTTGTTCTGCTTGTCGGCGTCGATGAAGATGAAGTCGAACGGCTCCCGTTCCTCTTCCTCGAGGGCCGCCAGGGTCTCCAGCGCCGGGCCCAGCCGGATCTCCACCCTTTCCCCCAGGCCGGCCGCATCAATATTGGCCCACGCCACTTCTGCGTGCTGGGGCAGGTACTCGCAGGTGACCAGGGTGCCGTTAGGGGGCAGCCCCCGGCCCATCCAAATGGTGCTGTATCCCGCGAGCGTCCCGATCTCCAGGATGCGCCGGGCACCGGACAGCTGGACCAGGAGCTTCAGGAGTTTCCCTGCGTTAGGCGCCACCTCGATGGCGGGCATGCCGGCCTCCGCCGCGGCGTGGATGGCCTGCTGGACGGCGCTGTCCGGATGCACTACGGCAGCGGACAGGAACTCCTCGGTGGCAATCCATTCCGGCCGCGGCCTGTGCTCGAACATTGCCACATTTTGGCACGCGGCGTGCCGGGGGTCCAGACAATGCGGCCCCCTTGTAAGACGCTTAGGGCTCCTGCACCAGGGCATTCTCCAGGCGGTCGACCTTCGCGGTCAGCTCGCCGCTGTAGCCGGGCCTGATGTCTGCTTTGATCACCAGCGAAACACGGCTGCCGTAGTGCCCCACGGCCTCGGTGGCGCGCTTGACGACGTCGAACACCTCGTCCCACTCGCCTTCAATGGTGGTGAACATGGAATCCGTCTGGTTGGGCAGCCCGGACTCCCTGACGATCTTGACTGCGGCTGCAACGGCGTCGTGCACCGACGCATCGTTGGGCCGTGAACCTTCGCTGGGAACGCCTGACGGAGCAACAGAAAATGCAAGCAACATGCTCCCCAGTCTCCCACGCAGCTCCGGACAGCAGCGCAGGTGACGGCAGCGGGCCGCCGTCACATAAGCGCCTACCCCGCAGTAACCGTGTTGGCCGGAAGCTCCGTTGCTACCCTTTTGGGCATGAGCCTCGCAGTCGCCCGAAAGCCCCTCCGTGCCGACGCAGCGCGGAACGTGGACAAGATCATCACGGCTGCACGCCAATGCTTCCGGGAGTTCGGCCCGGAAGTACCGCTCCAGACCATCGCAACCACCGCCGGCGTGGGCCCGGCAACCCTCTTCCGCAACTTCGCGGACAAGGAAGAACTGGTGCTTGCCGCGCTCAACCGGCAGCTCCGGCTCACGGTTGACCCCGTCATGGACGGCGCCCTTGCCGATATCGACGCCGCCGCAGGCCTGCTGCGCGTTCTCGAAGCCCTGATGGGGGCCGCGAGCGACGACGCCAACCTGCTGTGTGCGGTGGCGGGCCGGCGCGAACTCCTCACCGGAATCACCGGTTCCCTGATGGAATCCATGAGCATCCTGCTGGCGCGCGGCCAAGGCCAGGGAAGCCTGCGCACTGACATTTCCATGACGGACATGTTCCGGCTGCTGGCCATGCTGATCGGCGTGGTGGACACCATGGAACCCGGTTCTGATGCGTGGCGCCGCCCGCTGGCGCTGGTGGAGGATGCCATCCGCACGGTCCGCCCGTCGCGCCCGCTCCCCGTGTTCGTTCCCGTGCCGCCCGCGCCCGGCAACACCACGGTAAACGTCCAGCCCGGAACGCTGCCGGAGTAAGCCGTGAGGCGGCCTGCTGCCGGAATTCGTTGACGGTAGTTCTATGGCGGCAATTTCCTGGTGGCAGATGCGTTGTGGGCCAACTCCATTGTTACCAGTAAGTACGTGCAATACACTCTGAATTGGGGTTAGGCAGTCAGCCTCGGCACTTCCACGTTGGAGCAACCCCATGCACTTCGCGCCTGTCCCCCACACAACGGCCGCACTGCAATGAACCACTCAAAGCTTCTCCACTACCTGACCGATCCCCGCGGGCCGGAGGAAGTCCTGCCTGCACTGACCGCCGGCGAGCTCGTGGAACTGCTTGACGCCCTGTACCAGAACCTGGATACCCCCGAACCGGAGTTTGGCGCGCAGGCGTGGTACGAGATGGGCGTGGAGGAAACGTACCGCAGGTCCGTCTCACCTGACGGCGCGGCCCACGGCGTAGCCTAAAACACCGCTTGTTCAGCTCCTGGCTGCCGGTCAATGCCGACCGGCAGCCAGGGGTCCGGCCGGCCGAAAGTCAGCGCTGGCCGCGGCAGGCGGGGGGCCCAGCCGCTAAGGACTCCAATGCTGATCAGGCCTTGTCTGCGCCCTTTTCGCCGGTGCCACCGTCCTGCTCCCGGCCGGGCTGTTCCTGGTCCTGGCCGGACTGTTCCTGGTCTGGCGTCTCATGACCGGACGGCTCATGGGCCAGGTGCTCATGTCCGGCGTGTCCCACGTAGCCATGTCCGGGATGTTCATGGAATTCGTTGGGAACGTGGTCCTTCGCTTCCATCAGGTGCTGTTGGAGTTTTTCTTCCGCGTCCCGGCGCCTTCTGGCGGTGTCGCGCAGCTCGCGGGTTGACTCCGAACCTCGCGGGTCAAGATAGGCGGCCCGCGGCTTTGCGGACTGTTCCGCGGCGGGCACCCCGGTGCCGTGTTCTCCCCTGGCGTCCTTGCCGGTCTCATCGGTGCCGTGGCCGTCCTGCGGCTCAACAGGCCGTGACTCGTCGTCCATCTCGATTCCTCCTTTGGTGGCCGCCTGGGTGTGGGCTGCCTCTCTCCCAGTCCATCACAGATGGCACCCGGAATGGTGGGCTGCTACGCGCTGCCTGTGTCCGCGCGCTTGCGGATCTCCCGGCGCACCAGGGCCTGAAGGGCGGGCACGGACGACGACGGATCCAGGTCGAGTGCCTCCCGAAGTCTTTGGGAGAGAAGTTCCAGGTCCTCTTCCGGGACGTCCGAAAGTCCGGAAAAGCGCTTGAAGAAGCGTTTGGCAGGAAGGCCCGCCCGGCGTCGGGCGTTCTTATGGCGAAGCCTGCCCGCTAAGCCGCCCGCAGGGTGCAGCTGATTTTCCATGGGTGCCGTTCAATAGGAAATTCCATGGCCAACTGCATAAGCCGATCTCATAGTACAACCGGCACAGGCCCAGCAAAGTGACCCGGGTCACCACTTTGGGCACGAATCAGGGGATCAGTTCCAGCCCAGGATCCGCAACAGTGCCGCCGTGCCGGCTCCGGCGATTACCACCACAAGGAACGGCGCCCGGAGTACAAGGGCGACCGCGGCGGCGGCCAGCGCTCCCAGCCTGGCGTCTGCGGCGAGCGCCTGGCCCGACACCACCGCATTCACCACTGTGAGCGAGGCCAGCAGGCCGATGGTCATGGTTCCCGCGACGCGTGAGGTGCGGGGGTCCTCGAGGAACTTGGCGGGAACAAAGTAGCCCACCAGCTTCCATGCGTAGGCAAGGACGCAGGCAATAAGCAGCCAGATCCACAAAGTCATGCGCGTGCCTCCGGGTCGGTGCCGCTTCTGCGCTCCGGTCCGCCAAGACGGTCCTGGTGATCGCCGTGGCCGTCCTGGTGATCGCCGTGGCGGTCCTGGTGATCGCCGTGGCGGTCCTGGTGATGGCCGTGGCCGTGCGTGCCGTAGGGCTCGACGTCGGGTTCGAGGCCTTCGTCGCGGCGGCCATGGCTGAACCAACCCACCAGCGCGGCAACTACCGCGGCCACCAGGATGGGGACGCCTGGCGGAACGAAGGGAACAGCAACTACGGTCGCCACGGCACACACCACCGCGATGGCGATTGGCTCCCGGCCCTTGAGCCGGGGCCAGAGCAGCGCCAGGAAGGCGGCGACGGCAGCCCCGTCCAGCCCCCATTGCTTGGGATCGCCCAGCCCGCTTCCGGCCAGTGCCCCCACAGCGGTGAAGAGGTTCCAGAGCACGTAGACGCCGATTCCCGCGGTCCAGAATCCGCGCTGCTGTTCGGCCGGGTCTGTCTGGCCCGTGCTCGTGGCAGTGGATTCGTCGATGGTGAGCTGCGCCCCGACGTACTTGCGCCAGCCCGTGGGGCGGAGCAGCGCGTTCAGCTGCATGCCGTAGATGCCGTTGCGCATGCCCAGGAGGGTGGCTGCGCTCATGGCCGCGAGGCCTGAGCCGCCGCCTGCCACCACCCCGATGAACGCAAACTGCGAGCCGCCGCTGAAGAGGAGCAGGCTCAACACCATGGTCTGCCAGAAGTTGAGCCCGGACGTCACCGCGAGCGCCCCGAAGGACACGCCGTACAGCCCCGTGGCAATACTGATGGAGATACCCACCCTGACAGCCGGCGATGCCAGCAGCTTCACCCGCGGCCTCCGGGTTTACGGCCGGGCAGTACACGTGTCCGCAGGCTCCAGGCCCACAGGATCAGGGGCGCCTGGAGCGGAAGCCGCACGGCGTGGATCTTCCGGCGGCGGGGCGTGCCCTCCGGCCCGTACGCCCTCACGAGGGCATCGACGTGCCCGGCAAGGAATGCGGTGAACATCGCCGTAATGGCAGTGGCCGTCAGCTTCCGGGTGGGTGGCAGGACAATTCCGACGGCGGCTGCGAGCTCCAGCAGGCCGCTCACGGCGATCCACTCGTCCCGGGACAGGACGGCCCATGGATGCTGGGCTGCGGCGGCTGTGCCCGTGCTTCTCGGGGGCGGGCTGCTTTGGGTTGGACTGCCCTCGGTTGAAATGCCTTGGGGTTGACTGCCTTGGGTTGGACTGTCAGGGGTGGTACCGCTTGGGGTTGCGTCAGGCGAGGGATCCTGCCGGCAGAGGTATCCCGGAACGACGTCACGGTAGAAGCCGGGATCCCTGAAATGCTTGCCGGCACTGGCCAGCAGAAGCGCCCCCATGGCAGCCGCGGACAGGTGCTGCACGGCCGCGCCGGGAATGGATGGGGACAGCGCGGACAGGCCCTTAGCAGCGGGGCCGGACCTGGGAGAAGACATGGAACCACTCAATCACAGCCTAAGCACCCCCAGAAACCCGGCATCCGGCAGGACAGCAGGGCTGCGCAGCTACACAGTCCGGGGCTGCAAGCGTCACAGCCAGGCGGCCTGCGAGCTTCCATATGGTGGTGGCGGGGACCGATAGTCCAGCGGCCGGCCTGCGTCGAGCAGTGGCGGCCCGACGTACCGCAACTCGCCAAAGCTGCTGTCCACGGACCGGTATTCGGGCGATGGGAGTTCCGCGGGGCTTGCTGTGGTGGCTTGGTTTTCGGTGCCAGCCCGGTTTTCCATGCCAGCCTGGCTTTCCATGCCGGCCAGGGAAAACAGTTCCTCAGCGGTGCGGGCCAGAGACAGGTGGGCAGCGCCGCCCAAACCCGTCCGGCGGCGCGCGGCCAGAAGACGGACCGCAGCCGCAGCCACCCCGTAGCCGGTGGCATGGTCCAGTGCCTGCACCGGAAGGGCACCCGGGCGCCACCTGCCGTCGTCGTCCTCTCTGCCGTAGAGGTGTGCGATTCCGCTGGCGGCCTGGACAATGCTGTCAAAGCCGCGCAGTCCGCTCCACGGCCCACTGCCGCCCCAGCTGTCCAACGTGACCACCACCAGTCCCGGGTGTGCTGCCAGCAGTTCCCGCGGATTGAGCCCAAACCGGTCCAACGCGCCGTGCCGGTAACCGGTGACCACGGCATCTGCGCCGACCAGGAGCTGCTGGAAGTCCTGCCGGTTTGCCACGGGTCCCAGGTCGAGTACTGCGCTGCGCTTGCCAAAGGCCGTGTCCACGAACTGGTCTTCGATCTCGGGAAAGGCGGGCGGGTCGATTCGCAGGACCTCTGCTCCGAGCGCGGCCAGCAGCCGGGTGGCGACCGGCCCTGCGATGACCCGCGTCAGGTCCAGGACCCGTACCCCGGCCAGGGGCAGGCCGTCCGCACCGTGCAGGGCGCTGGTACCGGACAGGGTGCCGGGGCTGGTGCCGGCCTCTGTGGCCGCCCCGATATCCTGCAGTCCGAAGCCACTGGTTGTGCCGTCGGCATGCTCCACAGCAATCCAGGGTCCTGAACCGGCCGCTCGGCCCATGTCGGTCGCAAGCCATTCACCGCGAGTCCGGACAGCCGCGCCAATTCCGCCGTGCCGCTGGATGGCGGCCTCAGCCTCCAGCGCGGCCATGGACTGGAGTTCCCTCTCCACCCCTTCCGCGGAGGTTGCACCCAGCGCCTGCAAAAGCCGTTGCTCGTGGTGCGGGTAGTTTGCATGCAGCCGGATCCAGCCGTCGGCGGTCTTCCGGAAGCCGGACAGGGGCGCGAAACCCTGCGGCTTGCGCCCCGCAATCCGCAGGTGCCCGAAGGAATCGAAGGCAGCTGCCGTGAGCACAGGAGTCGTGCTGTACCGGCCAGGGCTCGCCGTGTACAGGTTCAGGGCTTCCGCGGCTGCTTCCACGGACTGCAGCGCCAGGCCTTCGACGTCGAGCGGCCCGGCCCACCAGCGGGGCACGGACGGTGTGCCGGGGGCGGCCATATCAGCGCTACTTTCCCTGCGGCGCGGCCATGTGCAGCTGTTCCAGGACGCGGGCCGGCACGTTGGTGGTGATCTCCTGGATGCCCAACTCCTGGCAGAGGGCCACGTCCTCCGGTGAGTCCACAGTCCACACCCTGAAGCGGCGGCCGGAGTCCAGCCAGCGCCGGACGGTGCCGGGGCGCTCACGGACGTAATCAATACCCGGCCCGGCCATCCCCACCTCCCGGTCATCCAGGATCCGTTCGCCCTCCAGCTGGGTGGCCTTCATCAGGTTTGCGATGGCGCCGCCCGTAATCGGCCCCACCCCGAGGCCGCCACGGATCTCATGAATGGTGACGTCGTCCACGAGTTGGCAGATGTACTGCGGCGGGATGGACAGGAGCAGGTGCCGGACGGAATCGGGGCTGAAACTCATGAATGTCACGGCGATGTTGTCCACTGTGGAGCTTTGCGGGTCCCAGCCCTCGCTGCGGAGTACTTCCAGGACCCGGTCCTCCAGCTTGAGCTGGTAGGGGCTGGGATGCTTGAGCTCAATGGCGAGTTTCACGGGACGGCCCGCCCCGCGCAGGACGTCCAGCAGCTCCGGAAGGGTCAGGAGCTGCTCGGAGCGCGCCCCGTAGGTTTCGGGAATGCGGACGCCTTTCCAGGACGAGAAGTCCAGCTGGCGCAACTCCTCCAGCGTCCGCTCAGCCACCGGGCCCGTTCCGTCGGACGTGCGGTCCAGGTTGGCGTCGTGGAGCAGGACCACGTGCTGGTCCCGGGTCAGGTGGACATCGCACTCCACTCCGTCGGCCCCGTCAGCCAGGGCCTGCAGGTAGGCGGCGCGGGTGTGTTCGGCATACGCGCCACTGGACCCGCGGTGGGCAAAGACCAGCGGCCGCTGCGGCACTGACTCGTCAATTGTCATGGACACACGGTAGCCGACCTGCCCCCGCCTTCGGGGCTAGGCTTGGCACATGCAGGTGAACTCTGAGGCAACTACTGGGCCAACCACGCAGGAAGCGCCCGCGGAGGCCGCGCGGGAGGTGCCGCCAGGCACCAAGGCGGCTGCCGCCGTCGTAAGCCGCCAGCTTGGTGCCGGCGACGCCGAAAAGGCGGCAGCGCTGCGGAAAATGAAGCTGCTGGCGCTGAGCCTGCTGATCGCCATGGCCGTGGTCTTTGTCTTCGCGTTCGCGCTGCAGAAGGACTATCCATGGCTGCAGTACGTACGCGCGGCCGCTGAGGGTGGCATGGTGGGCGCGCTGGCCGACTGGTTCGCCGTGACGGCGCTGTTCAAGTACCCCATGGGCATCAAGATTCCGCACACAGCCATCATTCCGCGCCGCAAGGACCAGATCGGTGCCTCCCTGGGTGAGTTCGTGGAGACCAATTTCCTCTCCGAACAGGTGGTGCAGGACAAGCTGGCCAGCGTCAACATCGCCCGCCGGGCCGGTGAATGGCTTTCCGCGCCGGGCGGCGCCGACCGGGTGGCAAAGGAAGGTGCTGCGGTGATCCGCGGCGCTTTCAAGGTCTTGAATGACGACGACGTCCAGGCCGTCATCGAGGGCATGGTCCGCAAGCACCTCCTCGCTCCGCCGTGGGGACCCCCGGTGGGCAGGCTGGCAGAGCGGGTTTTCCACGACGGGCACCACCACACGCTGGTGGACCTGCTGGTGGACCGTGCTGCGGACTGGGTGGATGACAACCACGAGACCGTCACCCGCTTGGTATCCGACCGCTCCCCCACCTGGGTTCCGCAGTTCGTGGATGGTCTGGTGGGCGACAAGGTCTACCTCGAAATCCTCAAGTTCGTGCGCGCGGTCCAGGCCGACCCCCGCCACCAGGTGCGCCAGTCGATCGACAAGTACCTCAACGACCTCGCGCAGGACCTGCAGCATGATCCGGCGATGATTGCCCGCGCGGAGGACATCAAGGCGCAGGTGCTGGGCGATCCCGAGGTGCGCGAGCTCGCATCCCGGACCTGGGGCACGGTCAAGAACGCGCTGCTGGGTGCCGTTGACGATCCGGACAGCGAGCTCACCATCAAGTTCAAGGCCGCGGTGCGCGATTTTGGCTCGCGCCTGGTGCAGGATCCGGAACTGGCCGGCAAGGTCAACGCCTGGATCGGCGACGCCGCCGGGTATCTGGTCCGGACCTACCGTTCGGACATCGCCGGAGTCATCACGGACACGGTTGCGCGCTGGGATGCCGAGGAAACTTCGCAGAAGATTGAGCTTCAGGTAGGCAAGGACCTGCAGTTCATCCGCATCAACGGCACCGTGGTGGGGTCCCTCGCCGGGCTGGCGATCTTCACGGTGGCGCAGCTGATTTTTGGGTGATTCGCTCGCGGCGGCCTGGCGGTTGGGCACGGGGCGGCTTCAAATGTCAGTGCCTCGATGGATGATGTCGGTATGGGAATCGGCGGTGGTGTCGGGGTGGCTTTGGAGGGTATCCACGCCTCCATTGCTGCCCTGAATGCGCTGGAGAAAGAGGACGCTTTCCTGGCTTCCGGAGCTCATGCTGGCGCCGGTATGGATGTGTTCCAGCGCCGGTATGAGTTGTGCCTGGAAGGGTTGGAGCTGACGGCCCGGCTGGAAGCACAACTTACGGCGCTAAAGTCCCGGCAGGCCGCCCGGGCCGTTGAACTGCAGCAGGCGATGACCCCGCCGGACGCCACCGTCCAGGACCGCACTTACGCTGACATGTCGGTGGTGGAGGAAATCGCCGGGGTGCTGACCATCAGCTCCGCGGCTGCCGGGGCGTTGGTGGAGCAGTCACGGCGGATCTGTTCCCTGCCGATGGTTTTCCAGGCGCTGGCCGCCGGCGACATGTCCTGGCAGCACGCCCGCATTGTCGCCGATGAGACCGAGGGCCTCTCCCCCGACGGCGCGGCCTCTCTGGTGGCGCATTTCTTCGACCCGGCTGCACCCCAGCGCGCCCGCGGCGCCGCCCCCGGCGAGCTCGTCCCGTCCCGGTTCCGGGCGAAGGTGCGTGGGTGGCGGGAACGCCACCACCCGGAATCGATCGAGAAGCGCCACGCCAAAAGTGCCGCTGACCGGCGGATGGAATACACCCCCGACCGGGACGGTATGGCCTGGGTCTCCCTCTACCTGCCCGGCGACACCGCCTGTGCCATCTGGAACCGGACCACCGCCACCGCCCGCGGACTCCAAGGCCCCACCGAAGAGCGCACCCTCACCCAGCTGCGCCCCGACATCGCCGCATCGCTGCTGCTGGGGGCTGGTGTGAACCACGGAGCCCGGAACACCGCCGTCCACGCCGAGGAAGACGGTCCCGGCCCCGGCGTTCAGGGCACGCAGGGTGTCACCGGGATCGGGAAGGTCCCTGCGCCGCGGGCCGACGTCCTGGTCACCGTGCCGGTGCTCGCCCTCCTCGGAGCCACCGATGAACCCGCCGCACTGGATGGCTTCGGCCCGATCCCGGCGTCCATGGCCCGCAAACTTGTCGCCGACGGGGCGGAATCGTTCTACCGGGTCCTCATCGACCCCCGCGACGGCGCACCACTGGAAATCGGCCGCAAAAACTACCGGCTCACCGAAACCATCAAACGCTGGATCAGGATGCGCGATACCAAATGCACCTTCCCCGGCTGCACCAACCGCACCCCCGACAACGAAACCGACCACCTACAAGCGTGGCAACACGGCGGCACCACTGGAACCAGTAACTTGGCCCAACTCTGCCCCAAACACCACCGGCTCAAACACCACAGCCAATGGACACCCGACCCCGCCAACACGAATGAACCACCCGGCTGGACCTCACCAACAGGCAGGCACTACAACCCAGAACACCCCGACCCCGAACCAACCCACTGGCCACCAGAAAGCTGGCCGCAATGGCCGCAGTGGCTCCAGCGGGCCGCGCCCGCCGTCTGCCAATGCCTGGAGGCCAGCCTCGAAAACCTTCCGCAGTGGGAACCAGACGACGACAGATATGTGGACCTCGACGACCTGCCGGCTGACGATCCCCTCTGGGCCGAACTCCTCGCCACGCCATTAGTACCGTCGGGATGACGGTGCCTTGGACAGTCCAAGGTTCAGTAGTCCTTAAGTCCGGAGCACGCCGCCGCTTTCTACGCGAAGGCCTCCAGCTCCACGCCCGCGGCCTCAAGACCTGCCCGAACTTTTGCCGCCGTCTCCACGGCGCCGGGGCTGCCGCCCTGCAGTCGCAGGGAGTCCGGCTGGACGGTGACGATGGACCCGTCGATGGCCACCACTTCGCCTTTTGTGGCCAGGCGAACGGCCCGCTCAACGATGGTGTCGACGTCGTTCAGCATGGCGTCTTCCCTGGACAGCGGCACCAGGGTGCCGTCGGCGTAGTAGGCGCGGTCGGCGAAGGCCTCGGTGAATACGGGGTGGCCGGCCTCCTTTGCCTGCTTCAGCAGCTCCGACCCCGGGAAGCCCAGGATGGGAAGTCCAGGATCGTAGGCGTTCACGGCCGCCACGAGAGCGGAGGCTTGCTCAGCATCATGGATCAGGGTGTCATACAGCGCACCGTGTGGCTTCACGAAGTCCACCGAGGCACCCACGGCATGGGCGACGCCGTCGAGCGCGCCCAGCTGGTACAGCACGTCGCCAAATAGCTCATCAAAGCTCATGTCCAGCGAGCGCCGGCCAAAACCGGCCATATCGCGGTACCCAAGGTGCGCACCCACGGTGACGTCAAGTTCGTAAGCCGCCCGGCAGCTGTCCAGCATCGTGACGGGATCGCCTGCGTGGAGGCCGCACGCTACGTTGACACTGGTGGCCAGCTGGAACATCGCCGGATCGCCACCCGCGGTCCAGGAGCCGAATGATTGGCCTACATCAGCGTTTAGATCCAAGGGTGTTGCCTTCCAGGGTCAGGTTGTCCGGCCCGGCAGCTGCGGTCAGCTCCCCGGGAATGGTGTCCGGCATGGGTCCGAACGCCTCCCTGGCGTTCTGCGCCACGGCACGGCCCATCACGAGGTTACCGGCTCCACCCACAACTGCCCCTATGCCGAAGGGGAGGGCCCGGCCGAACAGCGCAGTGCCCTGCCGTTTGAGCAGGTTCTTCAGGAAGGCGTGCTGGATCTTCTTCCGGACACTCCCGAATCCAGGGATCGAGGACTTGGACAGCATGTTCCCCCAGACGTCGGCGGGCTTGGCGCCGCCGGCCGCCTGGCCGCTGAGCGTTCCCAGCAGGGCGGTCCCTTCCTCACCAAGCATGATGGCCATAACCATGGTGCCGGCCTTCTCGGGATTGGTGAGGCGGATGCCGTGGAGCTCTGCCAGCGACGTCGCGTAGAGGGCCGTCGCCTCCAGGAAGCCGACGGTTGCGGCTGCGGAAAGTCCCAGCGACGCCACGGTTCCAACACCAGGGACGACGGCGGTGGCACCCACCAGGGCACCCCCACCGGTCACTGCGCGCAGGTAGTCACGCTCTGCGATGGCCGCCAACTGGGCGGCGGTGGCCCGTGGATGCTTCTTCTGGAGCCGGCGGATGTAGGCCAGCACCAGGGGCCGCTGGATCTGCACTGCCTTCAGGAGCATGTTGTGGACACCGGGCTTGGGTTTGCCGTCGGCATCGAACATTGCGTTGTGGGCGGTTTCCTGTGCGATTCGTACTGCGGGATTGCTGCGCCTGGCCATGGTCACCTTCATTCAAATCGACCTGCAGCGGGTAGGCTGCCGTGCTTATCCATCCTATGTGGACAAACACTAAGCATGCTGAACTTTTCGCTCTGCGTCACGGCCCACCCCAGCGGCCGGCCTCTTTAGCTGGCGGAACCGGCCAGGTTGTTGAACGTGTAAAGGTGGATACCTTCCACTGCTTCGCCGCCCTGCAGTTCCGCGACGATGGCCTCGGACGAGTAGCGGCCATCTTGGAGCAGGCGCCGGCCAAGGGGGCCCCTGCGGTTCAGCAGTTTGAGGGATGGGCCCACACCGATTTTCAGCGCGGCGCGGATGAGCTGCGCCCGCGGAACGGCGCCGGGCACTCCGGCCCAAACAGGCAGGCGCACCCCTTCCCGGCGCAGGGTTTGGGCGTACCACTGGATCCGGGGGGGCCGAAAGGCACAGTTGCGTCACCAATGACGATGCCAGGTGCTGCTTTTCCAGCAGGGCATCAAGCATGTGCAGTTCGCTGTGGCCCGGGTGCCCTTCGGGGTAGCCCGCCACGCCGGCCCGGATGGTGCCGCCGGAGACCTCCGCGAGGTCCTCCAGCAACGGAAGGCTGCTGTCATAGGGACCGGCCGGCTCCCCCGCGTCACCGCCGACGGCGAACACTTCGGTGATGCCGGCGTCGTGGCAGTTCCGGACCACGCCGGCCAGTTGCTCACGGCTTTCGATGCTTCGTGCGGCCAGGTGCGGAACAACCTCGAAGCCAAGGTAGGCAAGCTCAATGGCCGTCCGGATGGTGGGTCCCACGCCCTGGCGGGGCAGGCACGTCACCGTCAGCTGCGCCCCAGGGGGCCCGGCGCCTGGATGCGGGCGGCAATACCCTCCGAGGGGATGATCTGCATCCGGACAGGCAGTACCGTACCGGACCTGCCGGCCTGTCCTTCCGCGGGAGTCGGTGCTGCGGCTGGTGCCAGGAGGGATCGAATCGTCATGAGGAACTCCAGGTTCGGCCGGCCACGGGTGGCACGGCATGGATCGGGTCCCTCCCCGCTCTGTATTGGACCTGAGAGATTCCGCAAACCCATCAGGGCCTGCTTGCACCGTCGGTGAGTGCCGCCGGAGCAGCACTGCTTTCCAGAGTCGCCTCGCCGTGACGGTACATGGGCCTGAGAGATTCCTGGGGAGGATTTGCTCCTACGGCGCCTGCCCGGTGATGGCCGGGAGAACTCTCCCGCCACGGCTCGAAAGGCTGTATTCAGTAGTGGTGCCACGGCGGCCGGCGCCTGCCCCTCCGTTTGGAGGGAGTGCGGGCGCCGGCCGCGTGGATGGGCCCGCAAACTAGCGGAGGATGACCGTCCGGTTGCCGGAGAGGACAATCCGCCCTTCAGCGTGCCAGCGAACGGCATTCGTGAGCGCCTTGCATTCGGCGTCGCGGCCAACCGTGACCAGGTCCGAGGCGGAGTACGTGTGGTCCACCTCGATGACCTGCTGCGAGATGATGGGCCCTTCGTCCAGCTCCGAGTTGACGTAGTGGGCGGTGGCACCCACCGTTTTGACGCCGCGCTCGTAGGCCTGGTGGTAGGGCTTTGCACCCTTGAAGCTGGGCAGGAACGAGTGGTGGATGTTGATGGCCTTCCCGCTCAGGCGGGTGGTGGCCTCGTCGCTGAGCACCTGCATGTAGCGGGCCAGCACCACCAGCTCCACGGCGTAGTCGTCCACCAGGGCCAGCAGCCGCTCCTCGGCATCGGCCTTGGTTTCCGGCGTGACCGGGATGTGGTGGAACGGAACACCGTGCCAGGCGGCCAGGGGTTCCAGGTCCGGGTGGTTGGACACCACGGCGGCGATCTCCACGGGCAACTCACCACTGCGGGCGCGGAACAGGATGTCGTTGAGGCAATGCTCATACTTGGAGACCATCACCAGGATGGGCTGCTTGCGTCCGTGGCGTTCCAGCCGCCAGTCCATCTGCCACTCCTGGGCCACCTGGCCGAAACCGGCCCGGAGGCGGCCAAGGTTCAGCTCAACCTGCGAGGTGACGTGGATGCGCATGAAGAACCGCCCGCTCGCCCTGTCGCCGAACTGCTTGATGTCCACGATGTAGCATTCCTGTTCCAGCAGGTATGCCGCCACCGCCTGGACAATGCCAAGGGCATCCGGGCAGTGGAACGTCAGCACGAATTCCCGGCCCGTTTCCGGATCTGCCACTGCCTGCAGCTGCCCGGCTTCAGAAGTCCCAGGTTCGGATGCGCGCAGCCCGGAAGCGCGGAGCTCCTCAGCGATCACCGGTTGACCCGCTCTTCCCCCGCTTCTGCGGCGGCACCCGTACGGACAGCCTTGCCGGCTGCGGCGTCGGTGAAGTCCTGGTCCGCCTGCAGTTCAGCCTGGAACGTAGCGAAACGGGCCTGGTGTGCGGGGCGGCGGCGGAGGACGAACCATGCGGCGCCCAGCAGGATGAACCACACCGGGGTGACCAGGAGGGCCACCAGGGTGTCCGGCTGGGTGGTGAGGGTCCAGATTACGAAGGCGAAGAAGGCGAAGACCACCCAGACCATGGCAACACCGCCGGGCATCTTGAACTTCGATGCTTCATGCAGGTGCGGCCGGCGGCGGCGGAAGGCGATGTAGCTGGCCAGGATGATGGACCAGACAAAGACGAAGCAGACGGCGGAGACGGTGGTCACCATGTCAAAGGCTTTGCCCACGTCCTGGCCCGCGTACATGAGGACGACGCCGGACAGCAGCAGCACGCAGGAGAGGAACAGTGCGTTTTGGGGCACCTTGCGCCGGGACAGTTTGCCAAAGACGTCGGGAGCGTCGCCTTCCTGGGCAAGGCCGAAGACCATGCGGGAGGTCGAGTAGATGCCGGAGTTCGCGGAGGACATCGCGGAGCTCAGCACCACGAGGTTGACCACGGTGGCCGCGGCGCCCAGGCCTGCCAGGGAGAACATGGCGATGAAGGGGCTGTGGCCGGCCCTGAACTCGGTCCAGGGGGTGACGGCCATCAGGATGATGAGGGCGCCTACGTAGAAGAGGAGCACGCGGATGGGGATGGAGTTGATGGCCTTGGGCAGGTTGCGCTCCGGGTTCTTGGCCTCGGCCGCCGTGGTGCCCACCAGCTCGATGCCCACGAAGGCGAAGACGGCGATCTGGAAGCCGGCCACGAAGCCCATGAACTCGTTCGGGAAGAATCCGCCATGGCTCCACAGGTTGGTGAAGGTGGCAGGGCCGGCGTCGGACTGGAAACCGGTGAAGATCATGAACAGGCCAACGATGATCAGTGCGGCAATGGCAACGATCTTGATGAGTGCGAACCAGAACTCCGTCTCGCCGAACGCCTTCACCGTGGTGAGGTTCAGCAGGAGCAGGATGGCCACGGTGGCCAGGCCGGGAATCCACAGGGGCACCCCGGGCCACAGTTCACGGGAGTAGCCGGCGATGGCGATGACATCCGCGATGCCGGTGATGACCCAGCAGAACCAGTAGGTCCAGCCCGTAAAGAAGCCGGCCCACGGACCCAGCAGGTCGGCGGCAAAGTCGCTGAAGGACTTGTAGTTGAGGTTGCTGAGCAGCAGTTCACCCATGGCACGCATGACGAAGAACAGCATGAAGCCGATGATCATGTACACGAAGATCACTGATGGGCCGGCCGCCGAGATGGTCTTGCCGGAGCCCATGAACAGGCCGGTGCCGATTGCACCGCCGATGGCGATCAGTTGGATGTGGCGGTTGCTGAGCTGCCGCTCCAGGTGCGGGGCTCCGCCGCCGGGGGACGTCGGGGAATGGGTCGTCATTGAGGAACTCCATCGTTCGAGCGGCACCCGGGGTGTCGCAAAGATTGGATTTCCTCCCCGCTCTGTCTGGGACCTGAGAGTTTCCACATGCCGAAATGGGCGTGCTTGCACCGTCGGTGAGCCAGGACAGGGCCCGGCTGCTTTCCAGAGTTGCCTCACCGCGGCGGTACGTGGGCCTGAGAGTTTCCTGGGGAGGGTTTGCTCCTACGGCGCCTGCTGAACGTACCGGCAGGGCTCTCCCGCCGCAGGTCAAAAGCGTTTGCTTGGTAAATCAGTGTTCAGTTGTCAGAGGGCATCCATCCCAGGCGCGGTAATGCGCAGAATGGGCAGTGGGGCCTCCGGTGATCCCGGCCGGCGAACAGAGCGCCCAGCGTCTTTGGGCCAGTTCCGCTGTCCGGCCGGATCACGGGGTTCAGTGTGGCGTCCGTCACGAACAAAAGTCAAGCCCGGCGTTACGCCATCCACCTAACGCTCTTGAGCCCCAAGTCATGACGGACCGATTTGCTCCCCGCTTCGCTTTGCCTGTAACCTGTGAGCCGAATCACCCACATTTCAATAAGCCTTTCGAGCTGTGGCGGGAGAGTTCTCCCGGCCATCACCGGGCAGGCGCCGTAGGAGCAAATCCTCCCCAGGAATCTCTCAGGCCCATGTACCGTCACGGCGAGGCGACTCTGGAAAGCAGTGCTGCTCCGGCAGCACTCACCGACGGTGCAAGCAGGCCCTGATGGGTTTGCGGAATCTCTCAGGTCCAATACAGAGCGGGGAGGGACCCGATCCATGCCGTGCCACCCGTGGCCGGCCAAACCTGGAGTTCCTCATGACGATTCAATCCCTTCCGTCTGCCTTTGCAGACCGGCATATCGGTGCACGCCGCCGGGCTGACGTGGACACCATGCTCAAGGCCGTTGGCTACGACAGCGTTGATGGACTGGTGGACATCGCCGTTCCCAACTCAATCCGCCAGTCCAAGCCCCTTGCGCTCAAAGACGCGCTGAGCGAGGTTGAGGTCCTTGCGGAGCTGCGCAGGCTCGCAGCCAAGAACAAGACGGCCGTGCAGATGATCGGCCAGGGCTACTACGACACCATCACGCCCGCCGTCATCCGCCGGAATGTCCTGGAGGCCCCGGCCTGGTACACCGCCTACACCCCGTACCAGCCCGAGATTTCCCAGGGCCGGCTCGAGGCACTGCTGAACTTCCAGACCATGGTCCAGGACCTGGTGGGCCTGCCGATCGCCAACGCCTCGCTGCTGGATGAAGCCACCGCCGTGGCCGAGGCCGTGCTGATGATGCGCCGCGCCAACAAGAACAAGGACGCCCGCGACGGCAAGACCGTCCTGGACGCCGACGTGCTGCCGCAGACCATCGCCATCGTCAAGGGCCGCGCCGAGGCGCTGGGCTTCGAAGTTGAGGTCACCGACCTGTCCAACGGCCTGCCCGACGGCGACATCAACGGCATCGTGCTCCAGCAGCCCGGTGCCTCCGGGCGGGTCTGGGACCAGTCCGCCACTATTGCGGCGGCGAAGGAGCGCGGCGCACTGGTCACCGTGGCCGCTGACCTGCTTGCACTGACCCTGATCACTCCTCCGGGCGAGCAGGGCGCCGACATCGCCGTCGGCTCCACCCAGCGCTTCGGGGTGCCGTTGTTCTTCGGCGGTCCGCACGCCGCATACATGGCCGTGGCCAAGGGCCTGGAGCGTTCCATGCCGGGCCGCCTGGTGGGCGTATCCAAGGACGACGCAGGCCTCCCGGCGTACCGCCTGGCGCTGCAAACCCGCGAGCAGCACATCCGCCGCGAAAAGGCGACATCCAACATCTGCACCGCGCAGGCCCTGCTGGCCATCGTCTCCTCCTTCTACGCCGTCTACCACGGCCCCGACGGACTGAAGGCCATCGCCGAGCGCGTCCACAACAACGCCCGCGCCCTCGCCACCACGCTCAAGATCGCAGGCCGGGAACTGGCCGCCGAGGCGTTCTTCGATACGGTCACGGTCTCCGTCCCGGGCAAGGCCGCCAAGGTCATCACCGCTGCCGAAGCACGCGGCATCAACCTGCGCCACATCGACGCCGACACCATTGGCGTGTCCGTGGATGAAACCACGACGCCGGAAATCCTCTCCGCGATCGCCGTCGCCTTTGGAGCCGGCCCGGTAGTGGACGCTGAGGGCTTCGACCTGCCCGCAGAGGTGCTCCGCACCTCCGAGTACATGCAGCACCCGGTGTTCAACACCCACCGGTCCGAAACCCAGTTGCTGCGCTACATCCGCAGGCTGTCGGACCGGGACCTGGCGCTGGACCGCACCATGATCCCGCTGGGCTCGTGCACCATGAAGCTGAACGCCACCGCCGAAATGGAAGCCATCTCCTGGCCGGAATTCGCTTCCATCCACCCGTTCGCCCCCGAGTCCCAGACCAAGGGCTGGCGTGAACTGATCAGCGGCCTGGAAGCCGACCTTGCGGAAATCACCGGCTACGACCAGGTGTCCCTCCAGCCGAACGCCGGTTCCCAGGGCGAGCTCGCCGGCCTGCTGGCCATCCGCGGCTACCACCGCGCCAACGGCGATACCCAGCGCAACGTGTGCCTGATCCCCGCTTCTGCCCACGGCACCAATGCCGCCTCTGCCGTCCTGGCCGGCATGAAGGTCGTCGTCGTTGCCACGGCCGCGGACGGCACGATCGACCACGAGGACCTGTACGCGAAAATCGAGGCGAACAAGGACGTCCTCTCGGCGATCATGATCACCTACCCGTCCACCCACGGCGTGTACGACGCGGACGTGACCGAGATCTGCGAGGCTGTGCACGCTGCCGGTGGCCAGGTCTACGTTGATGGTGCCAACCTGAACGCCCTGGTGGGACTGGCCCAGCCCGGCAAGTTCGGCGGCGACGTCTCCCACCTGAACCTGCACAAGACCTTCTGCATCCCGCACGGCGGCGGCGGACCCGGCGTCGGGCCCGTTGCGGCCAAGGCCCATCTGGCGCCGTTCATGCCCGGCGACGCCAACAAGGCAGCGCATGAGGAAGGCCACGGCGTGGCCATCAGTGCCTCGAACTTCGGTTCCGCCGGTGTCCTGCCGATCTCCTGGGCGTACGTGAAGCTCATGGGCGGGGAGGGCCTGACCGAGGCCACCAAGGCAGCCCTGCTCGCAGCGAACTATGTTGCCGTGCGCCTGAACGAGTACTTCCCGGTGCTGTACACCGGCGAAGGCGGCCTCGTGGCGCACGAATGCATCCTGGACCTCCGCGACCTGACCGCGAAGACGGGCGTTACCGCGGAGGATGTGGCCAAGCGCCTCATCGACTTCGGCTTCCACGCCCCCACCCTTGCGTTCCCGGTGGCCGGCACCCTGATGGTGGAGCCCACCGAGTCCGAGGACCTGGCCGAGATCGACCGCTTCATCGAAGCCATGATCACCATCCGCAAGGAAATCGACCAGGTGGCCAACGGCGACTTCTCTGTCCAGGACTCCCCGCTGCGCAATGCACCCCACACAGCGTCCGCCGTTGTGAACTCCGAATGGACCCGCCAGTACAGCCGCGAGCAGGCCGTCTTCCCCGTCCACCACCTCAAGCAGGACAAGTACTTCCCGCCGGTGGGCAGGATCGACGGCGCCGCCGGAGACCGGAACCTGATCTGCTCCTGCCCGCCGCTGTCCGAGTTCGAAAACTAAGGATCCCCCATGACTGAGAACTACACGGCTCTTTACGAAGAGCACAAGAAGCTTGGCGCCTCCTTCACCGACTTCGGTGGCTGGCAGATGCCGCTCAAGTACAGCTCCGAACTGGCTGAACACCACGCCGTCCGCAACGCTGCCGGCCTGTTCGACCTCTCCCACATGGGCGAAGTGTGGGTCACCGGGCCCCAGGCCGCGGCTTTCCTGGACTACGTCCTGGTGGGCAAACTGTCCGCCATCGCGGACGGCAAGGCCAAGTACTCGCTGATCTGCAATGAAGACGGCGGCATCATCGACGACCTCATCACGTACCGTTTCGGCGATGAGAAGTACCTGGTGGTTCCCAACGCCGGCAACGCCCCCACCGTGGCGGCCGCCCTCGCCGAACGCGCTGCCGCCTTCGACGTGACGGTGGAGGACGCTTCGGCGGCAACCTCGCTGGTCGCAGTCCAGGGACCCAAGGCCGAGGCCATCCTGCTCAAGCTCACGGACGAGTCCCAGCACGCCCTGGTCACCGACCTGAAGTACTACGCGTTCAACGAAGTCACCGTGGCCGGCCACGATGTCATCCTGGCCCGCACCGGCTACACCGGTGAAGACGGCTTTGAACTCTTCCTCCCGAACGAAGGCGCCGCTTCCCTGTGGGAGTCCGTGGCCCAGGCCGGGGAAGAGTTCGGCATTGTCCCCTGCGGCCTCGCATCCCGCGATTCGCTTCGCCTTGAAGCGGGCATGCCGCTGTACGGCAACGAGCTCTCGCTGGAGCGTTCGCCGTTCGACGCCGGCCTTGGCCCCGTAGTTGCCCTCAAGTCCAAGGAAGGCGACTTCGTGGGACGGGCCGCACTTGAGGCAGCCAAGGAAGCCGGCCCCAAGCGCAAACTCGTTGGCCTGAAAGGGCACGGCCGCCGTGCCGGCCGTGGCGGCTACCCCGTCCTCAAAGACGGAAACGTGGTGGGCGAGGTGACCTCGGGCCAGCCGAGCCCCACCCTTGGCTACCCCGTGGCACTGGCCTACGTCGACGTCGAGCACGCTGAGCTGGGCACCGCACTGGACGTGGACCTGCGCGGCAAGGCCGAGCCCTTCGAAATCGTCGCGCTGCCCTTTTACAAGCGCCAGAAATAGCCCGGCGCTCCCGCATTTTTGAACCCCAAACTTAAGGAAACACACCATGGCTAAAGTTGCCGCTGAACTGAAGTACTCCGCCGAACACGAATGGATCGCCGCCGACGGCTCCGGCCCGTCCGTGGTGGGCGTGTCCGCCGTTGCCGCCGAGGCACTGGGCGACATCGTCTACGTGGACCTGCCCGAGGTTGGCGCCACGGTGACCGCAGGCGAGACCTGTGGCGAGATCGAGTCCACCAAGTCCGTCTCCGACCTGTACTCCCCCGTGACGGGCGAGGTCACGGAAGTCAACGACGACGTCGTCAGCGACCCCGCCGTGATCAACAACGACCCCTACGGCGCCGGCTGGCTCTTCAAGGTCACCGTCACCGAAGAGGGCCCGCTGCTGTCCGCACAGGAATACGCCGAAGCAAACGGCGGCGAACTGTGAGCGGCGCTTCATCCGCTGCGGGCACCGTGGCCTTTGAACAGGTGGTCTCCCCCAGCCTGAACGCAGACCTCGCTGCCCTGGACCCCGAGATTGCGGCAAAGATCGACGACGAACTGGGCCGCCAGCGCGACGGCCTGGAAATGATCGCTTCCGAGAACCACACAGCCGCAGCGGTCATGCAGGCGCAGGGCTCGGTGCTGACCAATAAGTACGCCGAGGGCTACCCGGGCAAGCGGTACTACGGTGGCTGCGAGCACGTGGACGTCATCGAGCAGCTGGCCATCGACCGGGTCAAGGCCCTGTTCGGCGCCGGGTTCGCCAACGTCCAGCCGCACTCCGGCGCCCAGGCCAACGCCTCGGTGATGCACGCGCTCATCAAGCCCGGCGACACCATCATGGGACTGAACCTGGCCCACGGCGGCCACCTGACCCACGGCATGCGGATCAACTTCTCCGGCAAGCTCTACAACGTGGTCCCGTACCAGGTCCGCGAAGACACCCACACCATCGACATGGCAGAGGTGGAGCGGCTGGCCCAGGAGCACAAGCCGCAGCTCATCGTGGCCGGCTGGTCAGCCTACGCGCGCCAGCTGGACTTTGCCGAGTTCCGCCGGATCGCCGATTCCGTGGGTGCCTACCTCATGGTGGACATGGCACACTTCGCCGGACTGGTGGCCGCGGGCCTGCACCCCTCGCCGGTCCCGCACGCCCACGTGGTCACCTCCACCACGCACAAGACCCTCGCCGGTCCGCGCGGCGGCATCATCCTCTCCAACGACCCCGACGTCGCGAAGAAGATCAACTCCGCCGTCTTCCCGGGCCAGCAGGGCGGGCCGCTGGAGCACGTCATCGCCGGCAAGGCCGTGGCGTTCAAGATCGCGGCGTCCGAGGAATTCAAGGAGCGGCAGGAGCGCGTCCTGGCCGGCGCCCGCATCCTGGCCGAACGCCTGGTCCAGCCGGACGTCACCGCCAGGGGCATCAGCGTGGTGTCCGGCGGCACCGACGTGCACCTGGTCCTGGTGGACCTGCGCAACTGCGAACTCGATGGCCAGCAGGCAGAAGACCGACTGGCTGCGATCGACATCACCGTCAACCGCAACGCGGTCCCCTTCGACCCGCGTCCGCCAATGGTCACCTCGGGCCTGCGCATCGGCACCCCGGCCCTGGCCACCCGTGGCTTCGGCGAGGACGCCTTCCGCGAGGTTGCGGACATCATTGCCGAGGCATTGATTGCCGACGCCGGCGCGGACCTTTCCGGGCTGCGTCACCGCGTCGAGGCACTCGCCGCCGCCCACCCGCTCTACCCGGGCGTCGCACCACTGTCCTGATCTCCGGTTGCTACCGGGACCGGCGGACCGGACATTTTCACGCCTCGTTGGGCCCACGCCGTCAGGGTTCCCTGGCCGAGCTTGCGAGGCTAGGGAGACGGTGGGGAGCAGGCTTTCGAAAAGTCCGGCTCCGCCGGCCCCTCGTGCGCATGTCTCCTGGTGACGTGCCCGCGGAGTGGGTGGGGCATCCGGCAGCGTGCGTCTAAGGGAGCGTCACGTCCGCTCAGCGGGCGTCTTCGCGACCGAGCACGCAGAGGATGTCCTGCCCGCTCCATCCCGACCACTTGTATTAGTTAGGAACCACGCACATGGCTGTTGGTGTCTTTGACCTCTTTTCGATCGGTATTGGGCCGTCGTCTTCGCATACGGTGGGGCCGATGCGGGCTGCTGCCGTGTTTGCTGAGGAGTTGAAGGCCTCGGGGAAGCTCGCGGACGTGGCGTCGTTGCGGGTGGATTTGTATGGGTCGCTGGCCGCGACGGGGCATGGGCATGGGACGATGACCGCGATCCTGTTGGGGTTGGAGGGGTTCCATCCGGAACTGATCCTGCCCGAAGAGGTGGAGGAGCGGCTGGCTTCGATCGCGGAGACCGGGATCCTGAACCTGGCCGGTGCTGGTGGTGAGGGTATGGCGTTGCCGTACGGGGTGGGCGACATGGTGTTGCGGCCGTTGACGGTGCTGCCGCGGCACACGAACGGGATGACGTTCACCGTCACCGACGCTGAGGGTTCCGTGGTGCATGCGGCGACGTTCTTCTCGGTCGGTGGCGGGTTCATCGTCCGCGAGGGGGAAGAGGACGCAGCGCAGCAGGAACTGGACGCGTCCAAGGAGGTGCTGCCGCTGCCGTTCCGGACCGCGGCGGAGCTGCTGGAGCACTGCGCGGTGACCGGGCTGGGCATCGCGGACGTGATGTTCGTGAACGAGAAGGACTCCCGGTCCGAGGAGGAGATCCGGGCCGGGCTGGTGCATATCTGGTCGGTGATGGAGAACTGCGTGGCCACCTCGCTCAAGCGTGAAGGGGTGCTGCCGGGCGGGTTGAAGGTCCGCCGCCGCGCCCCGGACTGGTACGAGCGGTTGAAGAAGGAAACCGCCCGCCCCGAAGACACCGATAATGACGGCCAGGACCACTACGACCCGAGGTATTGGCAGGAGTGGGTTAACTTGGTGGCGCTGGCCGTGAACGAGGAGAACGCCTCCGGCGGGAGGGTGGTCACCGCCCCCACGAACGGGGCGGCCGGGATCATCCCCGCGGTGCTGTTCTACGCCCTGCACTTCGCCCCGGGCATGGACCAGGCCACCCAGGCCGACCGCGACGATGTGGTGGTGCGGTTCCTGCTCGCCGCCGGTGCCGTCGGGGTGCTCTACAAGGAACAGGCCTCGATCTCCGGGGCCGAGGTGGGCTGCCAGGGCGAGGTCGGGTCCGCGTCCTCGATGGCCGCCGCGGGCCTGGCCGAGGTCATGGGCGGCACCCCGGCCCAGGTGGAGAACGCCGCGGAAATCGCGATGGAACACAACCTCGGCCTGACCTGTGACCCGATCGGCGGGCTGGTCCAGGTCCCCTGCATCGAACGGAACGCGATCGCCGCCGCGAAAGCCATCAACGCCGCGAAAATGGCGCTCTGGGGCGACGGCACCCACCGCGTCTCCCTCGACGAAGTCATCATCACCATGCGCGAAACCGGCAAAGACATGAGCGACAAATACAAGGAAACCGCCATGGGCGGCCTCGCCGTCAACGTCGTCGAATGCTGACACCCCGCTGACACCGGCACACTCCGATTCCCCAAGAAGACAAAGGAAACACGATCATGACCCTGGCACCTGAAGGCCGGAAGATGCTGCGGATCGAGCAGCGCAACGCTGCGGTCCCGGTGGAGCGCAAGCCGGAGTGGATCAAGGCCAAGGTCCAGATGGGCCCGGAGTTCGTCGGGCTGAAGAACCTGGTCAAAAAAGAAGGCCTGCACACCGTCTGCGAAGAGGCCGGCTGCCCCAACATCTTCGAATGCTGGGAAGACAAGGAAGCCACCTTCCTGATCGGCGGCTCCGAATGCACCCGCCGCTGCGACTTCTGCCAGATCGACACCGGCAAACCCTCCCCCGTGGACATGTTCGAACCCACCAAGGTGGCCCGCTCCGTACAGTCCATGCAGCTGCGCTACGCCACCGTCACCGGCGTGGCCCGCGACGACCTCGAAGACGAAGGCGTCTGGCTCTACGCCGAAACCGTCCGCAAAATCCACGAACTGAACCCCGGCACCGGCGTGGAACTGCTCATCCCCGACTTCTCCGGCAACCCCGACCACATCAAGGCGATCTGCGACTCCGCCCCCGAAGTCTTCGCGCACAACGTCGAAACCGTGCCCCGGATCTTCAAAAGGATCCGCCCCGCGTTCCGCTACGAACGCTCCCTGGACGTCATCACCCAGGGCCGGAACCTGGGCATGGTCACCAAGTCCAACCTCATCCTGGGCATGGGCGAAACCCGCGAAGAAATCAGCGAAGCCCTCCGCGACCTCCACCAGGCCGGCTGCGACCTGATCACCATCACCCAGTACCTGCGCCCCTCCGAACGGCACCTGCCCGTGGACCGCTGGGTCAAACCCCAGGAATTCGTGGACCTCCAGCACGAAGCCGAAGAAATCGGCTTCCTCGGCGTCATGTCCGGCCCCCTGGTCCGCTCCTCCTACCGCGCCGGCCGCCTCTGGGCCACCGCCATGCGCAAAAAAGGCCGCGACATCCCCGCCGAACTCGCCCACATCGCCGAAGGCATCCAGGACTCCGGCACCACCCGCCAGGAAGCCGCCACCCTCCTCGCCGGTTAGGCCACTGCGCTCCGGCCTGGTGCTGTTTTGGGGGGCACCAGGCCGGAAGACAACAGGAGACTGGGGAGGCCGGCAAGGGAAGCCGCCGGCCTCCCCCCGGCGCGTCCGCCCAGCCCGGCAACCCGCTCAGCTGTTGCCGCGCACCACCGGGATGCTCGCCGTCGGCAATCCGCTGGGGAACACCGTGGGTTCCGGTTCCGCGACCGGTTCCAGTGGAACCCGCACCGGCTCGTTGCCCACCATCAGCCGCTGGCCACGGACGTCAATCTCCAGCGGACCGCCGTCCTGGACCGTCAGCGTGATAAAGCCGGCGGCGAGCTGGACCAGCAGCAGGCGGCCCCTGATCTTCAGGTGGAAGGTCAGCCCCTCCCACTCCGCGGGAAGGCGGGGATCGAAGTACGGGACCGGGCCTTGGTCGCGCATGCCGGCGAAACCGCACACCAGCGAACTCCAAACTCCGCCGGTGGAGGCGATATGCACGCCGTCGATCGTGTTGCCGTGCGTGTTGTCAAGGTCAATGAAGGCGGCATTGGTGAAGTGGTCCAGGGCCTCCCTCGAATAGCCCACCTCGGCCGCCATGATCCCCTGGACGCAGGCGGACAGTGTGGAATCGCCGGTGGTGATGGGATCGTAGAAGTCGAAGGCCCGCTGCTTCTCCTCAGCCGTGAAGTCCTGCCACTGCAGGAACATGGCCAGGACCGTATCGGCCTGCTTCAGTACCTGGTGCCGGTAGATGACCAGCGGGTGGAAGTGCAGCAGCAGCGGATACTTGGACCGCGGCGTGGTCCAGTCCCAGGCCTCCAGGGTCATGAAGTCGTTGTCCTGGGAGTGGACCTGCATCCGGTCATCGAAGGGCAACTGCATGCGGTTGGCGGCCGCCTCCCACAGCTGGCGCTCCTCGTGGGTGATGCCTGCGTGCCCAAGCGCGGCGGCGGCACGCAGGTTGAAGCGGGCCATCACGTTCGTGTACAGGTTGTCATTCACCACTGCCGTGTACTCATCAGGGCCGGTGACGCCGTGGATGTGGAAGAGCCCGTCCTTGCCAAAGAAGCCCAGGGAGATCCACATCCGGGCCGTCTCGATCAGCAGTTCAGCGCCCATGCCATCCCGGAATCCGGCATCCCCGGTTGCCCAGAGGTACCTGTTGGTGGCGAAGGCAATCGCGGCGGCGATATGGAACTGTGCGGTACCGGCCGCGTAATAGGCGCTGGCCTCGAGCCCGTTGATGGTGCGCCACGGGAAGAGGGCGCCGTCCACGCTCAGCTCCTTCGCCCGGATCCTGGCCTCGGGAAGCATGCCGTGGCGGAACTCGAGGACCTGCCGGGCGCCGTCGGGGTTGGTGTAGGTAAGGTACGGCAGCAGGTACACCTCCTGGTCCCAGAAGTAGTGCCCCTCGTAGCCCGAGCCCGTCACGCCTTTGGCGGGAATGCCGGCAACATCGGCACGCGCCGTGGCCTGGGCCAGCTGGAACAGGTTCCAGCGGATGGCCTGCTGCAGCCCGGGCCGGCCGCCCTCAACCACAATGTCCGAGGTGGCCCAGTAGCCGCGGTAGTGGGCCATGCTTTCGGCAAAGATGCTGTCCACCGGGCGGAGGGCCTCCTCAGCCACTGCGGCCGCATCCACGTCCGGGTCCTGGACGGTGGGGCCGGCTGCGTAGCTGACGGTCTTTTCCAGCCGGAACGGGTCACCGGCGTCCACTGCAAGGACGTACCGGACGGTGCTGTCGTCCTGGTCCACCACCGTTTCGAACGGCTGGTGGCCGGCGGAGGTCCAGTGGTCCACCGCGATCCCCACCCGCTGCTTGGACTCGGCTGCCTCCCAGGACAACCGCAGCGAGCCGTCGCCGCCGTCCAGCCGCACGGGGAGCAGCACCCGCCCGGCGTGCCGTCCCGCCCGGCGGGGATCGTGGACGGAGTGGTCTTCCACCGGCTGGTCCTGGCGGTTGATCACTGCGGAGGTGACGTCCAGGGAGATTTGCCGGTCCGCATCCACCTCCAGGGAAATGCCCAGGCAGCCGCGGGATTCGTAGCCCACCGCCCGCCGTTCCGTGGTGGTCACCGTGGCGCCGGAACGGCACTGCCAGGTGATGCGGCACTCGTAGATCCCGGTGGAGAAGTCGACGCTCCGGCGGTAGTCCAGGACCTCTGATTCGGCGAGGCTGAGGTTTTCGCCGTCCACCACCACGGTGAAGTTGTTGGCGTCGGGGATGTAGAGGATTCGCTGGCCCGTCCGGGCGAAGCCAAAGGCGTTTTCGGCGTGCTTGATGTCCCAGATTTCGTGCAGGCCGTTGATGAAGCTGCCTGGCAGCTCTGCGTCGGCCGCCGCCCAATGGGCACCCCTGATGCCCAGATGGCCGTTGCCCAGGGCGAACAGGGCCTCCAGGGTTCCGGCGCCATCGGTTCCGTAGCGCGTTTCGACGAGTTGCCAGGGGGTATCGGGGAACCGTTCGCGGTCCGCGGAGATCAATGCCATGGTCGGGGTCCTTTTGGCCTTGCTGTGGTGCCGGACTGGCCGGCACGGAATATTCGGGGGAAGGGCAATACTCGGATGGGTGCTGCCGGGGAGCAGCAGGGTTGCCCGGGGCAGGCAACGGGGTTTGAGGCCTGGGTTTAGGGGACGAGTTCCTGGAGGTCGTTGACCACCAGGGTGGCTCCGGCGTCCAGGAGCGTCTGCCGCCCGGCGCCACGGTCCACGCCGATCACGGAGTGGAACGATCCCGCGTGTCCGGCCTGAACCCCTGACACAGCGTCCTCGACCACTACGCACTCCGGACTGGAGAGGTCCAGGAGTTTGGCCGCGTATTCGTAGGTGGCCGGGCTTGGTTTTCCGGGCAGGCCCTGTTCCGCGGCCACCACACCGTCCACCACCACGGGGAAATAGTGGCTGAGTCCGGCGGCTTTGAGGACGGCAGGGGCATTGCGGGAGGAAGAGACGACGGCGACCTTGAGTCCGCGTTCCAGGGCGGCTTCGAGGAAGCGGACCGAGCCTTGGAACGGTTCGACGCCGGCGCTCACGATGTCATTGAAGATCGCGTTCTTCCGGTTGCCCAGGCCCTGGACGGTTTCGTGGGCAGGGTCGTCATCCAGCGGGCCTTCCGGGAGCGTGATCCCCCGCGAAGCCAGGAAGTCGCGCACACCGTCAAAGCGGGGCTTGCCGTCGATGTGGTCGAAGTAGTCGCTTTCCCGGTACCCGGGGACCTCCGGATGCGAGGCCAGGTAGCCATCGAACAGTTCCTGCCAGGCGCGCTCGTGCACGGTGGCGGTGGGCGTCAGAACGCCGTCCAGGTCAAAGAGGATTGCTGCGGCGCCGGTCCAGCCGGCGGTCCCAGCTGCAGTTTCGAGTGTCATCGGCAGTGCGGTGTCCTTTCGGTTCGTGGACAGCCGGCCCTGCCGGGACAGCCTGAAGGAGGATACTGCTGCGCCTCATGCACGCAGCATCACTTCCTTGTCCGCCCACTGCAGGACCGATCATGGCCGTAGACGAGTGTAAGCGCTTGCAAATTTCGCTGGCAACTGTTTTTTCGTACCCACCGATGGGGCAGCTACACAGTCAGCGCAGCACGTAGTGGCGCAGGAAGGCGCTGACGTCCACCATCTCGGTCTTGGACATCGCATGCCCCATTCCCGGGTAGGTCCGGGCCGTCAGCAGCGTGTTCTTTTCCAGCCACTCCGCGGTGTAGGCAACGGCGTCCTCGTTGATCACCAGGTCCGCCTTGTCCCGGCCCCAAAAAAAGGGCGGCCTGACGTCAAAGGAGTCCGTCACCGAGAGGAGCTCGTTGTTGAGCACAAAGCCGGACAGTCCCACAACGGCCTTGTAGTCATCCGGGTGCAGCCGCAGGAGCGTACTGGCCATGGCCATGCCCTGCGAGTAACCCATCAGGGTGACGCTGCTGTGCTGGTCCCTGACGGAACTGATCCAGGCCCGCACCGAGTTGGCGGCGGAGATGACATCCGCGAAGTCGTTCGCCAGGAAGTAGTCGAGCAGGAACCAGCCCCAGTGGTCCCCGATGGGCATCGGAGCCCGCAGGGCGGCAAACGTGAACTCGGGAGGCAGGTACTCGAAGAGGCGCACCATCCGGGACTCGTCCGTACCGTAACCGTGCATCATCACCAGCAGGGGGGTGCCTGCGCGCTGGTCCTCCGGCTTGGACCACACAACTGTTTCCACTGGTCAAGCCTAACTACGGAAGCACGACGCCCCGCCCGGATCATTGAATCCGCAATCACCGGGAGGTAGCGTGACGCTTGATAGACAGCAGGCTTGGCTTTTGGCAGTGTACGCACCACCCTCCCGTATCGCCCTACCAGCGCCGCGCAGCCCGCGGCCATAAGGAGCAAGTCATGCGAATCGGATCGTCAATCTTCCTCATCGCCCTCGGCGCCATCCTTGCCTGGGCCGTGGCGCCCGGACTCATCCCGTTCGTGGACCAGCAACTGGTGGGCTACAT
Organism: Arthrobacter sp. NicSoilC5; assembly: GCF_019977395.1. NCBI lineage: Bacteria > Bacillati > Actinomycetota > Actinomycetes > Micrococcales > Micrococcaceae > Arthrobacter > Arthrobacter sp. NicSoilC5. The sequence continues at coordinate 3,419,468 of NZ_AP024660.1, read as the reverse complement.
CCTCATGGCGGTAGGCGTAATCGGGCTGATCGCCTCACTCATCCTCGCTTCCCCGGGCCGCAGCCGCCGGGTCAGCGAGTCCCGCTCGGTCATCGATCCCACCACCGGCGAGCGCATCACCCGCCACGAAAGCCGGGACGGCGGCATCTAGCCGGGCCACCACCGGGGACGGGATCCGGGCCACCACCGATGAACCCGAAAAGCCGGGCTGGACCACCACGTGTCCAGCCCGGCTTTTTCGCGCCTGCGCCCGGGCCTGAAAAAGCTCGATCTTGTTTCATGTTGGTTTCCATTGACAAACCAACAGAACCAAAGATAAAGTCAAGTAACTCAACATCAATGTGATGCCAGTCACGCAGGACCGGGAAGACGGCCAGGCGTACAGACTCACAGCAGGACCTACGCAACGGAGGGTATGTGTTCGCCGAAGAGCGCCAGCAGCAGATTGCCGAGCTTGTAGCCGGCAGCGGCCGGGTCAGCGTGACCCTGCTGGCTGAGCGCTTCCGCATCACCACCGAGACGGTGCGCAGGGACCTTGCAGCCCTCGAAAACGCCGGCACGGTCCGCCGTGTCCACGGTGGGGCCGTTGCGGCAGACCGCTTCAGCACCACCGAGGAAAGCGTCACTGAACGGGCCATCCAGCGGCCGGACCAAAAGATCCGGATCGCCGAAGCCGCCCTTGCCCTGATCCCCCGGAACTCGCCCGCCAGCGTCCTGATGGACGGAGGCACCACCACCGAGGTGCTTGCCGACATGCTGGCCCGCCGCGCCGCCGTCGAACCTTCCGACGGAACGGGCCCCCAGCACGAACTGGTGGTCATCACCCACGCAGTACCCATTGCCAGCAAACTCTCCAACGTCCCCGGCGTTGCCCTGCAGATCCTGGGCGGCCGGGTTCGCGGCCTCACCCAGGTGGCCGTGGGGCAGGCAACGGTGAACGCTGCCGCCCGGATCCGCCCTGACATCGCGTTCATCGGAACCAACGGCATCCACGCCACCTTTGGCGTCAGTACTCCCGATCCTGAAGAAGCCGCCGTCAAGGCAGCCTTCGTCCAGTCGGCACGCCGCATTGTGGTGCTGGCCGACTCCTCCAAGCTGGACACGGAAACCCTGGTCCAGTTCGCCTCCCTGAAAGATCTGGACACCTTGATCACAGACAGTGAACCCGGACCTGAACTCGCAGCCGCCCTGGAAGAGGCCGGCGTTGATGTGGTGGTCGCATGATCGTCACCTTCACGGCCAACCCCAGCCTTGACCGGACCGTCGCCCTTCCCGGCCCGTTGGAGCGTGGCGAGGTACAGCGCGCCGTCTCCGTCCGCCAGGAATCCGGCGGCAAGGGCGTCAACGTCTCCCGCGCCCTGGTCGCCTCGGGACTGGAGTCCCTTGCCGTCCTCCCCGGCGCGGACAGCGATCCCGTCCTGGCCGGGCTGCGCGAGCACGCAGTGCCCTTCGTTTCGCTTCCCATCGACGAGCCGCTGCGCACCAACGTGGCGCTCACCGAACCCGGCGGCGTGACCACCAAGATCAACGAACCGGGCCCCGCACTGGATGAGAACCAGCAGGAAGCCCTCATCAAGCTGCTGGTCGAAAGCTCGCGCGGCGCCACCTGGGTGGTCCTGGCCGGCTCTCTGCCGCCGGGATTCCCCTCTGACTTCTACGCAACGGCAGCCCGCCGCCTGCGTTCTTCCGCCGACGGCACCGCCCCGCGGATCGCCGTCGACTCGTCCGGCCTGCCACTCGCGGCTGCCCTCACCGGCGGCCCGGAAGGCATGCCCGACCTCCTGAAGCCCAACGCCGAGGAACTGGCGGAGCTGGCCGCAGCTGCCGGTTTCCCCCCGGCATCCGGTGACGAACTGGAAGCGGATCCGGCTGCTGCCGCTGCCGCCGCAGCCGCCGTCGTCCGCACCGGCGTGGGTGCTGTGCTGGCAACTCTCGGTTCCAAGGGAGCTGTCCTCGTTACGGCCGACGGCGCGTGGCTGGCCACGCACCCGCCGGTCGCCGCGGTCAGCACGGTGGGTGCGGGCGACTCCGCACTTGCCGGCTACCTGCTTGCCCATGGCCGGGGCGCCGCCCCTGCCGACTGCCTTCGTCAGGCGGTGGCCCACGGTGCCGCCGCTGCCTCGCTGCCGGGTTCCACCGTTCCGGCAGTAAACCAAACCACCCCGGATGCCGTAACCATCACGGCCCTTCGAAAGGATTGACAGTGACCCAGCTCATCACCACGGACCTGGTCGAGCTCGACCAGAACCTGGGCAACGCCCCCGAGACGGTGATCCGGCATCTGGCAAGCAAGGTAGCTGCCACCGGACGCGCATCAGAAGTTGAAGGACTCTTCGCGGACGCCTTCGCCCGCGAGCAGAAGACCGCCACGGGAATCCCCGGCGGCATCGCCATCCCGCACTGCCGCTCCGCCGCCGTCACCGTGCCCACCCTGGCCATGGCCCGCCTGAACCCCAAGGTGGACTTCGGCGCCAAGGACGGCCCCGCTGACCTGGTGTTCTTCATCGCCGCTCCGGACGGAGCGGACCAGGAGCACCTGAAGCTGCTCTCCAAGCTGGCCCGGTCGCTCATCAAAAAGGACTTCACCGCGGCACTCCGCAACGCCTCCTCCGAGGCGGAGATCGTGGAACTCGTGGACGGCGCCCTGGCGGACAAGCCCGCAGCCCACGCCGCAGCTCCGGCCGACGCAGTTCCGGTCGGCGCCGGAGTCGGCGCAGCCGGAGCAGCCGGTGCCAGTGCCGTGGGTGCCCCTGCAGGGGCTTCCACCGGTTCCGCCGCCCGCGGACCCAAGCGCCTGGTAGCCGTCACCGCGTGCCCCACCGGCATCGCCCACACCTACATGGCGGCCGACTCCCTCGTGGCAGCTGCCAAGGAAGTGGGCGTAGACCTGCAGGTGGAAACCCAGGGTTCCTCCGGCGCCAAGGCACTGGACCCCGCGGTCATCGCGGCCGCGGACGCCGTGATCTTCGCCGTGGACGTTGACGTGCGCGGCAAGGAACGCTTTGCCGGCAAGCCCGTCATCAACGCCCCGGTCAAGCGCGGCATCGACGAGCCGGACAAGATGGTCCAGGAAGCACTCGCGGCCGCCGACAACCCCCACGCCCGCCGCGTCCCGCACTTCGGCGCGGAGGAGCAGGCCGAGCACGAGGCTGAGGAAAAGGGCGAGCACATCGGCCAGAAGCTCAAGAAGGCCCTGCTCACCGGTGTCAGCTACATGATTCCGTTCGTGGCCGGCGGCGGCCTGCTGATCGCCCTCGGCTTCCTCATGGGCGGCTACCTGATCACCAAGTACGCGGACACGATCGTGGTCCAGAACAGCCTGTTCAACCTGCCCACCGAATTCCCCGAAAACGCCTGGGGTCCGCTGGGCGCCTACCTCGGCGCGGTCCTGTTCAAGATCGGCGCTTTGTCGCTCGGGTTCCTGGTTCCGGCACTGGCGGGCTACATCGCCTACGCCATCGCCGACCGTCCGGGCATCGCGCCGGGCTTCGTCGCCGGTGCAGTTGCCGGGTTCATGGGTGCCGGCTTCCTGGGCGGCATCGTTGGCGGCCTGCTGGCCGGCTACATCGCCCACGTGGTGGGGCGCCTGCAGGTGGCTCGCTGGCTGCGCGGCCTGATGCCCGTGGTGATCATCCCGCTGCTGGCCTCGCTGGTGGCTTCGGGCCTGATGTTCGTGATCCTGGGCGGCCCCATCGTCGCCATCACCAACGGCCTGAACTCCTGGCTGTCCGGCCTCACCGGTGCCGGTGCCATCGCCTTGGGCGTGATCCTGGGCCTGATGATGTGCTTCGACCTCGGCGGCCCGGTCAACAAGGTTGCCTACTCCTTCGCCGTCGCCGGCCTTGGTGCCGCCACCATCGACAACCAGGCTCCGTGGCAGATCATGGCCGCCGTCATGGCGTCCGGCATGGTTCCGCCGCTGGCCATGGCCCTGGCCTCCACCGTCCTGAACAAGAAGCTTTTCAGCCTGGCGGAGCAGGAAAACGGCAAGGCAGCATGGCTGCTGGGTGCGTCCTTCATCTCCGAAGGTGCCATCCCGTTCGCCGCGGCCGATCCGCTGCGCGTTATCCCCGCCAGCATGCTGGGCGGTGCGGTGACCGGTGCCATCTCGATGGCTGCGGGCGTCGGATCCAAGGCACCCCACGGCGGAATCTTCGTCTTCTTCGCCATCGACAACTTCCTGATGTTCGTTGTTTCGATCATCGTCGGCGTGGTGGTTACCGCCCTGTCGGTCATCGCCCTCAAGCGCTGGGCAGTCAAGAAGACCGTTGATACGGTTGAACCGGTTCCCGTAACCGTCTGAGCCGGTTTAGCCACAGACCTTCCCGGCGCTGAACCATCAGCACGCCGAAAGACAAAGGAGCAAAAATGCCAGAACGCACCGCAACAGTCGCCAGCCGCGTGGGCCTGCACGCCCGCCCCGCCGCTATCTTTGCCGAGGCAGCCGGAGAGTTCGACCTGGACATCACCATCGCCCGTGAAGGCGAGCCGGCAGACGAGGCCATGGATGCCGCCAGCATCCTGTCCCTCATGAGCCTGGGCGCCTCACACGGCGACGTGGTGGTCCTCCGCGCCGAAGGTGCCGGCGCAGACGATGCGCTGGAGCGCCTGGTGCAGATCCTCGAAACGGATCACGACGCCGAGTAGCAGCTGCGCTGCCCCAGGCAGCACAACGCCGGCGGCCGCCGTCGGGCTTTCCTCCGAAAGGGAAACGTCCGACGGCGGCCGCCTGGTTTTAACCCCCAGCCCACCCGGGCGGGGAGCAGTCAGCCGCGCTCGGCGAGCGCCTTGACGTCCGCCACGAGCTTGTCCCACATGCCTTTGGAGTGCGCTGCAGCTTCCTCGCTGGGGTTGTTGTCCTGCGACAGCGAAAGCTTCGTGGCGCCGTCCTGGTCCTCCAGCGTCCATTCGAGCGTGTGGTAGTTCTCCGGCTTGTCCTCTTGGCCGGACAACGGGCTGAAGTGGGTGTACACCAGTTTCCGGCCTGGTTCGACCTCGAGGATCCGGCCCTTGTCCTGGAAGGGCTTTCCCTCCCACTCCCCCTGCCACGTAATGGGGCTGCCGACCCTCCAGTCGGTCTGCAGGGTTGCCCCGAACATGAACTCCTTCACGGCGGCGGGGTCGGTAATCACCTCCCACACGCGTTCCGGCCCGGCGTCGATCATGGTGACGGACGTTGCTACATGGTTTTCGGTCATGCTGCAGCCTTTCTTGCCGTGAAGAGCAGGTACTCCCACTCCATCTGGAACGGGGAATCGCCGTGCGCATCACCGAAGGAATCGGCAAGGTCGGTCAGGGCCTTGTCCAAGGCCTTGACCTTTTCCTGGTCCTCGCCCAGGAATTTGTAGACGGCGATGATGGGGCCGTAGTGGGACTTGAAATACCTGACGAAGTCCGCGGGCTGGTGGAAGCTCCTGACGGCCAGGTTCTGCTTGCGGGTGTGAACGTCGGTGATCCGGTCCCCCAGCAGTTCGCGGACATGCTCCTCGCTCCCCCAGAGCGGGGCCGGCTGCGCGCCGGGCGGGGGCGGCGGGGCAAACGGCTTCAGGGCGGCCAGCATCTGCCCGACGAATCCTTCCGGCGTCCAGCTGAGCAGCCCGACGGAGCCGCCCGGCTTGCAGACCCGGAGCAGCTCGTCCGCGGCCGCCTGGTGGTGCGGGGCGAACATCACCCCGATGCAGGACATCACTGCGTCGAACTCCGCATCGCCGAACGGCAGGGCTTCCGCGTCGCCCTCCTGCCACTCCAGGCTGACGCCACGGTTGGCTGCCTCTTTGCGCCCTGCCTCAAAAAGTTCAGGAGTAAGGTCGCTGGCCACCACCTTGGCACCCATCATGGCCGCGGGAATGGCCGCGTTGCCGGTTCCGGCCGCAACGTCCAGGACCCGTTGGCGTGACCTGATGCCGCAGGCCTCCACCAGGACGGCGCCCAGTTCCAGGAGCATCTCGTCCGCGAGGGCGGGGTAATCCCCTGACGCCCACATGGCCCGGTGCTTTCTCTTCAGCTCCCGGTCCGCCTCCACTGCATCGGTCTGCTGGCTCATGTCCGTGCCCCTCTACGTGTCAGGTCCACATGGGTGACAGCACGCTGTTGGCACAGCGGAGGCTGCGATGCGACTCATTGTGGGCGCGTTGGAGGCCGCTGTAAAGACAGGGTTTCCCGAAAGCGCGCCGGACCGGCCGGCCAGGCCCTTCCGGAGTGCCGTCCCAAATGCCGGTCAGGCCGGCTTGCGCGCCCTGGTGGTCTTGGCAGCCGGCTTTGCCGCGGCCTTTGCGCCGGACGCCTTGGTGTCCGCCGAGCCTGCGCCGGAGGACTTGGACGCGGTTGTTTTAGCTGCAGCGGACTTGGCTGCAGTGGATTTGGCTGTCGTCGACTTGGACGCCGTGGACTTGGCGGAAGCCGGTGTGGACTTCGCTGATGACCTGGCGGCCGGTTTGGCATCGTCCGTGCCGGTCTTCGCTGCCGCGGTCCTGGACGCGGCCGCCTTGGTGCCGGAGGTCCGGCGTGCCGGTTTGGCGGTTTCGGTGTCCTCGTCCCCTGCGTCCGCTTCGTCGTCGGATTCCCCGCCAGCGGAGGCGGCTTCCCCGCCGCCGCGCTTCCGGTCCAGGCTCCGTTTGAGGGCCTCCATGAGGTCGATGACCTCGCCCTTGCCGCCCTCGCCGGCTTCCACGCCAAAGGTTTCCTCCGTGTCCAGCGATTCGCCCTGTTCCAGCTTGGCGTCGATCAGCTGGCGGAGCTGCACCTGGTACTCGTCGGTGAAGGAGTCTGGTTCGAAGTCGGCGGCCATGGATTCCACCAGCGCCGCTGACATGTCACGTTCCTGGGCGGAGATCCTGATGTCCGCCTCCAGGGACGGGAAGCTCGCCTCGCGCACCTCGTCGGGCCAGAGCAGGGACTGCAGCACCAGGACGTCGTCCTTGATCCGCAGGGCACCCAGCCGGGTCTTCTCGCGCAGTGCGAACTGGACGATGGCCACCCGGTCCGTGTCCTCCAGCGCGCGGCGCAGCAGAACGTAGGCCTTGGGCGACTTGGAATCCGGCTCAAGGTAATAGCTCTTCTCGAACATCATGGGTTCGAGCTGCTCCGACGGCACGAACTGCACCACTTCGATCTCGTGGCTGTTCTCGGCGGGAATGGACTTGAGCTCATCCTTGGACAGCACCACCGTGCGGCCATCCTCCTCGAAGGCCTTCTCGATGTCCGAGTAGTCCACCACCTCGCTGCAGACCTCGCACCGGCGCTGGTAGCGGATCCTGCCGCCATCGGCATTGTGAACCTGGTGCAGACTGATGTCATGATCCTCAGTGGCGCTGTAGACCTTCACGGGCACGTTGACCAGGCCGAACGCGATGGCACCTTTCCAGATGGCTCTCATTCATACAGTCAACATCAGAGCGGGCCGGAGGTGAAGCCCCATGGCAGGTAGCCGGGAACGTGTCCGGGTGGCGGGGCGCGAACTGACACTGACCAACCTGGACAAGATCATCTACCCGGAGACCGGCACCACCAAGGCGGATGTGCTGGCTTACTACGCCGCAGTGGCGCACGTCCTGATACCGGCGGCCGCCAACCGCCCGGCCACGCGGAAGCGGTGGGTCAACGGGGTGGGCACCGCGGACAAACCGGGAGAGGTGTTTTTCCAGAAGGACCTGGAGGACTCAGCCCCCGGCTGGCTGCCCCGGGCCGCGATCACCCACAAGGACCGGACCATCCACTACCCCCTGGTCAACGACGCCGCCACGCTGGCCTGGTTCGGCCAGATCAACTCCCTCGAAATCCACGTGCCGCAGTGGCGGGTGGATTCGCACGGCCACCAGCTCAATCCGGACCGGCTGGTGCTGGACCTGGACCCGGGCGACGGTGCCGGGCTGCCGGAATGCCGGGAGGTGGCCCTCCTGGCCCGGACCATCCTGCAGGACGTGGGCCTGGACCCGGTCCCGGTGACCAGCGGCAGCAAGGGCATCCACCTGTACGCGTCGCTGGACGGCAGCCAGACCTCGGAACAGATCTCCGCTTTCGCCCGTGAACTGGCCCGGGCACTCGAGGCCGACCACCCGGACCTTGCCGTCAGCGACATGAAGAAATCCCTGCGCACGGGCAAGGTGCTGGTGGACTGGAGCCAGAACAACGCGGCAAAAACCACGGTGGTCCCCTACTCGCTGCGCGGCAGGCCCACGCCCATGGTGGCCGCCCCGCGGACATGGCGGGAAATCCAGTCTCCCACGCTGAAGCACCTGGACTACCAGGAGGTGCTGCGCCGGGTGCGGGACGGCAAGGACCCGTTCGCCGCCGTCGTCAACGCCGCGGCAGGCGCGGCGGCGGGTGGGACAACCGACAGCCCGGACCAGGGGGACGCACACCACGACGCCGACGCCCGGCTGGGCAGGTACCGTTCCATGCGCGACCCCAAGGCGACCCCCGAACCGTTCGCTGGCATCCCGGCCGGCGGCAACAGTTTTGTCATCCAGGAGCACCACGCCAGCCGCCTGCACTGGGACCTGCGGCTGGAACACGAGGGGGTCCTGGCGTCATGGGCCCTGCCCAAGGGCGTCCCGGAATCCGGTGGCAGGAACCATCTGGCAGTCCAGACCGAGGACCATCCCATGGACTACCTCACCTTCCACGGCACCATCCCCAAGGGGCAGTACGGCGCGGGCGAGATGACGATTTGGGACACCGGCACCTACGAACTGCACAAGTGGATCAACGGCAAGGAAGTCATTGTCACCCTGACGGGCTCGGAAAGCGGCGGCCTGGGCGGCAGCAGGAAGGTGGCCCTCATCCACACCGGACGCGGGCAAGGCAAGGACGCCGAAAACCAATGGCTCATCCACCTGATGGACCAGGAGCAGCAAGGCGGACGACGACGGCAGCCGGCCCGGGCAGTGCCGGAACCTTCGCAGGACGCCGGCGGCGAAGAGGCGTCCGAGGCTCCCGCAGCAACGCACAGCGCTCCCGCCGACCCGCTGGAGTACGCGCCCATGATGGCAACCTCAGGAAGCACCGCCGACCTGCACGGCAGCACGTGGCAGTACGAGCTCAAGTGGGACGGCGTCCGGGCGCTGCTGGTGGCGGACAGCGAAAAGGTCCGGATCTTCTCCCGCAACGGCAATGATGTCACCAAGACCTACCCCGAGTTCACGGACCGGGCCTGCTGGCCGGAGCAGCCGTTCGTGGCGGATGGTGAGATCATCGCCGTCGGGCCCGGTGGAAGGCCTGACTTTGGCCTGCTGCAGGGGCGGATGAAACTCACCCGGGCCGCCGACGTCGCCAAAGCCCGCACCTCGATCCCGGTCCAGCTGATGCTGTTCGACCTGCTCTTCGACGACGGCAAGGACCTCCGGCGCCTGCCGCTCAGCACACGGCGGCAGCGGCTGGAGGAATTCTTCCGTCCCTCCGGCTGCCCGGTGGACCTGTCCATGGTGCTTGAGGAATCCGTGGACCTCCTCCTCGACAGCGCCCGGGAGCTCGGCCTTGAAGGCGTGATGGCCAAGAGGACCGACAGCCGCTACGTGAGCGGGCAGCGGACCAGGACCTGGATCAAACTCAAGACGGAGCAGACGCAGGAAGTGGTGGTGGGCGGCTGGCGGCCGGGGAAGGGCGGGCGGCAGGACACCGTGGGATCGCTGCTGGTGGGCATTCCCGACGGCGGCAAGCTGCAGTACGTGGGCCGGGTCGGGTCCGGTTTCAGCAGCCGGGAGCTCACGGAACTCCGCCAGACGGTGGAACGCCTGGGCCGGAAGACCTCACCCTTCCACGACGTCCCCCGGCCGGATTCCGCCGACGCCCACTGGGTGTCACCGGAGCTTGTAGGCGAGGTGACCTACAGCGAGTGGACGGGGCCGGGCAGGCTCAGGCATCCACGGTGGCGGGGCTGGCGCCTGGACAAGGACCCGTCGGACGTGGTCCGCGAAGGGTGAGCCCGGCGCGATGACTCCTGGCGGGGCGCACGCTTGTCGGCGCGCTTGCGGGTCCGCGGCGCGCAAATTACCTGGCGTCCCCCATATGTCGGGGGCGCCAGGTAACTTCCGTGTCGATGTGGACAGCGCGCGTCGCCATGCTGGATCCGCGCGCTGCAGGCAGCTATGAGGAGTGCGGCATCTGCGGCCGGCCGGTGCGGTGGACCGCCACCACGGCGGCCTCGTGCCCCATCCGGCCGTGGCCGGCGCCGCGGTCCTTCGGGTGCCTGCGCTTTCCCATGCCGTCCGGCCACCCGCCCTGCCCTGCCAGCGGAACGGCACCCGTTGCCGCGGGGCCGGGCGTAACAGGCGCATCCATGGCTGCGGCAAGGTGGTCTGCCACCTCAGGCCTGATGTGGAACTGGTTGGATTCTTCACCCATGTGGTTCTTCCCTTCTTTCCTTCGTTCTTCCTTGAAACGAATGCCGACGAAAGCGTCCGGGCGCGCGGACTACTGCCCGGAAAGAAGTGTGTTCATCGCTCTACCATAGGCACGTCCGCGGCTGCTGGGAACCCCTCCGGGGACCGTGGCAGCGGTCACTTTTTGCGGCCGGTTTCCCGCGGGAGCGGGCTTGAAACGGAGCAACTTGGAAAAATTTTGGTAACGGCGCCGTTCATCAGCCTGCTTCCCAGTGATCACGCGGGAAAAGCCGGGGGAAAAATTTCCGGAACCGGCCCCATATCGGGCCCAAAAGGGAGCATGCTACGCCATCAAACTGCCCGGACGCTAGAGGAATCCCGTAAAATTGAAGGCCTGCCCGGAGCGGGGCAGCTACAAGTCGCAAGCAAATGACCTCCACAGGAGTTGCCCAAATGCCCACAGACCGAAGCATGACCGACTCTTCAGCAGGCGCCAGGAGCGCCCGCGGAACCGACCCTGCAGCCCCCACGGCTGCCAAGAAGCCCAGGCTGCTGCCACGCCGCCGGCTCAAGGAATCCGATGTCAACGTGGTGGACCAGCCCATGCTCAAAAAAGCACTGGGCGGCACGATCGTTGGCAACACCATGGAGTGGTACGACGTAGGCGTTTTCGGCTACCTCATCACCACCATGGGCCCGGTGTTCCTCCCTGAATCCGATCCCACCACCCAAACGCTGTTCCTGCTGGGAACCTTTGCCGCCACCTTCATCGCCCGTCCTCTGGGCGGCGTGATCTTCGGCTGGCTGGGCGACAAGATGGGCCGCCAGAAGATCCTGGCCACCACGCTGATGATCATGGCGGCCAGCACGTTCGCCGTCGGCCTCCTGCCCGGATACGCCCAGATCGGCCTCTGGGCTGCAGCGCTCCTGGTGCTTCTCAAGGTCATCCAGGGCTTCTCCACCGGCGGCGAGTACGCCGGCGCCACCACGTTCGTCAGCGAGTACGCCGCTGACAAGCGCCGCGGCTTCTTCGCCAGCTTCCTGGACCTGGGCAGCTACCTCGGCTTCGCCATCGGCGCTGCCTTGGTCTCTGTCCTGCAGCTGACCCTGGGCCAGGGCACCATGGAGGACTGGGGCTGGCGCATCCCGTTCCTGGTTGCCGGGCCGCTGGGCCTGATCGCCGTGTACTTCCGGAGCAAGATCGAGGAATCGCCGCAGTTCCAGGCCACCCTTGACGCCCAGGAAGAAAACGCCAAGAACGCCTCCGCCGGGGACACCGCCACGGCCAAGGGACCCGTCGGTATCGTCAAGGCCTACTGGCGCCCCATCATTGTGGCCATGGTTGTTGTGGCCGCTGCCAACACTGCCGGCTACGCGCTGACGTCCTACATGCCCACGTACCTGACCGAGTCCAAGGGCTACGACGAGGTGCACGGCACGCTGCTGACGATTCCCGTCCTGGTGGTCATGAGCCTCTGCATCCCGCTGACCGGCAAGCTCTCCGACCGGATTGGCCGCCGTCCTGTGCTCTGGATCGGCGCTGTCAGTACTATCGTCCTGGCCATCCCGGCCTTCATGCTGATTGGCATTGGGCAGATCTGGTCCACCCTCGCCGGCCTGGCCCTGATCGCTTTCCCCGTGACCTTCTACGTGGCCAACCTGGCTTCGGCACTCCCGGCCCAGTTCCCCACCTCCAGCCGGTACGGAGCGATGGGCATTGCCTACAACTTCGCCGTAGCCATCTTCGGCGGGACCACGCCGTTCATCGTGGCCGCGCTGATCGGGGCCACCGGCAACGACATGATGCCGGCGTACTACCTGATGGCCACCTCCCTGGTGGGCGCCGTGGCCATCTACTTCCTGAAGGAATCCGCCAACCGGCCGCTCCCGGGATCGATGCCCAGCGTTGACACCCAGGCAGAGGCCAAGGAACTGGTGGCGACCCAGGACGAGAACCCGCTGATCAACCTGGACGAACTGCCGTTCGACACCGAGGACGGCACCGACACCCACGCACAGCGCGGGGTTCCGGCCGGGGCATAGGCCCAGCCTCCCGGGCACTCTTGTAGCCCACGCTCACAGGCCCGTCCCGCGTGCTTCCTTGGGGGAAGCACGCTGGGCGGGCCTTTGCGTGCTTGCCCGATGTCCTCCCGTGACTGCCGGCATGTGGCTCTGCATGGGGCGCGGTGATACGGTCGCAAGGGCCCTCGGGCTGCAGTAGATCTATAGAAACAGGACAGGTCGGGACATGAAGCGCGTTGTGGAGCAGGTACGCGCGCTCCACCGGTTGGAACCTGCCAACGGCGACCACCTTGCCGCGCTCCGCGTGGCCCTCAGCGTGGCGGTACCGTCGCTGCTCCTGCTGGCCGCCGGCCGTACCGACCTCATCATCTACGCCGTGTTCGGCGCGCTCACCGGCATGTACGGCCGCTCGGAACCGCACCAGCTCCGGCTCCGCCACCAGGGCCAGGGCGCCCTTGTGCTGCTCACCGGCGTGGTGGTGGGAGTAACGCTCTCCATCAACCACATCCACTCTTGGGGGCTCGTGGCAGTGGAAGCGACCCTGGCCGGAGTGGGGTCGGTATACGCGGACAGGGTACGGCTGAAACCCAACGGGCCCTTCTTTGGAATCCTCGCCCTGGGCGCCTGCGCTTCCGTTCCCACCGCAGTCCCCTGGTACACCGCCATGCTCATCGCGGTGGCGTCGTCGGTATTCTCCATCCTGATTGGCTTCAGCGGCTGGGTTCGGCGGCGGTCCTGGGAGCCAGGAGCCACCCGGAGCGTCCCGCGCCGTTCGGCGGCGGGGCGCCGGGAGTTGTCAGTCCACGCCGCCCGGTACGTCCTGGCGGTGGGTGCCGCCGGGACCGTGGGCGTCATCAGCGGCAGCGGCCACCCGCACTGGGCCATGGCCGCGGCCGCCGTACCCCTTGCCGGAGCAGACCTGCCCAGCAGCGTCCGGCGGGGCGTCCACCGCATCGTCGGGACGTTCCTGGGACTGGCGGTCACCGCCGTCGTCATCATCCCGGGACCCTGGACCCTGGCGGCGCTGTACCCGGCGCTTCAGGAGCCGGTACACCGGGCGGTGGTGCTGGCGCTGCTGGTGATCCTCTTCCAGTTCGCCACGGAACTGTTCATGACCAGGCACTATGGCCTGGCCATGGTCTGGTTCACCCCGGTCATCCTGCTGATAACCCAGCTGGCCTCCCCCACCGAACCCCGGGTCCTGATCCTTGAGCGGGCCGTGGAGACGCTGGTGGGCGCGCTGCTGGGGATCCTGGTGGTGCTGGCCGTCCGCAGGTCCGGTGCCCGGCCGCGGAAGGCCCTTCCCGGGCTGCCGGCCAGGCGCCCCGGCCTACTTCGGCTTCCGCGCCGGCCCGGCCATTAGCCGCGCCGGCGCCACCTTGGCCACGGCGGCAACCACTTTGTACCTCTTGGAGGGGATGGACACCGCCTTGCCGCGTTCATTGTCCGCCAGGCCTTCCCTGACCACCCGCTCCGCGCGCAGCCACGTCCAGGACGGGGCCACCGACTTGTCCATCCCCATCCGGTCGTGGAACTCCGTATGGGTGAAGCCCGGGCAGACGGCTGTGACCTTGATGCCCCGCTTGCGATAGGCCAGGTTTGCCCACCGGCTGAAGCTCACCAGCCACGCCTTCGCCGCCGAGTAAGTGCCGCGCGGCAGGAACGCAGCCACGCTGGCCACATTGATGATCCGGCCCTCCCCGCGCTCCAGCATCCCCCTGAGTGCCGCATGGGTGAGCACCATGGACGTTTCCGCGTGCAGCTTCAGGTGGCGCCTCTCCTCCGCTGCGTGGTTGTCCTCAAAGTTGTGCAGCAGGCCGATCCCGGCGTTGTTCACCAGGATCCCCACCGGCCGCGTGGCGTCCTCAAGGCGTTCGACGACGGCCGCGACGTCGTCGTCCTGCGTCAGGTCGGCGGGCAGCACCTCAGCCGTGACGCCGTACCGCCGCCGGAAGTCTTCCGCTGTTTCTGCGAGCCGGGACGCGTTGCGCGCCACCAGGACCAGGTCATGCCCCTGGGCGGCGAGCTGCTCGGCAAATTCGTGGCCCAGGCCGGCGCTGGCGCCAGTAACAAGTGCTGTGGTTCGGTTGCTGGTTGGCGTCATGATGCAAGCCTAGCCAGAGACGGCTGTGTGGGCTGTTGTGGCTGCTGGCTGAGGGGCCGATTCCCAGCCGTAACTTGTGCAACAAATAGTAAGCATGCTTTGCTTACGGTGATAGATGAACCTCCGCAAGCAGTTCGCGGCGGGGCTGCCAATGCCGGCGGTTCCGTGAAGAAGCCCAAGGAAGAACATAATGACCACCGCAATGGAACACCAGCTGACGGCGTTTGGGGCGCGCACCGAGGCAGCTGGGCAGCTCTTGTCCACAACCGTACCCGTGGACGCAGGTTTGCTGATGACCCTGAATTCGCGCACGCACTGCCGCACGCCAATGCAGCGCGTCGACCATGATGAGCTTCCGGTCCGGCAGCCCGTCTATGTTGACGGGGACACCGTAGTTTCACTGCGTCCCGGGTCCGTCCCGGACAGCATCGTCACTTACCGCTGCGCCTGCGGCTTCACCATCGATGATCCGGGCACCGCCATGGCGGTCACCGGCCAGGCGCTGGCCAGCTGAACCGCCGCCGGCACTAATGCCGGCGGCCCGGGATCAGCGTTCCGGCCAATCGACGAATTGTTCGTAGCCTTCGTGCTTTCGCAGGTAGCTGGAAATGAACGGGCAGTGCGGAATGATCCGCTTGCCGGTGGCCACCACGTCATCCAGGGCAAAGTGTGCAAGGACCTTGCCCAGGCCTTGTCCCTCGAAATCCTCGCCGGTCTCGGTGTGGGTGAAATCGATGTGCCCGGGAAGATCGTGGAAAAAGGCCTGGACAGCCAGCCTGCCGTCCACCAGGAGTTCGTACCGGTGCTGTGCGTCATTGCGCCGCAGCGAGACATTTGCGGTGAACTTGTCCTCAGCGGACGTGGTGTTCTCGGTCATGGTTCGACACTGGCACTACTTCAGTCCGCTGGCAATGGTCCTTCGGCCATGGCGGCGCCGGTATGGTTGCCGGCGCCGCAGCGGAAAACCGCCCAGCAAAACGATCGCCACCGAGAAACACACCGTGCCGGCGGCCAGCAGTCCCAGTGACAGTCCGCTGAGCGCGGCGTCCGCCACGGGGATGAAGACCACGACGACGGCGGCCCCCGCCGTGGCGGGCCGGCAGCGCAGGGTGACGGCCGTCGTCGTCCGTTCCTCCAGATGGCCAAACGCGGCGGCCACCGGCAGGAGCAGGATGAGCAGCGCCAGGACCACCAGGGGCCGCGACCACCACCATGCAGCGGTGCCGGCGCCGGGCTTGGGGATCGGCGCCAGGAGCAGCAGCCCGGACATGCCCACCAGCAGCGGCAGGTGCCACAGGTACACGGTAAGGGATCTGCCGCCAACCAGCACCAGCAGCCGGCCGATCCAGCCCACCCCGGCCAGCGGCGCCAGGACCGGACGCGCCAGTTCCATCGTGGCCAGCTGCGGGACGGCCAGGATCACCAGGGTCAGGTTGGGCGGGTTGAGGTTCACCAACATGTTTCCGCGGTACAGCCCCAGCCCGGTCACGAGTCCCAGCAGCAGGTGTCCGGCCACGGCAATGCCCAGCAGCTCGGAACGGGACAGACGGGAAAAGTGGCCGTCGGCGGCCAGGAAACCCAGTTGCTGGACCGCGCACCACACGAACACCAGGTTGGCGTTGGCGAGGTCCGGCAGGACGCCCCGCAGGCAGTCCACGGCAACCACGAGCCCGGTGAGCAGGCAGAAGCCAAGCCAGGGCGCCCGCGCATGCAGTGCCGCCAGGGCCGGGATGTTCAGCTGCGCCGCGAGGTAGGCGGCCAGGAACCACAGGGGCATGCCCGCCCCGGCTGCCATGAGCTGGACCGCCTGCCGGTCCACGCCGAGCGCCGCCGCCACGGACAAACCCACCACCATCGTTGCCAGCAAAGGGGTGGCCGGGCGGAGGAGGCGCAGGAGCCGGGCGCGGATGAACTGGGCCGCGGTGCCTCCGCTTGCCTTGAGCCGGCGCCAGGACTGCAGTCCGGTCACGCCGCCGGTGACGAAGAACAGGGGCATGACCATGAAGATCCAGATGATGGGCTCGAACCAGTCCTGCTGGGCCAGGGTGTTCTCGGTGGTCACGGTTCCGTCCGGGTGCAGGACCGGGCTGACCATCATGGAGTGCCCCACCACCACCAGCGCCAGGCAGATGAACCGGACAAGGTCGATGGCCGGATCACGGTCCACCGTGTCCGCCCCGGTTCCTGTCCCCCGCCCCACGGTGCTGCGCATGGGACCTACAACGGCTCGACGCTGCCCACGGCACTATTGTGCCCCCGTTGCCTGCGCGGGTTTAAGGACTTACGCCCCTTCTGCCCCTATTGCAGCACTGCAAGCAGTCCGAGCACGACGGCGAGCAGCGGCGTGGTGCCCTGGGTTGCCGCGGCGCGGAGGTACTTGCGTCCGGTGAACGCCAGGACGGCGGCCGCCAGCAGCATGGAACCGCAGCAGCTGAAGATCAGGGTCCAGCCTGCCACGTCCTGCACGGATCCCGACCCGCCAAGCGCCACGAGCCCCACTCCAATGAACGCTCCGACGGCCAGGAACAGGTTGTAGAAGCCCTGGTTGTACGCAAGGGATTTGGTGGTCTCAGCGTCCTGTTGGGAGGCAACCCCAAAGCGCTTCCAGGTGGCGGGCCGGGTCCAGGTGAGCGACTCCATGGTGAAGATGAAGACGTGCAGTGCGGCGGCAAGGAAGGCAAAGAGAAGGGAGGCCAGGATCATTGCTTGAGCCTAGCCTCCCGACGAGACCTTCCGCCCGCCTGGCAGGCGGGATGAAAGCGAAAGGAGGAGGCCAGGACCGGCTGCTTGATCCTGGCCTCCCGTTCGTGGAAGATTCCGTTCCCGTTACCGTGCCAGCGTGGCCAGCGTGGTGGCAGCGAAGCCCTTCGCCGACGTGTTCCACAAAGCCAGCAGGCCCTGCAGGTTCTCACCGTCGGCACGGTGTGCGGGAAGCTGCTCCTGGAGGGTGGCCAGGACGCCGGTCCGCAGTTCGGTGTTGAAGTTAACCTTGCCAACGTTCATGGCCGCGGCCTTGACCAGCTCTTCAGCGGGAATGCCGGACGCACCGTGCAGCACCAGCGGAATATGGATCCGCGCCGCGATGTCCTGCAGCACGTCCCAGCGCAGCCGCGGCTCGCCCTTGTACTTGCCGTGGACGTTGCCCACTGCGACGGCCAGCAGTTCCGCCCCGGTGCGGGACACGAAGTCCTCCACCTGCGCTGAGTCGGTCAGGCCTGCCACGTCGGCGCCGGACTGACCGGCCCCCGCGGCATCCAGTGGGTCCACGCCGAAGGCACGGTCCTCGTCTCCTGCCAGGCCGCCGAGTTCCGCCTCAAGCACCACGTCGGAGCCCAGCAGGGCACGGGCTGCCTGGACCAGCGCAATGTTGTCCTCGTACGGAAGGGACGAACCGTCGGCGAGGACGGAATCCGCCCCTGCCGTGACGGCGTCGGCCATCACCTGGAGGTCGGAGGCGTGGTCAAGCTGCACAGCGACGGGGACGACGGCGGCGTCAGCCAGCCCACGCAGCGCCGAGATCAGCCGGAGGCCGTTCGCGGTGGCGGCGGTCTTGGGTGCCACCAGCAGGATCACGCCCCTGCCGGATTCCTCGGCGGCGCCCACCACGGCCAGCGCGGTGGTGAAGTCGTAGCAGGTGAAGGCCGGCACTGCGGAACCCTGCTGCAGGGCGGAGGTGACCAGGTGGTCCAGACGGGTCTGCATCAGGCGCCCAGGCCTCCCACCAGGATCCAGGCGACGAAGGTCAGCAGGAAGCCGGCCACGCCCAGGATGGTGGTCAGGACGGTCCAGGTCTTCAGGCCGTCGGAGACGGTGAGGCCGTAGTAGCGCACTACCACCCAGAAGCCGGCGTCTGTTACGTGGGACAGTCCCAGGGCGCCGAAGCCGATGGCAATGACGATCACGGCGATCTGTGCCGGGCTGTAGCCGCCGCCGCTGACTGCTGCGGACAGCAGGCCGGTGGTGGTCACGATGGCCACGGTGGCCGAACCCTGGGCGGCGCGGAGGGCCAGCGAGATGATGAAGCCGAGCAGCAGCAGCGGCACGCCGAGGGTGTCCAGGGTCTTGGACAGCGCCGATCCGATGCCGGAAACCTGCAGTACGTTGCCGAACACGCCGCCGGCGGCCACCACCATCAGGATGGAGGCGATGGGCGGCAGGGAGCCTTCGAAGATCTCGCCGGTTTCCTTGAAGGACCAGCCGCGGCGGACAGCCAGCAGGAAGAAGGACAGCGCCACGGCCACCAGCAGGGCCAGGAAGGGGTTGCCGATGAAGGCAGCGAGGCCGTACAGCGGATCGGACTTGGGAAGCACCAGGGTGCCAACGGTACCGAGCAGGATCTGCACGATGGGCGCTGCGATCAGGAAGATGATCAGGCCCGGGCGCGGGGGTGCGACGGCGGCGGCTCCGGGACCGTCGTGGCCCACCTTGACCAATGATTTGGAGCCGAACTCCTCCACCTGGGCCTTCACGGCCGGCAGCAGCTCGTAGTCCTTGCGGTTCATGATGGACGCAACCCAGTAGGACAGGAAGCCCAGGGGCACGCAGATCAGCAGTGAGATCAGGGCGATGAGCCCGATGTCGGCACCGAGCACGCCGGCGCCGGCCACGATTCCGGGGTGCGGCGGTACCGCGACGTGGATGGCGAGCATGATGCCGGCCATGGGGAGGCCGAACTTCACGGGGTGGACCTTGGCGATCTTGGCGAAGGCGTACACGATGGGCACCAGCACGATGATGCCCACCTCGAAGAAGACGGGGATGGCCACGAGGAAGCCGACGGCGGTCAGCGCCACGGCAACGCGCTTGGCTCCCAGCTTGCGGGTGAAGTGGTCCGCGAGCGACTGGACGCCGCCGGACACCTCGATCATGCGGCCCAGCACTGCGCCGAGCGCGATCAGGATGGCGACTTTGCCCATGGTGCTGCCCACACCGCTGGAGACCACGGTGAAGATGTCCTGCAGCGGGATGGTGGCCGCCACGGCCACCAGGATACTGACGGTGAGCAGGGCCACGAAGGCCTGGATCTTGAAGCGGATGATCATCACCAGCAGGATGGCGATGCCCACCCCTGCGATGGTGAGCAGTACCGGGGTGCCCAGCTCAACGGCGGGCTTGATGGCCGGGGCATCGGCCGCCCGCTGTATCAGCGGGCTCATCAGGTGGTTCACGGGGGGATGTCTCCTTTGACGTGCCGGTCCCGGGGCAGGGCGGCATCAGGGAATGGTGGTGTGGGGATAAACGTTGCGGGACTGCGCCGGCAACGCTGGGAGGTACGACGACGGCGGAGGGGGGACCGCCGTCGTCGTACGTCTTGTGCCGCAAGGGCAGGAGGGGTGGCTTACTTGGTGCGCTTGGCGGGCGCGACCACCTTGATGACGGCGGAGTCATCGGCGGCGGCGAGGCCCTGGGCCTGGCCCAGGAGGTAGAGCTGTTCGGCGGCGGCGGCAACGGGGGCTGCCAGGCCGGCGGCGCGGGTCGCCTTGCCCACGATGCCCATGTCCTTGACGAAGATGTCCAGGCGGGACAGCACCTCGGCACCTTCCTCGTTGTAGGCCTCCAGGATGCGGGGGCCGCGGTTGGAGAGCATGAAGGAACCTGCCGCGCCTGCTTCCAGGGCAGCGAGGGTCTTGGCCTGGTCCAGCCCCAGGGCGTCGGCCAGGGCCAGGGCCTCGGCGGCGGCGGCGATGTGGACGCCGCACAGGAGCTGGTTGACCGTTTTCAGGGCCTGGCCGTCACCGGGGTTGTCGCCCACCACGGTGAGGGTGGAGGCGAGCAGGTCCAGGGCGGGGGCGGCCTTTTCGCGGGCTTCAGGGGAAGCGCCGACGACGATCAGCAGGTCGCCTTCGCCGGCGCGCTTGGGGCCGCCGGACAGCGGCGCGTCCACCAGGTCCACGCCGTATTCGGCCAGCTTGGCGACCGTGGCGGGGATGGCGTCGGTGCCCACGGTGGAGCCGAGGATGACGACGGCGCCCGGCTCCAGGACGGAGGCCACGCCGTTTTCGCCGAAGAGGACGTCGTTGAGCTGTTCACCGTTGCGGACGGCCAGGAGGACGGCGTCGGCACCCTTGGCGGCTTCGCGGGCCGTGCTGAAGGTGGCGATCCCGGCTTCCCGGGCGAGTTCCAGGCGGGGTTCGGCGATGTCGAAGCCGTGGACGGTCAGCTGCGAGGCCAGGCGGGTGGCCATGGGCAGGCCCATGGCGCCGAGGCCCAGGACGGTGACGGTGTAATTGCTGGTCATGGTGTTCTCCTTGAAATTTACTGGGCCCACGCCGACGAGGGCCCCGGCCCGAGCCTGCGAGGGTTGGGAGCCGGTGGGGTTTAGAAAGTGCTGCTGAGCTTGCGGGTGACCTGGGCCAGCGAGTCGTCATCGCCCACGTTGCCGGCGAAAACGATGTACGGGATGCCCTTGGCGGGACCGTCCACTGGTTCCCAGAGGGAAACGATGCCCGGGAGCATGGGGCCGCGGACAATGGCATGCCTGATTTCCAGGCCGTGGGCTGCCACGTCCGAGGACGTGATTCCGCCCTTGGCGATGACGAACCGCGGCGGGAAGGTCTTCAGGGTCCGGTTGACCACATCCACGACGGCGGCGGAAACGGTCCGTGCGATCCGCAGGCTTTCGGCGGGGTCGTCGGTCTTGATGAGGAGCCGGCTGGTGTGCACGATGACGTCGCCGGTGTGGAGGGCTTCGACGACTGCGTCCACGGTCTGGTCCAGGTGCGCCTTGGCTTCATTTTCCTCGCCGAGGAGTTTCTCGACGTCGATCTCGATGATCCGGGCGGAGCTGTGTTCCGCGGTGAGGACGTTGAGCTGGCGCGTGGTGACGCCCACGTGCGAGCCCACCACGATCAGGCCGCCGGCCTCCGACGGCGTGTTGCCCGCGTAGGCCTCCTCCGAGGTCAGCGCGGTGCGGATGTCCTGGCCGATGCGGCCGCGGACGAACGGCGGCCCGACGCGGTACAGCAGCTTCTTGCCGCGGCGCTCGGCTTCTTCCAGGCCCAAAGCCAGCGCGCGGAAGTCGTTCTCGGTGACGATATCCGCGACGATGGGCGTGGAATCGGAGGCCGGTTCGATGGCGTCGGCGATGGCCTTGGCCGAGATGGCCGGGTCCTGGGCGGCGGAGCCGGCACGGATGATGTTCAGGTCCAGGACAATCACGGAGTCTGCCGGGAACCTGCCCTGCGACTTTTCCGCGACGTAGTCCGCCATGACGGAGGTGCTGAAGCCGAAGGAGGCGTCCTTGGCGAACTCGGTCTCGGAGACGGGGACCAGGGTTCCCTTGGCGTCGCCGGTGCCGCGCATGTAGTGGACACCGCCGATGGTGAGCCTGCCGGCGTCGGGGAAGGCGGGGACCAGGACGACGCCGTCGGTCTTCTCACCGCTGACATCGGCAACCGTGGCTGCGATGACGTCCGGTTCCAGGGGGAAGTGGCCGCGGAGGGTGGAATCGCTGCGGCTGACGAAGCCCAGTCGAAGACTGGAGCCGGCGGAGTCCTGCGATCCTGCTGCGGCCAGGGCGTTGCGGACCACTTCCTCGTTGCGGGCTGCCGCCTCGGCCGGGTCAAGGCTGCGGGTGTTGGTGAGGACGTACACGGCGGGCTTGCCCTGGCCGAAGGCCCAGGTGAAGTCTTCCACTTCCCAGCGGGTGAGCACGGGCAGGTCTGCCACGGACTGCGTGCCGGTGGGGTCGTCGTCGAGCACTACCAGGACGCGGGGAACCGCCGCGTTGGAAGCGGCCAGCGCGCCGGCAACCAGCCCGGCGGGAATTTCGAGGTCTGCCGGATAGGCGGCCAGAACGTCTGCTTCATGCGTCACAGTGCACTCCGTTGTGTAGCGATCCGGGCTCGCGGATCCAGATGTAAAGGTAACTGTAAGATGTCTGACATCTTGCATTTGAAAATTAGTGTGGCACACAGCATACGGACGCGCAAGTACACTTGTCTGACATATCCGCCAGGCGTCGGCCGGAGAGAGCGATCGGGGGCAACATGGCAAGGAAGTCACTGGTGGGCGTGGTGGCCGATGAGCTGCTGGACCGCATCATCGAAGGCGAGTTTCCGCCCGGCTCCACCGTTCCCGGCGAACACGAACTGAGCGCTCGCCACGAGGTCAGCCGCATGACGGTCCGCGAGGCGATGAAGACGCTGCAGGCCCAGCGCATCCTCAGCGTGGAGCGCGGCCGGGGCACCTTCGTTAATCCCTTGAGCCGCTGGGCCTCCCTCGAAGCCGTGCTGCGCGCCGCATCCGAGGGCAAGAACGACGCCGATGCCTCCATCCAGCTCATCGAGCTGCGCAGGATGCTCGAAACGGGCGCCTGTGAACTTGCCGCAGGACGGATCGTCGAGGAAGACATCACGTCCCTTTTCAACTACATTTCCGCGATGAAGGCCGCCCACAGCATCAACGATGTTGCCGCTTTCGTGGAAGCAGACCTTGCGTTCCACGACGTCATCCTGCGGGCATCCGGGAATGTGTTCGTGTCGGTCCTGTTTGAGCCGCTGCACCGCGTGCTGGAAAAGCGCAGGACCGAGACCTCCGCCGTCCCTGCGATCCAGGAGCACGCAATCGGCCATCACCAGAACATTGCCGAGGCCCTGGAGTCCCGTGATCCTGACCGGTCGCGCCAGGCCATGGACGCGCACATGCAGCAGACGCTCGATGACTTGAAGCAGCTGGTGCTGGACGCCAAGTAGCCTCCCGTGCCGCGGTCCTGATTACCCCGGGCCCCTGTTCAACGCTCCCGCAGTCCTACTAGGCTTCAGGAACGGCCCGCAACCGGGAGCATCGACGATCACGAGGAGCGAAGTTGTCCAACCACACGTACAGCATTTCTGAAATTGTCGGCACCTCCACCGAGGGCGTGGACGACGCTGTCCGCAACGGCATTGCCAAGGCATCCCAGACCCTGCGGAACCTCGACTGGTTTGAGGTCAAGGAGGTCCGCGGCCACCTGGAGGACGGAAAGGTCGCAGACTGGCAGGTCACCATCAAGATTGGCTTCCGACTGGAAGATCACTAACGCCAAACACAGCTGACCCGCAGCCAACACGTTCCTGACGGTGTTAGCTGCGGGTCAGTTGCGCTTAAGGCAGGACCTAGTTTGCCGTGCCGGGGCTGCGCCGCCGCCAGACGGTGGGCACGCCGTCGAATGCCGGGAACACGTGGCCCTCGAAGAAGGACAGGACCGTGTGGGGATCGATGTCGGGGCTCCAGAGGCCGGAAGCCGGGCAGTGGGAACCGGTGGCGGTGGAGGCGGCGCCGGCAGAGGCCTGGCGCTCCTTCAGCAGGGCGATGCGTTTCATCGTTGAGACCATCCTGGGGTGATAAGAACTGGGCAGGGAAAGCTGGTACTCCCACCCTAGGAAAGGGCCGGCCCGCCACCAATGGGCGGCTGGCCAGAATCACCCCACTTCGCTGGACGAATGTACAGTGGCGTGGGCGCGCGCATGGCCGGTCAGCCCGCGTCGCCGCTTTCGGCCATCGCGGCAGGGTCCCGTTCCAGGCCGGCATCCGGGGCTGCCCCGAGGCTTCCCAGCAGTGCCAGGGCGTCCGACGACGGCGATCCCGGCCGGGCGGAGTACACCCGGAGCGTCTGGTCGGGGTCCTCCGGCAGGACCAGGTTTTCAAAGTTCAGTTCCAGGTCCCCCACCGCGGGATGGTGCAGCCGGACGGTGCCTGCAGCGCGGGTGGCAACCCGGTGCCCCGCCCACCACTGGCGGAAGTGTTCGCTGTGGACCGCCAGCTCCCCCACCAGGTGGTTCGCCTGGGGGTCGTTGGGGTGCCGGCCCACGTCCAGGCGGAGGGAGCCCGCGGCTTCTGCCGCCACGGTTTTCCAGTCCCTGAACAGTTCCCGCGCAGCCGGGTCAAGGATGGTCCAGCGTGTGAGGTTCCGCTCCGCGGGCGGCAGCGCGGGGAAATCGGCGAACAAGAGGAACGCCATCCTGTTGCCGGCCAGCACGTCGTTGCGGCGGCCCAGCACCAGCGCGGGCACCTCCCCCACCGCGTCCAGGAGTTGGCGCAGCGCCGGCCGGACGCCCTGGGCTGCATTGGCACCCGGTTCGCGGGGAGCGCCCGCGCAGTTCTCGAGCAGGTCCAGCATGTGCGCGTGCTCGCTGCTGTCCAGCCGCAGGGCCCTGGCAACGGCGTCCAGGACCGTGCGTGACGGGTGGATATTGCGGCCCTGTTCCAGCCGCACGTAGTAGTCGGTGCTGACCCCGGCCAGGCGCGCCACTTCCTCACGCCGCAGGCCCGGAACCCTGCGGGCGCCCGTACTGGGGCCCGTCCCTGCGACTTCCGGGCTCAGCCGGGACCGCATGGCTTTGAGGAATTTTCCGAACTCGGCGCTTTGACCCATGCAGACCATTGTGCCTGCGTTGGCGTGGCCTGCTCTACAACGAAGGTAGGACTGGCGGTCCTAGGAAAAACAGGATCAGCCTTGGCTGCTGACTTGATGGCGGAAAGTGCATAGGCTCAGGAGTGAGCCGGTGGAAACCGATTTCTCACTGTGTTTCCCCACTCGTCGAGCAACCGGCATCGTTCCCAGCACCATACGTCCAAGGAGTACACCCATGTCAGAGCTGACACTCAACAACGGCGTCACCATTCCGCAGCTTGGCTTCGGCGTTTTCCAGGTCCCGCCGGAGGACACACAGCGAACCGTGGAGGACGCGCTGGAAGCGGGCTACCGCCACATCGACACCGCTGCGGCGTACCGCAACGAGGCAGGGGTAGGGGCGGCCCTCGCAGCCACAGGGATCCCCCGCGGGGAAATTTTCGTGACCACCAAGCTCCGCAATGGCGAGCAGGGCCGGGCGCAGGAGGCGTTCCAGAACAGCCGCAAGGCCCTGGGCCTGGACTTCATCGACCTCTACCTCATCCACTGGCCGGTTCCTTCGCAGGGCCTCTTCGTCCAGGCATGGAAGGAGATGGAGCGGCTGTACGAAAACAAGGAGATCCGCGCCATCGGCGTCTCCAACTTCCTCTCCGACCATCTGGACGCCCTGCTGGAATCCGCGGAAACAGTGCCCGCCGTCAACCAGATCGAGCTTCACCCCAGCTACCAGCAGGCGGACCTTGCGGCCAAGTGCCGCAGCCTGGGCATCGCCGTGGAGGCGTACAGCCCACTGGGCCAGGGCGGTGACCTTAACGGGAACGCCGTCACCACGATCGCCGACGCCCACGGCGCCACCACCGCCCAGGTAGTGCTCGCCTGGCACCTCGCCAACGGCAACATCGTCATTCCCAAATCCGCGAATCCGGGCCGCATCCGGGAAAACTTCGCGGCTTCGTCCCTCAAGCTGTCCGAAGACGAACTGTCCGCCATCACCGCACTGGAGTCCGGCGCGCGCATTGGCTCCGATCCCGCCGTCGCCTCCTTCACCCAGATGTAGGTTCCAGCCGGCCCACCCACCGGTTTGGCAGGCCTACCCTTGAAAGGATCTTCCATGCAGTACACCCATCTGGGCCGCTCCGGCCTGAAAGTCTCCCGCCTCTGCCTCGGCACCATGAACTTTGGGCCGCAGACGGAGGAGGCGGACGCCCACAGCATCATGGATTCCGCGCACGAAGCCGGCATCAACTTCTTCGACACCGCCAACGTATACGGCGGCGCCGACCACCGCGGCTGGACCGAGGAAATCATCGGGCGCTGGTTCGCCAGGGGCGGCGAGCGCCGGGAGCACACCGTCCTGGCCACCAAGCTCTACGGCACCATGACGGACCGGCCCAACGAGTCCAAGCTCTCGGCCCTGAACATCCGCCGTGCGCTGGACGCCAGCCTCAAGCGCCTGCAGACGGACTACATCGATGTGTACCAGTTCCACCACATCGACCGCGACACTCCGTGGGACGAGATCTGGCAGGCCATCGAAGTGGCCGTACAGCAGGGCAAGATCCTGTACTCGGGCAGCAGCAACTTCGCCGGCTGGCACATCGCCCAGGCGCAGGAGGCAGCACGCCGCCGGAACTACACGGGCCTGGTCAGCGAGCAGTCCATCTACAACCTGTTCATGCGGCAGGTGGAACTGGAAGTCATCCCGGCAGCACAGCAGTACGGGCTGGGCCTCATTCCCTGGTCGCCGCTGCAGGGCGGGCTGCTGGGCGGCGTGCTGAAGAAGGAACGCCAGGGAGTCCGCCGCACGGAGGGGCGGGCAGCGGAAACGCTGAAGAAGCACGAGGACCAGATCCGCCAGTACGAGGACTTCGCCGACGAACTGGGCCACGAACCCGGCGACGTGGCCCTGGCGTGGCTCCTCCACCAGCCTGCCGTGACCGCACCGATCGTGGGCCCCCGGACCCAGGAACAGCTGGACGCCGCAATCCGCGCCCTGGATGTCTCCCTGGATGGGGACGCACTCAAGAGGCTGGACGACATTTTCCCGGGACACCGCCCGGCACCGGAAGACTACGCGTGGTAGGCACAATCGCCGCAGATACGGTGGCGCCGAGGAGCATCCTTTTCATCGGCGGGACCGGGGTCATCAGCGCGGCGGCGGCAGAACGTGCCGCCGCGCTGGGCCACCGGCTGACCATCCTGAACCGGGGGCAGTCCGGCAGGCCTGTCCCCGACGGCACCGAAGTGCTGCACGCCGACGTCCGCGATGCGGCCTCCGTCAGGGAGGTGCTGGGCGGAAGGGAGTTCGACGCCGTGGCGGACTTCATTTCCTACACTCCGGACCAGGCCCAAACCAGCATGGAGTTGTTCCGGGAGCGGACGGGTCAGTACGTCTTCATCAGCTCGGCCTCCGCGTACCAGAAGCCGCCCACCAGGCTGCCCATCCGAGAGTCCACGCCGTTGAAGAATCCGTTCTGGCAGTACTCCCGGGACAAGATCGCGTGCGAGGAGCTGCTGTTCAGGGCCTACCGGGAGGACGACTTCCCATTGACGGTGGTCCGGCCCTCGCACACCTATGACCGCACCAAGATTGCGATGGTGGGCGGCTGGACGGACATCCACCGCATGCGCAGCGGCCTCCCGGTCATGGTCCACGGTGACGGCACCTCGCTGTGGACGTTGACGCACAGCAAGGACTTTGCCAAGGCGTTCGTCGGCCTGCTTGGCCGGCCGCAGGCGGTGGGCGAAAGCTACACCATCACCTCCGACGAGTACTTGCCGTGGAACCAGATCTACGGACTCTTCGCCCGCGCCGCGGGCGTCCGGGAACCGGAACTGGTGCATGTGGCCTCCGAAACCATCGCCGCCCACGACCAGGAACTGGGTTCCAACCTCCTGGGGGACCGGTCGCATTCCGTGGTCTTCGACGACACCAAGATCAAGGCCTTGGTCCCGGACTACACCGCCACCATCCCGTTCGCGGACGGAGCACGGGAAATCGTGGCCTGGTATGACAACCACCCGGAGCTGCAGCAGGTCAACGAGGCCTACATGCAGCTTTCGGACAAGCTGACCGGCTGGGCACGGCAGGGCGCCTGAAAGCGGCCACAGGCTGGCCTTCCGCAGCCGGCGGCAGGCCAGCCTGCCGGAGGGCTGCTGTGCTAGATTTCGGCGCATGACTTCGCCCCCTTCCCACCGTCCCGTCGAGGGGCACCCTGCCGATGGGCCCGTCGCGGCAGCCATTGGCCTCCTGGCGAAGCAGGGATTCGACGCAACATCCGTTGAGGAACTCGCAGAAGCCTCAGGCATGAGCCGCAGCACGTTCTTCCGCAGGTTCGGGTCCAAGGAGGACGTTGTCTTCGCCGACCACGAGCAGATCCTGCACCAGGTCAATGAACGGCTCGCCGGATCCAGGCTCGGGCCGCTGGCCGCGGTGGCGGACGCGGCGCTGCTGGTTTTCGACCACCACCTGCGGAACCCCCAGACCTCACGCGCCCGGTACGGGCTGTTGCAGGCAGTGCCGGCCCTCCGCGACCGGGAACTGGTGACCTCGCACCGGTACGAGCGGGCGTTCCTGCACTACCTGAATGACAAGCTGCCCCGGAACGACCGGCGCGAATACAAAGCCGTCGCCTTCGCTGCAGCGGTGGTGGCCGTGCACAACGCCTTCCTGCGGGAGTGGCTGCGGGCCGCGCCTGGCGCCGGGGACACCACTGCAGGCGACCGGGAAAGGGCCACCGCCCTGGCCGCCGAACTCCAGGCCTTGGCGGAAACCTTCCGGCCTGCACTCCTGGGCAGCCCGGCGGACGCCGCCGCGCCCGCCCAACCCTCCCCAACCGTCGTCGTCACCGTTTTTCCCGGCCCTGCCGACAAGGATGCGATCGCCCAGGCGGTGCGGGACGCGCTCCCCTAGCCCCAGCGGCGCCACCTCCAGCCCTGGTACCCAGTTTCTTGACGTGGAACTCCGTTTCATTGCATCCTTGATTGGTGTGGTCCAGGCCACAAGGTCCCGGCCCTCCCGCCGCCGCTGATTCAAAGGATGCATGCAATGACGACGACGTCGCCCGCCCTCGCGCCCACCCGCACCGGGGATCCCGCCGGCTTCCCCGCCGGAACAGTGGAGCCGGAATATGTCCTGACCGAGGCCCTCGGGACGGACCCGGCGTCCATCCTGGCCGGCGTCGGAGACGAGGACCGCGCCTACTGGGAGCGCGCCCGCAGCTTTGTCCAGGACGAGGTCCTGCCCGTCATTGACGGCTACTGGGAACGCGGCGAGTACCCGCTGCACCTCCTCCAGCGCCTGGGCGAACTGGACCTGCTCCGCGACGGCATCACCGTGGAGGGCTTCGCACCCATGAGCAGCATGGCCGCCGGCCTGGTGAACATGGAAATCAGCCGGGGCGATGGTTCCGTGGCCACGATGATTGCCGTCCAGGGCGGCCTGGCCCTGCGCTCCGTGGCTGAATGCGGATCCGCGGCGCAGAAGGAGCGCTGGCTGCCGGCGATTGCCAGGGGCACGGAATACGCGGCGTTCGCCCTCACCGAGCCTACCCATGGCTCCGACTCGGTGGCCCTGGAAACCACGGCAACCCGCACGGACGGCGGGTTCCTGCTCAACGGCGAGAAGAAGTGGATCGGCAACGGCTCCGTGGGCGGCGTCAGCATCGTCTGGGCCCGGGGCGACGACGGCCAGGTCCACGGCTACTTGGTTCCGCAGGACTCCCCCGGCTACACCGCCGCCAAAATCGAAGGCAAGCTTGCCCTCCGCGCCATCTGGCAGGCCCACATCCGCCTGGAGGACGTCTTCGTCCCCGAAGAGAACGTCCTGCCGGGTGCGCGCAGCTTCAAAGACACGGCCCGGGTGCTGCTGGCGACCCGGCTGGGCGTGGCCTGGTCCGCCGTCGGCCATGCCACCGCCTGCTACGAAACGGCCGTCCAGTATGCCAGGCAGCGCAAGCAGTTCGGCCGGCCGCTGGCCGCGTCCCAGATCGTCCAGGAGCGGCTGGCCCGGATGCTCAGTGAACTGGCCACCATGCAGCTGATGGTGGTGCAGATGACGCGGCTCGATGAAGCCGGAACCCTCACACCCGAGCAGGCATCGCTCGTGAAGTACACCTGCACCCGGACCGCACGCGGCATCGCCTCCAACGCCCGTGACCTGCTGGGCGGCAACGGCATCCTGCTGGAAAACCGCGTCGCCAGGCACCTTGCCGACATCGAAGCCATCCACACCTACGAAGGCACCGAAACCATGCAGGCGCTCATCATCGGACGCGGCATCACCGGCACCTCCGCCTTCGCCTAAGCCCTGCCGTTCGGCTTTGGCTGCCCATCATCCCCTGAAAGGACTGTTCTTGAACCAGAACGCCAACATCCCCGTCATCCTGGGCGGCGCCCGCACCCCGTTTGGCAGGTTCCGCGGCGGACTCACGCCCTTTTCCTCCAGCGAACTGGGCGCCCACGCCATCCGCGCCGCGCTGGAACGCACCGGCGTGGCACCGGAGCAGATCGGCGCCGTCATTGTCGGCCAGGTCATCCAGGCCGGCGCGGGCCAGGGCCCCGCACGCCAGGCCAGCCTGGCCGCCGGAATCGGCTGGGACGTTCCCACCATCACCATCAACAAGCTCTGCCTGTCCGGCCTGACGGCCGTGATCGACGCTGCCCGGATGATCCGCACGGGGGAAGCCGACTTCATCGTGGCCGCCGGCCAGGAATCGATGACCAACGCGCCGCACCTGGTCCCCGGGCTGCGGGCCGGCGTCGTCATCGGAGATGCCCCCATGCTGGACTCCCTGAACCATGACGGGCTGCAGGACCCGGTGAGCAAGAAGCTCATGGGTGAGGCCACCGACGCCGGCAACGCCGAACGCGGCATCACGCGCGAAGAGCAGGACGCCGTCGCGGCCCGCTCCCACCAGCGTGCCGAAGCCGCCCGCGCCGCCGGGATCATGGCGGAGGAAATCGCGCCGATCGAGATACCGCAGCGCAAGGGACCTGCCATGACCCTCGAACACGACGAAGGCATCCGTCCGGACACCACCGCCGAATCCCTGGCGCAGCTCCGCCCGGCGTTCTCCAAGGCGGGGACCGCCACCATCACGGCAGGGTCGTCGTCGCCCCTTTCCGACGGCGCAGCGGCGCTGGTCATTGCCAGCAAGGCGGCCGCGGAAGCAGCAGGCCTGGAGTGGATTGCCGAGATCGGCGCCCACGGCCAGACCGCAGGCCCCGACGGATCCCTGCATTCCCAGCCCGCCCGCGCCATCGAGCGCGCGCTCAAGGACCAGGGACTCACGGTGCAGGAGCTGGACCTGGTGGAAATCAACGAGGCCTTCGCCTCGGTCCTCATCCAGTCCGCCAACGATCTCGGCATCGACACCGAAACTGTCAACGCCGAAGGCGGCGCCATCGCACTGGGCCACCCCGTGGGCGCCTCAGGTGCACGCCTGGTGCTGCACCAGGCGCTGGCCTTGAAACGCCGCGGCGGAGGCACCGGGGTCGTGGCCCTCTGCGGGGGCGGCGGCCAGGGCGACGCCCTGATCCTCACAGCGTGACCCATCCCAACAAAGAAGCAGGCCATGACCAACACCAACTCCGCTGACGGCTTCGCCACCATCTCCGTCGCTGCCGTCCTGGCAGAATCAGCCAAGAGGAATCCTGACAGCATCGCCCTCGTTGTGGGCGAGGACCAGGTCAGCTACGCCGACCTGTGGAGCCAAACCCGCGCCTATGCCGGTGCACTGCGGGCGCGGGGAATCGGCCCGGGAGACGCCGTCGCCGTCCTGATCCCCAACGTGCCGGACTTCGCGCGGGTGTACTACGCCATCCTGTCGCTGGGCGCCATCGTTGTCCCGGTCCACGCCCTGCTCAAGGCCCGCGAGATCGAGTACGTCCTGCAGGACAGCGGCGCCAGGCTGCTCATCTGCGCCGCTCCCCTGCTCACGGAGGGCGCCGCCGGTGCTTCAGCCAGCGGGGTCGATGTGCTGACGGTCATGGCTCCCGACGACGGCGGGCTTCCGCGGCTGGAAGCGGAGGCGGCCGCCGTGGAGCCGATCCGGACGTACGAACCCTGCCGCCCATCGGACACGGCCACCATCCTGTACACCTCAGGCACCACCGGCAAGCCCAAAGGCGCACCGGGCAGCCACTTCGCCCTGGTGGAACAAACCAGCGTCCTGCTGACCAGCGTGATGGACTTCCGGCCCGGCGACGTCCTGTTCGGCGGCCTGCCGCTCTTCCACACCTTCGGCCAGACGGTGGTGCTGAACACGGGCCTTCGCGCCGGGGCCACCATCGTCCTCATGCCCCGGTTCACCGGCCCGGACGCCTTGAAGCTGCTGGCGAAGCACGACGTGAACATCTTCCTGGGCGTCCCCACCATGTACGTGGCACTCCTGGAGGCCGCCAAGACCGTGCCGGACCGGCCGGCGGCCCTGCGCTACGGCATCTCCGGTGGAGCCTCACTTCCACTGGCAGTGATGGACCGGTTCCGTGACGTCTTCGGCGTGGAGATCCATGAGGGCTACGGCCTCACCGAGACGTCCCCCGTTGCGGCCTTCAACCACGTGGGCATGCAGCCACGGCCCGGCACCATCGGTATCCCGATCTGGGGCGTTGATATCGAAATCGCCCGCCCTGAGGTGACGGAGCGGATCGAACTGCTGCCCAACGGGGAACTCGGCGAGCTGGTGATCCGCGGCCACCTGCTGATGAAGGGCTACCTCAACCGGCCTGAGGCCACCGCCGAGGCCGTGGTGGACGGCTGGTTCCGCAGCGGGGACCTTGGCACCAAGGACGACGACGGCTACCTCACCATCGTGGACCGCAAGAAGGACATGATCATCCGCAACGGCTACAACGTGTATCCGCGGGAGGTGGAGGAAGTCCTGCTGACACACCCTGCAGTTGTCAGCGCCGCCGTTTACGGCATCCCGCACGATGTCCACGGCCAGGAAATCGCGGCCGCCATCGTGCTGGACGCGGGGGCCAGTGTCACCGAGACCGAGCTGATGGACTTCGCCAGCGCCCAGCTCGCGGCCTACAAGTATCCGCGCGTGGTCAGGATACTGTCCGAGCTCCCGCTGGGACCCAGTGGAAAGATCCTGAAGCGGAAACTGGCAGAGGAACTGGCCTAGGCCGCCGGCAGTATCCTCCGGGCCGTCCCGAATCGCGGGCACCGGGAGCCGGGACGGCCAGGAGGGGGCAGACTGATCGCATGACACTTGCACCGCTCATCGACCTCAATGACGGCAACAGGATTCCGCAGCTGGGGCTTGGCACCTGGCCCCTGGACGACGAACAAGCGGCCGCCGCCGTCGCACAGGCCGTGGAAGCCGGGTACCGGCATATCGACACCGCCGTGAAGTACGGCAACGAACGCGGTGTGGGCAACGGCATCAGGGCCAGCGGCGTGGACCGCAGCGAGCTCTTTATCACCACCAAGCTGGACGGGGAATTCCAAGGCCACGACCGCGCCGTAGCAGGCCTGGAGGGGTCGCTGGCGCGTCTTGGGCTGGATTACGTGGACCTGCTGCTGATCCACTGGCCTCTGCCCGGCAGGGATCAGTACATCTCCACCTGGCAGACCTTTGAACGGCTGCAGGCCGAGGGAAAAGTCCGGTCCATCGGAGTGTCCAATTTCAAGCCGGCGCACCTCGAGCGGCTGATGGCGGAGACTGACGTGGTGCCTGCGGTAAACCAAATCCAGCTCAGTCCGGCCATCACGCGGTCCGCCGAGCGGGAATTCCATAGACGGCATGGCATTATTACTGAGTCTTATAGTCCGTTGGGCGGCTCGGGGGCGGGTTTGTTGGGGGCTCCCATCCTTTCCCAACTGGCGGAAAAGCATGGGAAAACCCCTGGCCAACTCGTCCTTCGGTGGCACATACAAAACGGATTGGTAACGATTCCGAAGACCGCTTCGCCGGAGCGGATGGCAGAGAACCTGGACGTGTTCGATTTCGCCCTGGATCCGCAGGATCTAGCGGAATTGTCCATCCTTGACGAGGGTCCCGGAGCGGGCAACGACTCGGACCAAACGGGACACTGAAACCAGCCTGAACTGCACTTTTTTCCAAAAACGGGGTTGGCAAAAAGATAGTAAGCATGATTACTATTGAGCCAGAAGGATGAAGTGCCTCCGGAACCTGGAGGCCTCCTTTACTTAGGAAGAGAGCTTCAAATGGGATTTATTGCATTTCTGATTCTCGGACTTATTGCTGGTGCGATCGCTAAGGCGATCCTCCCGGGCAGGCAGGGTGGCGGCTGGGTCATCACTCTGATCCTGGGCGTCGTTGGCGCATTGCTCGGTGGCTGGCTGGGCGGGATGATCTTCGGCAGTGGACTGCAGGAGTTCTTCTCGATCCAGACGTGGCTGCTGGCGATCGTCGGCTCGCTGATCGTCCTTGCCATTTACGGCATGGTCACCAAGCGCAGCGCCCGCGGATAACTGCACGGGCAAGCCAGGAAGCCGGCCTGGGGACATCATCCCCGGGCCGGCTTTCATTTTCCCCGGCAACCGGCGCCCGCTGCCCCGGCCGGGACTGACAACCTTCTCGCAGAGCAGGAGATCATCGTGAAAAACAAGCTTCTTTTGGGTGTAGGCGTTGCCGTGGGATACGTCCTCGGTTCGCGGTCAGGCCGCGCTGCTTACGACAAGCTGAAGGCCCGCGCGGCCGGCATCTGGGACAGCAAGCCGGTGCAGGACAAAGTGTCCGTGGCGACGGAAACCATCAAGGAAAAGGCGCCTGAAGTGGCAGACCAGCTTGGGGAAGCCGCACGCAGGGCAGGCACTGTGATTGGCTCTGCGATGCACCGTGACGGCGCATCCGGTGGCGGCCAGGCCTCAGGACCCTCTACTGCTGCCCCTGGTACTTCGACCGGCACTTCCGGGACCGGCGACGCCGGCGCCCTGGGCGGGGACCACATCCCAGCCCACAGCACCCACCCGGAGACCACCAACCTTGGTACCTCCGATGGGAACGGCACGAAGTCCTAGTTGACTCTTCACCGGTCATTCATGACGCGGGTCCCGCCGCATGACATGGGAATGACCAGCCGTTGTGCTACAAGTGAATCGCCTTGCCGGCCGTCGCGATCCTTGGGGGACGCGGCGGCCGGCAGTGTTTAAGGGTGGATCCACTACGGTTCGCGCGTTTTCCACATAGGGGTCTTTGGGTCTCTTCGTTGTCAGTGGTGGCTGGCAGAGTGTGGTTATGGAGGCCATTGGGGAGCATCTTGGTGCGGCGTACGGCCGGAAAGCGTACGACGCCGGCAGCTGGCTGCCGCGCCCGGCCCACCTTCATGCGGTCCCAGGGGAGGCTTCACAGCACCGGGCCACAGGTCCTGGCCACCAGGACCTCCTGGCTGGGTTGGCGGTCCGGATCGCGGCCGTTGCCGTGGCCGCCCCGGATGTTCTGGCGTCTGCCTCTTATCTCGAGGCCGCCGAGTTCGCCGCCCGCGCCGAGGACCTCGCCCGGAGCGTGGAGTACCTGCAGCTCCTGGGCGCCGGGGCGGTGGACCGGACCCGCGCCCAGGCCATCACCGACGCCGCAGCCACGACCCGTGCCGCCCGGTCCGCCGCCGTGGTTGAGACCGACGCGACCTGGCCCAATCCGCCCGCCGGTCCTGGCCGCCCGGTGGTGTCACCGGCCGATGACGGGTGCCGGAACACTGCGGAGTTCCTCCGCCTGCGCTTGCGGATCCCCATCCGCGAAGCCCGCCGCCGCCTCACCCTCGCCCACCAGGTCCTCCCGGCCACCAGCCTCACCGGCGAACCACTCCCACCAGCCCGGCCCCACCTCGCCGCCGCAATCACCCCCACCACCACAGGGGCCACGGAGACCGGGATCACGTCCCCGGCCGGGTACGGACCTGCCGTGTCCTCGCACGCCGCCACCCTCATCACGGCAACCCTGGACCGGCTCCAGCACCACACCACCGCCGAGACCCTGGACACGATCGAACACCACCTCACCACAGCCGCCACCACCACCGACCCTGACTTCCTGACCCGCGTCGCCCAACGCTGGACCGACACCATCGACGCCGACGGGAGCGAACCCACCGAAGAAGCCCTCCGCCACACCCAGGGCGCCTTCATCCGCAAGCCCCGCCACGGCCTCCACCACCTCGAGATTTTCGCCACCACCGACCAATACGAACACCTCCTCACCGTCATGAACACCGCCACCAACCCCCGCACCGCCGGGGACAAGGCAGCAGCATGCCAACCCGGCGGGATTGACCTGGACCGGCGCACCCGCGCCCAGAAACAACTCGACGGCCTCATTACCGCCGCAAAAACAGCCCTCACCACCAACACCCTGCCCACAACCGGCGGCAACCGACCCCACATCATCGCCACTATCAACTACCAAGACCTCTTCCCCCCAACCCCGCCACACCCACAAGCAAAGACCACAGCGCAGAAACAGTGACAGGTACGGGGACCTTCGCCTTCACCGGACCCGTCCCCGCCGCCACGCTCCGCAAAGTCGCCTGCGACGCCGACATCATCCCCGCCCTCCTGGGCACCACCGGCGAAATCCTCGACCTCGGCCGCAAAACCCGCCTCTTCACCCCCGCCCAACGCACCGCCCTCACCACCCGCGACCAAGGCTGCGCCTTCCCCAACTGCACCACCCCCCGCACCCTGGTGCGAAGCCCACCACATCACCTACTGGTCCCACGGCGGGCCCACCACCACCAACAACGGCGCTAATTGTTAATACGTCCTCTTCTCGGGCTGTAGGCTAGCCGGGGATCAAGGGGAAAGCGAAAAGAAGCATGGAAAAAAGGTCTACGGCCGGATATATATACATCGGTACCGCTGTTCGGTATCTCATGGACGCGAATTCCGGGTCGCTGATATTTTCCGAAGGTGCCGTTGCGGAAAATATCCAGCAGCTCGACCTGCTTCTGCAGCGGTACGAATTCCATGTCACGCACAGATTGCTCCACCCCCTACTCGAGATGATCAAGGCTTGGGAAAGGGAAGCTGGAGTGGACCCTGCCAAGCCGGCAGAGTTAGACCTCCTAAAGATGGAAGACGGAGACAAATCCATTTCTGGAGCCACGGCAACAAGCCCACGTGCACTGACGCAGGAAGAAACGGAAAAACTGTGGAGGCGAGCTGAGATTCTTCGCGAGGCCCTTCTGGCCGAGGCATCCGGGAAGATTAACTATGCCGCGTCAGATAAGCGTTATACGATCCAGAAGCTCACCGACGAGTTTTCTACTTTGATGGCGTCGGGAGTCTTTGCTGAGCTCCCGGAAATCGCCCAGGTAGATATGCGCGAGGCCGGACGGTGCATCGCATACGAACTACCGACATCTGCAGCGTTCCATCTTATGCGTGGAACCGAAGCGGTACTCCGGCATTACTACTGCTGCAAGGTACGGCGGAATCGAATCAAGCAGCCGCTTATGTGGGGCCCGATGGTGACCCACCTCAAAGAGAAAAAGGTTCCGGCGGGCCTCTTGGATGCACTTGATAGCATCCGCCGTAATTATCGCAATCCGACTCAGCATCCCGACAAAGTGTACGACCTCGACGAAGCGCAGGATCTTTTGTCACTCAGCCTTGACGTGACTAACCGAATGATCCGTGACATTCAAGTGGCGAACGCGAAGACGCCGTAACTGCCTCGAAGCGGTTGTGACGCCGCAGGCGGCACAA